>NZ_JBJIAO010000016.1:0-111164 GCF_045310825.1 Mycobacterium sp. SMC-21 | reverse complement strand
TCACCCACTACATCGCCCGATCCCTACTCGAAACCGGCGGATTCAGACCCCAACTACACCGTCAATCATGAAGAGCCGGATATTCGCGCAACGACGACCCGGCGACCGCACCCGTCACCGTCGATCCCGTCAACGGCTACGACCCCGCCGCAGCCACCGCCCCGGCCACCCAGGCCGCCTTCGGTGGTGCCGCCGACCCGGTGTCACAGCTGATGTCGGGCATCAACTACGTGCTGAGCCACGGGCCGAGCGCGCACTAGATCCCCAGCGCACCCGCCGCGACCAGTACGACACCCACCACCGCCAGCAGGCCGGCGACTTCGTGCCGCTGCCGGGCGCGAATCCAGTTGTGCAGGTTGCTCATTGCGGTGCGCGTGCGTTGCGGGGCGATCAGGTAGGCCAGCAAGGGTATCTCGACCAACGAGAAGGCCACCACGTTGAAGGTCACCAGCGCACCCATCCGCACCCCGGCCTCGAGGTGTGCGGCGGCGATCACCGCCAGCGCCGCGAGATAGTCGACCGACGGCAGCGCGATGCCCAGGCCCGCGACGCCGGCGACCCACAACGACCGGCCGGTGAGCAGCCGGGTCAGCCAGTCCGGGACGGTCCGCTCGCGCCCCTTCGTCACGGCCAGCAGCACCGCGGCCACCAACGCCAATACGCCGATCACGATCTGGACCGTCGGTAGGTTGAAATGTGCTGAGGCCCAAGCGGGTAGCCGGGACTCGAGGAAGAACAGCACAACCGCGCCGACGGACAGGCCCATCAGGAAACCGCCGCACAGGAACGCCGCCAGCTGCAGGTGCGGGCGCGGGCGGTTCAGCATGACGACGGACATGCCGATGCGGAACGGCTCCAGGCTGACCGCGACCGCCATCACCAGCAGGGTGATCCACATGCGGCGCGGTTACGCGTCCAACCGGACGAACTGCCCCTGCCGGTACTGCTCGGCACAGGCCGACCGGCGCATCTTGCCGCTCGTGGTGGTCGGGATCGACCCGGCTTCCACCAGCACGACGTCGGCGACCTGCAACCCATGCGCCCGCGAAATCGCCGCGACCACATCGTTTTTCAGCCCATCGAGCTCAGCGGCGTCGGCGCGCGACTTGAGTTCGATGATGGTGACCAGCTGGTCGGTGTGGTCGTCGGTCACGGCGATCGCCGCCACCCGGCCGCGGCTGATCTTCTGCACCGTCGCTTCGATGTCGTCGGAGTAGTGGTTGCGGCCGCGCACGATCAGCATGTCCTTGATGCGGCCGACGATGAACAGGTCGCCGTCGGAGAGGAAGCCCTGGTCCCCGGTTCGGAGCCAGCCCGTCTCGGGCGTGCCCTCGGGGGCGTCCACCAGGGTCGCGCCGAAGGCGGACCCGGTCTGCTCGGGCTTGCGCCAATACCCGGCGGAGACGTTGTCGCCACGGACCCAGATTTCGCCGACGACGCCGTCGGGGCACGGCTGGCAGGTGTCGGCGTCGACGATCTCCAGCAGCGGCGACGGCGCCCGGCCGTACCGCATGAGCGGCGTCCCACCCGCTTTGCGCAACGCGATTCCCTGCGTGAGTTCGTCTGCGGCGAACTCGACGACCTCTGGCGGCCGGCCGTGCGCACCGCTGGCCACGTAGAGCGTCGCCTCGGCCAGGCCGTACGACGGCACCATCATCTCGGGCCGGAAGCCGACGGAGGCGAAGCGTTCGTCGAACTTGATCAGGGTGGGTGGGTGGATGCGTTCGGCGCCGTTGTTGATGCCGATGACGCCGCTGAGATCGAGCTCGGCCATCTCCTCGTCGGTGACGCGGCGCGTCGCGAGGTCGAACGCGAAGTTCGGGGCTGCCGACCATGCGGGGTTGTTCCGCGACAGCGCCTGCAGCCAGCGGACCGGGCGCGTGAGGAAGGCGATCGGGCTCATGAGGTCGCCCTTGTGGCCGGAGAAGATCGGGACCGCGATCCCGAGCACCAGGCCCATGTCGTGGTAGAAGGGCAGCCACGAGACCAGCGTCGACCCCGGCGGCAGCTCTCCACCGTGCTGCGACAGCAGGTCGGCCAGCAACTGCTCGACGTTCACCCGCAGGTTCCGGTGCGAGATCATCACGCCGGCCGGCAGCCGCGTCGACCCGGAGGTGTACTGCAGGTAAGCGATGTCGGGACCCGGCGGGACCTCTTCGTCGAAGTCGCGGTCGGCGTCCAGGTCGAGGGTGTCGACGGCGATCACGGCGACCATGGAGGCGCCGTCGTCCACGTTCTGCGCGGCGATGTCGAACGCGGCCGCGGTGGTCAGCACGACCGTCGGCGACGTGTCGGTGATGACGGCGCTCACCCGCTCGTCGTGCGAACCCGGTAGCGGGACCGACAGCGGCACCGCGATGAAACCCGCCTGCATGGCGCCCAGGAACCCGACGATGTAGGCCAGCCCCTGCGGCGCGATGATCAGCGCGCGGTCGCCGGGGACGCCGTGCATGCGGAGCTCATGCGCCACGTTGAGGGTGCGACGGTACAGCTGGGCCCAGGTCAGGCTCTCGGTGACGCCGTCCCAGTCGTGGTCGTAGTCGGTGAAGGTGTAGGCCACGTCGTCGGGAGTCGCGCCGGCGCGCTCGCGCAGCACGGACAGGATCGACGCATCGGACATGGCGCCAGGTTACTCAACTCACATGTGACCGGTGGTACCTGGTTTGCCGGCGGGGGCTACACCGGTCACCGAGGCCGGGCTCTCCACAGACACCTTTCGTCGGGAGCCGTCAACTTTCGTTGACGGCCAAGGAAAGTTGACGGCTCCAAATCGAATGTGTCGAAAGAGAGCCGATCATCGGAAACCGGTGCATGTCCCCCAATCGGGGGACGCCGATTTCGTCCGGTCGAGGGCCCGATCAGCGGACTGACCTGGGGCGTCGATTCCGCGAAGGTTGTTTCAACGCCAAAACGGCCCACAACCTTCAGGAGACGATATGACCACCACGACCGTGACCACCCGCTCCCGCTACACCCGCCGCATCGCGGCCGCCGCCGCCCTGGTGGCAGCGCCGGCGCTGGCGTTCGGTCTCTCGCCCGCCGCCCACGCGGAGACGGGCACGCAGCATTTCATGGAGTGCGACCTCACCCACAAGGACGACAAGATCTGGGACGGCGTGAAGCCGCCGGCGCACGGCGTGGGAGAGCACTCGCCGAAGAACCCGGGTCACAACTTGCAGGTCCAGTGGCCGGGCAATGACTCGACCCGTGGCTTCGCTGTGCACCCGGGCAAGCACGACATCAAGGCGGTCCAGGATCTGCTGGTGGTGCCGACGGTCCGGGAGACCGGGATCGAATGCCCCAACCTGCTGCGCTCGGACGCCCCCAACTACTTCAAGGACGCCTACGACTCGATCCACTTCGGGAGCTCGCCGGACTGGGCCCTCGGCATCAACTCGCAGGACGGCCGCGGATACGACCAACTGCACATCCACCTCACCCGGCTCTACGGCCCCGCCCGCGAAGACATCGACCGGGCCGTCAAGGCCGGCAAGGTCAGCAAGGACGAGCACAAGTGGGTCGACCAGGTCATCGAGGTCACCGACCACGACAAGACCTTCGTCCAGAACAGCAAGCATCAGTACCGCGCCTGGAACGCGAACGGCATCGACACCAACTTCTTCGCCAAGCTGAACGACGACGTCGTCACGCCGCTCTACAACCACGGCAACAAGCACGCCGCGATGGCGCACGAGACCATGCTGGTCACGCTCAACCACGAGGGCAACGGGCTCATCGTCCTGGCCAGCGACACCAACAGCGGCATCCACGGTGTCGACCAGATCGAGGGCATCATGGACAAGCGCTAGGGACGCTGTAGCCAGACAGAGGCCGCCCATCTCACGCCGAGGTGGGCGGCTTGTTTCTGTTCAGGTCAGAAGCAGGGCGGCTGTTTCGTGCTCGGATCGTCGCGTTCCCGTTGGTTGACGCAAACATCAGCTGCCAGGGATGGTCGTAGCGCAGCCCTCAAATTGATGACGGAACGCTGCGGTGCAGGGCGATACGCTGGTTCGGGGGAGCCATCTGTAGGCGACAGTGGGGGCGTGATTGTGGGCGACTTGCAGGTTGATCCGGTGATTGTCCACCAGGGCGGTGGTCATGTTTTCGACGCGATTCAACATGCGGCGGGATGCTTCATTGATCATGAAGCCGAGGTAGAGGATGCATCCGAGGGGTGGATCGGCTCCTCGAAGCAATCCCTGGGCGAGGTTGCAGGAGTGTGGCAGGCTCGCCACACAGAACATCTGCAGGCTTTGACGCAGTTGTCGGAGGCGCTGATAGAGGCAGCGGCCTTGTACACAGGCACCGATGTGGATGGTGCCGAGAACATCACGGGTATCGCCGGGCGGATGGGTCTATAGGTGGGTGATCTTTCCACCGACGATGTGCGGCGCTGGAACCTGTTCGCCATTGAGCAGATTTTTGACGCGGCCACTGGCCGGTCCCAAACTCTGAAGACGACGGCAGGCCGTCTGCAGCAGGTGCAACAAATGCTGGCGGACTGGCACGGGGATGCTGCCGACGCCTTTCGCGCAAACATCACTAAAGCCATCACTCAGACCAATGCTGACGCCACCCAAACTGCCAAGGTTGCTGCCGCTGCGTCCAAGGCGGAAGAAGATGTCCGCCAGTGTCGTTCGGAAATGCGTCGGATCGATGAACTCGCTCGAGCGAATCACTGGACCGTCACGCCGGACTGGAAAGTGGATATCGGCAATACCGGCGAAGGGCGCGGTAGTGACCTGGCCTTCATCGGAGCTTGGCAGACGTTGCAAGATGACCTGACAAAACTGCACGCCAAAGCCGAAGCCACCGATGACGAGTTGGCCGCCGCAATGCGAGCTGCCGTTGGCGATGACCCAACGACGTCACAGGCACCACCACCAGCGCCACCGCCGACCGATGGCTTCACTCCCGTTACGGCGGACCAGTTAATGCAGATTGTGCCCGAATTAAGCCGGGAGAAAGCGGAAGAGATGGTCGGCCCGCTAAACGATGCGATGCGTCAGGGCGGCATGAACACTCCAGCGAGACAGGCCGCGTTCATCTCTCAGATTGCCGTCGAGTCCGATCGATTTAGGACGTACGAAGAATACGCAAGTGGTGCCGAGTACGAAGGTCGGTGCTCTGGACCGAGCGGTTTGGGAAATTGTCAGCCTGGTGACGGGATGCGTTTCAAGGGTCGGGGAGTCATCCAGTTGACAGGCAGAGATAACTACGCCGCAGCGAGCAAAGCACTGGGAGTTGACCTTGTTGGCCATCCTGAGCTGGCTGCGACCCCAGAGTGGGCGTTCAAGACTGCCGTTTGGTACTGGGATACGCACAACGGTAATGCTGTAGCAGATACTGGGGATATTCGGGCCATCACAGAGATGGTTAATGGTGGTGACCATGGTCTGGCGGCGCGGACTGAGTACTACCAGAAAGGATTACAGGTGTTAGGTCGATGAACTTGCCCATCGCAATGCTCGTAATGGCCTGCTGCGCCGCCGGCGCGGGATGTACAAGTACCTCGTCCCGAAGCGAGACTTCCTCGCCGTCTGCGCCCGCAGCAGACTGCAACGGCCAGTTCATGGCCTCGCAATTCGTTGGCACTTGGAAGGAATCGGAAGCGGACTCGACTGGCATCAAGACGTTGAACGCGGATGGCACGATGACCAGCGGTGGTGGGGCTGAGACCGTTGCCGGCACTTGGGAATTCACTAAGTGGAGCAACACGCCCCAGCCAGCCCGCCCAGGTGATGAGAACGACTGCGTCCTGTGGCTCAAGCCGAGTCCGGTTCTTAACCTGGTGTATGGGGTTCTCAACGTCACTGAGCGCTCGATATCACTGACATATATCGGGCGTGGGAACACGATTGTCTGGAATCGGTCGGACTCGACGTAACGTTCTGGCGCTTATGCCGGCTGCGGCCCGTCGCATGTTGCTCTGCAGCCAACCGCCGTATGTCAGGATGGCCGGGTGAAAGGCATCATCCTGGCCGGGGGCGCGGGCACGCGACTACACCCCGTCACCGCCGGGGTGTCCAAGCAGCTGATCCCGGTCTACGACAAGCCGATGATCTACTACCCGCTGTCCACGTTGATGCTGGCGGGGATCACCGACATCCTGGTCATCACGACGCCGCTCGACGCGCCGAGTTTCGAGCGGCTGCTCGGCGACGGATCGCAGTACGGCGTCTCGATCAGCTATGCCCAGCAGCCGTCGCCCGACGGGTTGGCGCAGGCCTTCACCATCGGCGCCGACTTCCTCGGCGGCGACAGCGTGGCGCTCGTCCTCGGCGACAACCTGCTGTACGGCCCGGGTCTGGGCACGCAGCTGCAGCGGTTCAACAACGTCGACGGCGGCGCGATCTTCGGCTACTGGGTCGCCGAACCGTCGGCCTACGGCGTCATCGAATTCGACGATGCCGGGCAGGCGGTTTCGCTCGAGGAAAAGCCCGCGGTGCCCAAGAGCAACTACGCCGTGCCGGGGCTGTACTTCTACAGCAACGACGTGGTGTCGATCGCGCGCGAGTTGAAGCCCAGTGCCCGCGGCGAGTACGAGATCACCGACATCAACCGAACGTACTTGGCGCAGAACCGGTTACGTGTGCAGGTGCTGCCGCGCGGCACGGCGTGGCTCGACACCGGGACGTTCGATCAGATGACCGACGCCGCCGAGTTCGTGCGGACCATCGAGCGCCGCACCGGTCTGAAGATCGGGGTGCCCGAGGAAATCGCCTGGCGGCGTGGCTATCTGAGCAGCGACGAGCTGCGCGAGCGCGCCGAGCCGTTGGTGAAGTCCGGCTACGGCACGTACCTGCTGGATCTGCTGAGCAGGGGGTACTGATGGCACGGCTGCTGGTCACCGGTGGCGCCGGATTCATCGGCGCCAACTTCGTCCGATACGTCCTGGCCCACACCGACCATCACGTCACGGTGCTGGACAAGCTGACCTACGCGGGCAACCGGGAATCCCTTGCCGGGCTGCCCGAACAGCGGATGACGTTCGTCCTGGGCGACGTGGCCGACGCCGCGCTGGTCGACGAGCTCATGGCGACGACGGACATCGTGGTGCACTTCGCCGCCGAATCGCACAATGACAACTCGCTGCGCGATCCGGAGCCGTTCCTGCACACCAACGTGGTCGGGACGTTCACGCTGCTGGAGTCGGTCCGCAAGCACGGCACCCGACTGCACCACATCTCGACCGACGAGGTCTACGGCGACCTCGAACTCGACGACCCCGCCAAGTTCACCGAACGCACGGCCTACAACCCGTCGTCGCCCTATTCGTCGACCAAAGCCGGCAGTGACCTGCTGGTCCGGGCCTGGGTGCGCTCGTTCGGTGTCCGCGCCACAATCTCCAACTGCTCCAACAACTATGGGTCCTACCAGCACGTCGAGAAGTTCATTCCGCGGCAGATCACCAACGTGCTGTGCGGCATCCGGCCGAAGCTCTACGGCGCGGGCCGCAATGTGCGGGACTGGATCCACGTGGACGACCACTCGTCCGCCGTGCTGACGATCATCGAGAAGGGCCGCCTCGGCGAGACCTACCTGATCGGCGCCAACGGCGAAAAGGACAACAAGACCGTCATCGAGATGATCCTGACGCAGATGGGCCGGCCGTCCGACGGCTACGACCACGTGACGGACCGCGCCGGACACGACCTGCGTTACGCCATCGATTCGACCAAGCTGCGCACCGAACTCGGTTGGCGGCCAAAATATGTCGACTTCGCTGACGGGCTGAGCGCCACCATCGCCTGGTACCGCGACAACGAGGCGTGGTGGCGTCCGGTCAAGGACGCCACCGAAGCGCGCTACGCGAGCCAGGGCCAGTGAGTGATGGGCAACCCGTGACCGAGTACGGAAAACCGTTGTCTGCCACTGCCACACCGATTCCGGGCCTGACCGTCTGGGACCTGCCGGTGCACGGCGACAACCGCGGCTGGTTCAAGGAGAACTGGCAGCGCGAGAAGATGACGGCGCTCGGGCTGCCGGATTTCGGGCCCGTGCAGAACAACATCTCCTTCAACGACGCGGCGGGCACGACCCGCGGCATCCACGCCGAACCGTGGGACAAGTTCGTCTCGGTGGCGACGGGCCGGATCTTCGGCGCCTGGGTCGACCTGCGCGACGGCCCGACGTTCGGCGCGGTGTTCACGGCCGAGCTGGACCCGTCGCGGGCGGTGTTCGTACCCCGCGGGGTCGGCAACGCGTTCCAGACCCTGGCGCCCGACACCGCGTACGTCTACCTCGTCAACGACCACTATTCGCCTGACGCGCAGTATGTTTCGGTGAACCTGGCCGACGAGACGCTGGCCATCGACTGGCCGATTCCGCTCGAACGCGCCGAGCTCTCGGCCAAGGACCGGACGCATCCCCGGCTGGCGGACATCCAACCGGTCGCACCGCGAAAGACGTTGGTACTGGGCGCCAATGGCCAAGTCGGCCGGGCCGTGCGCGCCGAATACGGGGATGACCCCAGCGTCGAGTTCGTCACCCGCGAGCAGGTGGACCTGTCCGGTGACCTCGAGTCGGTGCTGCGCTGGCAGGACTATGACACCGTCATCAACGCCGCCGCGTACACCGCCGTGGACGCGGCCGAGACCCCGAGCGGGCGAGCCGACGCCTGGGCCGTCAACGTCACCGGCGTTGCCGCGCTAGCCCGTATCGCGACCGCCCGCGGCCTCACGCTGGTGCACCTCTCCAGTGACTACGTGTTCGACGGCACCTCTGACTCGCCCTACCGGGAGGACGACCCGATCGGCCCGCTCGGGGTGTACGGCCAGACCAAGGCGGCCGGCGACCAGATCGTCGCGACGGTGCCGCGGCACTACATCCTGCGGACGTCGTGGGTGATCGGGGACGGCCGCAACTTCGTGCGGACCATGGCGTCGCTGGCCGAGCGCGGCGTCGACCCGTCCGTGGTCGACGATCAGGTCGGGCGGCTGACGTTCACCTCCGAGCTGGCCCGGGCGATCCGGCACCTGACCACGACCGGCGCGCCGTACGGGACGTACAACGTCACCGGTTCGGGCCCGGCGATGTCGTGGGCGGACATCGCCCGCCGGGTGTTCGAGCTCTCCGGCCACGATCCGGCGCGGGTGACAGGCGTCAGCACCGAGGCCTACTTCGCCTCGGCGACCGGCGCGGTGGCCCCGCGGCCGCGCAACAGCGTGCTCGACACCCAGAAGCTGGAATCAGCGGGATTCATACCCGAGGCGGCCGAAGACTCGCTGGCGCGCTACCTCGGCCGGTAGCAGGGCGTTCCCGCCAAGCGGACGCTTGCTCGGGTGCCTCGGGGAGTGCCATGTGAAGATGGACGGACTATGAGCTCTACAGATCTCAGCCCGGCATCCCTGCGCGCGGCGTTCGGCCACTTCCCGATCGGTGTCGTCGCCATCGCAGCCCACGTCAACGGCGAGAAGGTCGGCCTGGCCGCCAGCACCTTCGTGCCCGTGTCGCTGGAACCGCCGCTGGTGTCGTTCTGTGTGCAGAACACGTCGACCACCTGGCCGAAGCTCAAGGACCTGCCGGCCCTGGGCATCAGCGTGCTGGGCCAGCAGCACGACGCCGCGGCGCGCACGCTGGCCGCCAAGACCGGTGACCGCTTCGCCGGCATGGAAACCGAGGCACGCGACAACGGTGCGCTGTTCATCCACGGCACCAGCGTGTGGCTCGAGACGTCGATCGATCAGCTGGTCCCCGCCGGCGATCACACCATCGTGGTCCTGGCGATCAGTGACATCGTCATCAACCCCGACGTCGAGCCGATGGTCTTCCACCGCAGCGCATTCCGCCGCCTGGAGGCCTGAGACTCAACCACTGCGCCGTGATGATGCCCGATGCCGCCGCACGGCGTCGCGGTTGGCGCAAGGGTGGCTGCAGTATTTCTGCGTCCCCGGTCGAGTGAAGTCGACGAAGGCGTTCGAGCAGCCGGCCCGTGCACATCTGCGTATCCGGTGCAGGCCCCGGTCAGTGAGGTACTGGGCCGCAGCGGCGCTGGTAGCGCCGGCCAGGGTGGCGGCGAATCCAGCGTCGGGAGCGCGGTAGTGCAGGTGCCAGCCGCTGCCGTCGTGATTGGTGATCGACGGACTGGTCGTATAGCGGTCCAGCAGTTCATTGAGAACGCTCACCCGGTCTTCATCGGTGCGTGCCTCGACCAGCTTTTCCCACTGCTGTAAGAACTCTCGCACGTGACGCAGGTCTTCGGCCGTCGCATCTTGGTCGGTCGGCATCGCCCGGGCGGTCCATCGATCCTGGAGCTCGGCGGGCGTGGATGCGGGCCGGTTGAGCAGGTCGGTCACGTTCTGCAACAGTGGCGCGGTGTAAGGGTTTACACGCACAAGGGCATTACATCAACGTGGCACTGTGCCGTCAACATCCTCCGCATCGAAGTCCAGTCAACGTATCGCCGTGGTCAACCGGCCGGCAGACCGACGCCCGCTGTTGGCATGTTGCGCCGCAACGTTTCTTCTCCTCGTCTACACCACGGTGGTAACGGTCAGTGCCACCACCATCGCTGACGACTTCGGGACCGGATTCACTGTCGCGCAGTGGATCGTCGACGTCTACACGCTCGCCCTCGCCGCCCTGGTCTTGGCCATGGGAACTCTGGGTGACCGGATCGGGCACCGCCGGCTGTTCCTGCTCGCCTTGGCCGCATTTGGCGCCGCGTCATCGGTCTGCGCGCTCGCGGGCTCCGGCGGTCAATTGGTTGCCGCCCGTGCCGCCCAAGGTGTCGGCGGCGCAGCGATATTCGCGACTGCAGTGCCGCTGCTGGCACAGTGCTATGCCGGGCGCGCCCGCGGAATCGCGTTTGCGGTATGGGGCGCGGTGGCCGGCGCGGGCAGCACGGTCGGCACCCTCGCCGGGGGTGCCGTCACCGAATTCGTCAGCTGGCGTTGGTTGTTCGCCGCCGCAGTGCCCGTGTGTGGCATCGCGTTACTCCTCGGCGTTGTCTCACTACCGCGTGAGCACCACCGCGGTGGCCGAGTGGACCTCGCAGGCGCAGCGCTGATCACGGTGGCGATGACCGGGCTCACCTACGCCATGATCAACGCCGGAGAACACGGATGGACCTCGACCGGCACGGCCGCCGGCGCTGCGACAGGTCTGGTGTCTGCCGGCGTGTTCGTCGTGGTTCAACGCCGCGTTGCCAATCCGGTCTTGCCTGCCGGCCTCTTCGCCACCCGCGGCTTCACCGGCGCGCTCGCCGCCTCGTTTGCGTACTATTTCGCCGGTTTCGCGGTATTGCCCGCGCTGTCTCGCTGGCTGCAGGGCACCGCAGGCATGAGCGCACTGCAGGCGGCGCTCATCCTGACCATTCAGCTGGTGGCCTTCATCGCGGTATCGCTAGCCCTCAGCGCCCGTCTGCACGACGCCCCGCCAAGTTGGGTGCTCGGAGGCGGCACGGTCCTGACCGGACTGGCATGTCTGTCGGGCGGCGCCGTCGTCACCCGGCCGGAGTGGACGACGTTCATCGGCGCGCTGGTGGTGTCCGGCGTCGGAGCGGGGATCGTGTCACCCGTGCTGCCCGCCGTCGCCGCAACCTCGGTACCACCGGTTCGTGCCGGAACCGCGGCCGCCGCGGTCAACGCGGCTCGTCAGCTCGGTCTGACCATCGGCGTTGCGCTGTGCGGCGCGCTGGCCGCAACCGGTGACCCGGCCGCCGGCATCTCGACACCTGGCCTGAGCGCGGCGTTCATCGTCGCGGGGCTGGTTGCGATCTGTGGTGGAGCAGTGAGCTTCGGATTGCTCTCCGCCTAGCGCCCGCGTCAGGGCCGGGAGGCCAGCTCCTGGCGATACCCCGCGACCCGCGCCTCGAGTTCAGCGGCGTCGTCAGGCCGCCCTTCCTTGCGGGCCAGTTCGGCGCGCAAGGAGAGCTCGCGGATCGCGGTCCGAATGTCGTTGACGCTGTGCGTTTCTGATTGGCCCATCTGGCTGCCTTTCGTCAAGGATTGGCTGCCCTTCCGAGCGTACGCCGAAACATCGCCGGCCCCGCCGGATCGGCAACCTACCGCCGGAAGAGCTTGTTCCCCAGCCAGACGATCGGGTCGTACTTGCGGTCGGCGACGCGCTCCTTCATCGGGATCAGCGCGTTGTCGGTGATCTTGATGTGCTCGGGGCAGACCTCGGTGCAGCACTTGGTGATGTTGCAGTAACCCAGGCCGAACTCGTCCTGCGCCATGTCCTTGCGGTCGAGGGTGTCCAGAGGATGCATGTCCAGCTCGGCCACCCGCATCAGGAAGCGCGGCCCGGCGAAGGCCTGCTTGTTCTCCTCGTGGTCGCGCACCACGTGGCAGGTGTTCTGGCACAGGAAGCACTCGATGCACTTGCGGAACTCCTGCGACCGCTCGACGTCTTCCTGCTGCATCCGGTACTCGCCGGGCTTGAGGTCCTTCGGCGGCGCGAAAGACGGGATCTGGCGCGCCTTTTCGTAGTTGAACGACACATCGGTGACCAGGTCGCGCATGATCGGGAACGCCCGCAGCGGGGTGATGGTGACGGTCTCGGCCGGATCGAACGTCGACATCCGCGTCATGCACATCAGCCGGGGCCGGCCGTTGACCTCCGCAGAACACGACCCGCACTTGCCGGCCTTGCAGTTCCACCGCACCGCCAGGTCCGGGGCCTGCGTGGCCTGGATGCGGTGGATGATGTCGAGCACCACCTCACCGTCATTGACCTCGACCTTGAAGTCGTCGAGGCCGCCACCGGTGTCGTCCCCGCGCCAGACCCGCAGATTGGCTTGGTAGCTGTTGCTCATCGCTGGCTCCGTTCCGGATGGGCGGCCAATTCGGCGTCGGTGTAGTACTTCTCCAGCTCGGACAGCTCGAAGCAGGCGAGCAGCTCGGCGGGCATCGGCACCTGCTGTTCCGGCGTGACGGTGACGTCGGGGACGATCGGGTCACCCCCACCGGCACTGCACACCAGCAGGATGTTGCGCCAGTCGGCGCTCATCTCCGGGTAGTCGTCGCGGGTGTGGCCGCCGCGGCTCTCGGTGCGGGCCAGCGCGGCCTTGGCCACGCACTCGCTGACCAGCAGCATGTTTCGCATGTCGACGGCCAGGTGCCAACCGGGGTTGAACTGCCGGTGGCCCTCGACGGTGATGTTGTGCATCCGGCGCTTGAGCTCGTCGAGCTTGAGCAGTGCCTGCTCGATCTCCTCCTTGGTGCGGATGATGCCGACCAGGTCGTTCATGGCCTGCTGCAACTCGGTGTGCAGCGTATACGGGTTCTCCGCGCCGACGTGTTCGTCGAACGGCGCCAAGGCTTCCCGCGCCGCCGTGGTCAGTGCGTCATCGGAGACGACCGGCCGCGCGGGCAGCGCCTTGACGTACTGCGCGGCGCCGAGGCCGGCCCGCCGGCCGAACACCAGCAGGTCGCTCAGCGAGTTACCGCCGAGCCGGTTCGAGCCGTGCATACCGCCCGAGCACTCGCCGGCCGCGAACAGGCCGGGCGTGCGGGCCGCACCGGTGTCGGGATCGACCTCGATGCCACCCATGACGTAGTGGCACGTCGGCCCGACTTCCATCTCGTCCTTGGTGATGTCGACCTCGGCCAGCTCCATGAACTGGTGGTACATCGACGGCAGGCGCTTCTTGATCTCCTCGGTGGGGATGCGCGAGGCGATGTCGAGGTAGACGCCGCCGTGCGGGGTGCCGCGGCCGGCCTTGACCTCGGAGTTGATGGCGCGGGCCACCTCGTCGCGCGGCAGCAGGTCAGGGGTGCGGCGTGCGGAGTCGTTGTCCTTGAGCCACTGGTCGGCTTCTTCCTCGGTCTCGGCGTACTGGCCTTTGAACACCGAGGGGATGTAGTCGAACATGAAGCGCTTGCCCTCGGAGTTCTTGAGCACTCCGCCGTCGCCGCGCACGCCCTCGGTGACGAGGATGCCCTTCACCGACGGCGGCCAGACCATGCCCGTCGGGTGGAACTGGATGAACTCCATGTTGATCAGCGTCGCGCCGGCCCGCAGCGCCAGGGCGTGCCCGTCGCCGGTGTATTCCCAGGAGTTCGACGACACCTTGAACGACTTGCCGATGCCGCCGGTGGCCAGCACCACGGCGGGCGCCTCGAACAGCACGAACCGGCCCGACTCGCGCCAGTAGCCGAACGCGCCGGCGATCCGGTCGCCGTCCTTCACCAGCTCGGTGATGGTGCACTCGTGGAACACCTTGATGCGGGCCTCGTAGTCACCCGTCTCGGCGAAATCCTCCTGCTGCAGCGAGACGATCTTCTGCTGCATGGTGCGGATGATCTCCAGGCCGGTGCGGTCACCGACGTGCGCCAGGCGGGGGTAGGTGTGGCCACCGAAGTTGCGCTGGCTGATCCGGCCGTCCTTGGTCCGGTCGAACAGCGCACCATAGGTTTCCAGCTCCCACACGCGGTCCGGTGCTTCGCGGGCGTGCAGCTCGGCCATACGCCAGTTGTTCAGGAACTTGCCGCCGCGCATGGTGTCACCGAAGTGCACCTGCCAGCTGTCCTTGGAGTTCGCGTTGCGCATCGAGGCGGCGCAGCCGCCCTCGGCCATGACGGTGTGGGCCTTGCCGAACAGCGACTTACACACCACCGCCACGCGCAGGCCCTGCTCCCGGGCCTCGATGACCGCACGCAACCCCGCCCCGCCGGCTCCGATTACGACGACGTCGTACTCGTGCCGTTCGAGTTCAGCCATGAAATAACTCCAAATTGTTGTGAATAGCGTTGAAAATCAAGACGTTTGACTCAGCCGACGAATCGCAGGTCGCTGAACCACCCGGCGGACACCGCCATGACGTAGAAGTCGGTGAACATCAGGGTGCCGAGGGTGATCCACGCGTACAGCTTGTGGCGGGTGTTGAGCTTGCTGACCTGCGTCCAGATCCAGTAGCGCACAGGGTGTTTCGAGAAGTGCTTGAGCCGGCCGCCGGTGACGTGCCGGCAGGAGTGGCAGGACACCGTGTAGACCCACAGCATGATGACGTTGCCCAGCAGGATGATGTTGCCGAGCCCGAAGCCGAAACCGCTGGGTGAGTGGAACGCGACGATGGCGTCGTAGGTGTTGATCACCGAGATGATGACCGCGATGTAGAAGAAGTACCGGTGGGTGTTCTGGATGATCAGCGGGAACCGCGTCTCACCGGTGTACTTGGCATGCGGTTCGGCGACGGCGCACGCGGTCGGGGACTGCCACACCGTGCGGTAGTAGGCGCCGCGGTAGTAGTAGCAGGTCAGCCGGAACAGCAGCAGGAACGGCAGGGACAGCGCCGCGAAGGGAATCAGCGACAGCGGTCCGTCGGCCGGCAGAATCTGGGGCCAGAACTCGCTGGCCGCACCACACTTGACGCTCAGACACGGTGAGTAGAACGGCGTCAGGTAGTGGTAGTCCGCGACGTAGAAGTGGTCCCGCTGGAAGGCGCGCACCGTCGCGTAGATGACGAACGCGGCGAAACCCAGGTCGATGAGAATCGGGGATTTGAGCCAGTTGTCGGTCCGCAGGGTGCGCTGCGGTATCTGCGCACGCGTGGGGGAGAAGACGCCGGTCCCGGGGCGGTTGGCGGCGGGTGCGCTCACGAAAGCATCCTCGATTTCGGTTGGGGGCAGGGCCTACCTATGAAGTTGTAGGACGGCGGTGATGGGCACGACGGCCGTCGTGCCCGAGTCGGTCAGCCGCCGACGCCACCGTCGTGGTCGTTCCAGAATTCGCTGGAGTAGTCGTGGTCGGGGATCACGATCTTTTCCTTGGCGTGCTGGGTCTTGATGCCGCGGCTGAATTCCAGCTCTTCGATGTCGATGTCCAGCCGCTCGATGTCGACGGCCAGGCGCTCGGCGTCATTCGCGATGCGGCGGGTGGCGGGGGAGTCCCCGTATTTGGCGGCCAGCGAGCTGACGGACCGGCGCAAACTGCCGATCAACTCGTGCAGTTCGGTGAGCTCAGTGGTGGTGGACATCGGGCGACCTCCTTGGGCTGAAGGGTGTCATAAATCACAGTACGACACCGGATGCTAGTCAGATCCGGAGATGAAAGTGAGACAGGTCACGTTTGTCGCGACGGTGTCGGCATGTCGTGGCAGTGGCTGTCGGTACGGTATGACCATGTCCGACGCGGTTCTGGCGCAGCGCGCCGAAGCACTATTGGCCCTGCACCAGCCGGGAAATCCGGTCGTCCTCCCGACTGTGTGGGACGCCTGGTCGGCGAAGCTCGCGGTGTCGGCCGGGTTCGTCGCGCTGACGGTCGGTAGCCACCCCGTCGCCGACTCGGTGGGCAAGCCCGACGGCGAAGGCATGTCGTTCGACGACCTCACCACGCGCGTCAGCCAGATCACCGCGGCCGTCGACGTGCCGGTGTCGGTCGACATCGAATCCGGTTACGGCGAGGCCCCGAGCCGCCTCATCTCCGGGCTGCTCGCCGCGGGCGCGGTGGGTCTGAACATCGAGGACACCGTGCACAAGGACGGCGGCCGCATCCGCGACGCGCAGGAGCACGCCGACCTGGTCGGTGAATTGCGCAGGGCGGCAGACGCTTCCGGGGTGCACGTCGTGATCAACGCGCGCACCGACCTGTTCCTGCGCCAGATCGGTGACGAGGCCGACCGGTACGAGCGCGCCGTGCAGCGGTTGAAGCTGTGCGCGGCGGCCGGCGCGGATTCCCTGTACCCGGTGGGCCGCCACGATGACGACACCTATCGCCGCCTGGCCGCCGACCTGCCGTTGCCCATCAACGCCATCGCGATCCCGGAGTCCGACGATCCCGCGTCCTTCGGCCCGCTGGGCGTCGGCCGCATCAGCTTCGGGCCGTTCCTGCAGCGCGCTCTGGGTACGGTGGCCGCCGATATTCTGGCGCGGTGGCAGTGAGCGAGCCCGACGGCGCCGAGGAGAACTACGGGTTGTGGTGGGCCGCAGGCGTTGCCGCCGCGATCCTGCTGATCATCCTGATCTACCAGGTGATCCAGACTTCCGAGGAGTCCGAGCAGCCGTCCGGTCCCGTCGGTGACTCTACGGTTTTGACGACGTATCCGACCACCACCAAGCGGACGACGACCCGGACCACCACGACGACGACCACCACCACGACCACAACGACGACGACGACGACGGAAAGCACGTCGGAGACGTCGACGACGGATGACACGACGACGTCCACCAGCACCTACACGCCGTCGAGCACCTCCGGTTACGGGACGACGACCACCACGACCACGATCTACAACCCGTACACCACCCCGACCACCGCCCCGCCTGCCGGCGTCGGGTAGCTCGGAAGCCCAGGTCTGTGACCGGGGCCACTCACTTCACCGGCGTTTGCCGAGGCCTGTGAGAAGAGCGTGACGGTCGATTCACACGCGGCAACACAATCCGCAATATCGGCTTCCTACCTTTTGGGGCATGGACGCGAAGAACCTTGTGGTCGTCGGCCACGGAATGGTCGGGCATCGCCTGGTCGAGGCGCTGCGCTCGCGGGATACCGCGGGCCAATGGCGCATCACCGTGCTGTCCGAAGAAGCGGACGCGGCGTACGACCGCGTCGGGCTGACGGGTTACACCGAGCACTGGGACCGGTCGAAGCTGGCGTTGCCGGGCAACGGGTATGACGGCGACGGCCTGGTCGACCTCGTGCTGGCCGACAAGGTCGGCGGTATCGACCGCGCCACCAAGACGGTGGTGACCGAGTCGGGCCGCGGCATCTCGTACGACAAGTTGGTCCTCGCCACGGGCTCTTACGCTTTCGTGCCGCCGGTGCCCGGCCACCAGCTCGACGGCTGCTTCGTCTACCGCACCCTGGACGACCTGGACGGCATCCGCGCCGCCATGCAGCGGTCGGCCGAACACGGCAACAACACCGGCGTGGTCATCGGTGGTGGTCTGCTCGGTCTGGAAGCGGCGAATGCGTTGCGCCAGTTCGGCATGCAGGCCCACATCGTCGAGCGGGCGCCCCGTCCGATGAACCAGCAGCTCGACGACGCCGGCGGTGCGCTGCTGGCCCGCATGATCGGCAAGCTGGGCATCTCGGTGCACCTGGATGTCGGCACCGACGCCATCGAGCCGCTCGACGAGGGCGTGCGCGTGCTGCTCAGCGACGGCACCCTGATCGACGCCGGCCTGGTCATCTTCGCCGCCGGTGTACGTCCGCGAGACGAACTGGCCCGCGACGCCGGTCTGGACATGGCCGAGCGCGGCGGCGTCCTGACGGACTTGTCGTGCGTGACAAGCGATCCGGACATCTACGCCGTCGGTGAGGTGGCCGCGGTCGAGGGCCGGTGCTACGGCCTGGTCGGTCCCGGTTACACCACGGCCGAGGTGGTCGCCGACCGCCTGCTCGGGGGTGCCGCCGAGTTCCCCGAGGCCGACATGTCGACCAAGCTGAAGCTGCTCGGCGTCGACGTCGCGAGTTTCGGTGACGCGCAGGGCGTCACACCTGACTGCCTGCAGGTCGTGGTCAACGACCCGGTGAAGCAGACCTACGCCAAGCTGGTGCTGTCCGACGATGCCAAGACCCTGCTGGGTGGCATCCTGGTCGGCGATGCGTCGGCGTACGGCGTGCTGCGCCCGATGGTCGGCGAGGCACTGCCCGGTGACCCGCTGGCGCTCATCGCCCCCGCCGGATCCGGCGACGGCGCAAGCGCTCTCGGTGTGGGTGCCCTGCCGGACGCCGCGCAGATCTGCTCGTGCAACAACGTCACCAAGGGCGACCTGTGCGGTGCGATCGAAGGCGGCTGCAGCGACGTCGCCGGCCTGAAGGCCTGCACCAAGGCCGGTACCTCCTGCGGCTCCTGCGTTCCGCTGCTCAAGCAACTGCTGGAAGCCCAGGGCGTCGAGCAGTCCAAGGCGCTGTGCGAGCACTTCCCGCAGTCGCGGGCCGAGCTCTTCGAGATCATCTCGGCCACCGAGATCCGGAAGTTCTCCGGGCTGATCGAGAAGTTCGGCACCGGAAAGGGTTGCGACATCTGCAAACCCGCCATCGCCTCGATCCTGGCGTCGACCAGCAGCGGTCACATCCTCGACGGCGAACAGGCCGCCCTGCAGGACTCCAACGACCACTTCCTGGCCAACATCCAGAAGAACGGCAGCTACTCGGTGGTGCCGCGCGTCCCGGGTGGTGACATCACGCCGGAGCAGTTGATCCTGATCGGTGAGATCGCCAGGGACTTCGGGCTTTACACCAAGATCACCGGTGGCCAGCGGATCGACATGTTCGGTGCGCGGGTGGACCAGCTGCCGGAGATCTGGCGGCGCCTCGTCGACGGCGGCATGGAGTCCGGGCAGGCGTACGGCAAGTCGCTGCGCACCGTCAAGAGCTGCGTCGGCAGCGACTGGTGCCGCTACGGACAACAGGATTCGGTGCAGATGGCCATCGATCTGGAGCTGCGCTACCGCGGACTGCGGTCACCGCACAAGATCAAGATGGGTGTCTCCGGCTGCGCCCGGGAGTGCGCCGAGGCCCGCGGCAAGGACGTCGGCGTCATCGCCACCGAGACCGGCTGGAACCTGTACGTCGGCGGCAACGGCGGCATGACACCCGCCCACGCGCAGCTGCTGGCCGGTGACCTCGACGATGAGACCCTGGTCCGCTACATCGATCGGTTCCTGATGTTCTACATCCGCACCGCGGACCGGCTGCAGCGCACGGCGCCGTGGGTCGACCAGATGGGTCTCGACCACGTCCGTGACGTCGTGTGCAACGACTCTCTCGGCCTGGCAAGCGAATTCGAAGCCGCCATGGAACGGCACGTCGACGGCTACTCCTGCGAGTGGAAGGGCGTGCTGGAGGACAAGGCCAAGCTGACCCAGTTCGTCTCGTTCGTCAACGCGCCTGACGTCGCCGACCCGACCATCGCGTTCACCGAACGCAACGGCCGCAAGGTGCCGATCGGCATGCCCACCGTCCCGCCCGCCAAGAGTTGATCAGGAGGCCACGATGACGCTCAACGACCTTTCCGAAGTTGCTCAGTACCAGGACCGTTCGGAGTGGACCGCGGTCTGCTCGTATCACCGGCTGGTGCCCGGCCGCGGTGCCGGTGTGCTGCTGCCCGACGGCTCGCAGGCCGCGCTGTTCCGCCTGCACGACGGATCGCTGTACGCCGTCGGCAACATCGACCCGTTCTCCGGTGCGGCCGTGATGTCCCGTGGGCTCGTCGGTGACCGCGCCGGCCGGGTCTGCGTGCAGAGCCCCATCAAGAAGCAGGCCTTCGCCCTGGATGACGGTGTCTGCCTTGATGATCCCTCGGTGCGCCTGCCCGTCTACCCGATCCGGGTGTGGGCCGGTCTGGTCGAGATCGGCCCGCTGGGCGTCGACGTGGCAGCCTGATTGCCGCTGGGCATCAGCGCGAGCAGCTGTTGTCCTCGATGGTCTGCAACACCCAGTACGCCGTGAACTCGATGATCAGCGCGATCTCGGCGATCAGCACGGCGTGATTGAAGCCGTCGAGACTCAGGTGCAGCACCACCGCGGTCAGCAAGCTGGCGGCCATCAACAGTGAGATCGTCTGGTACGCGCCACGGTAACGACTTCCACACGCCGGCGCGGTGCCGAAAGCCGAGCTGAACACCGTCAGCACGATGGCGCCGAACATGACGGCCGCGGCGATGCCGTGGGCGTTGATCCGGAACCAGTCCGGGGCCACGATCAGCACCACGACGCCGGTCCCGAGCACCGCGCGCTGCAGCCACCTCGCGGCGGCACCCAGCACGGTGCCGGGCCGCTTGGGCCGGAACAACAACCACGACGCGGCGCGTGAACCGGCGAGCACCACCGTGACCGTCCAGGCGTTGAACAGTACGGCCGACCCCGTCTGCACTGCCACGGGATCAGCTGTGCCGCACTGCAGTACCGGCCGCGTGGTGGGGACGACGGCGATCACGAAGGCCAACACCCCGGCCAGGTTGAGCAGCGTGTTCTCGGTGTCGCTGGCGCCCTGGTAAACGATCAGCATGGCGCCGATGGCGAACAGCACGCCCACGAACACGGCATGCGCGGTGGTGAAGTAGTAGGCGCTGATCGACGTCTGCCAGCACGTGGCGTGCGCGCGCTCGACGGCCAGCGCGGCACCCAACAGCACGGCCATGACCACCATGCCGCCACGGAGAAACCGGTAGGTGTCCAGCGCTACGTCATTGCCCGTCCGCTTGGCCATGTCTCCAGTATGGGCCGCGATATCCCCCACAAATGCGCGGTACCCCTTGCGTTTCCGCCGAAAACCTAGGCGGCCAGCGACAACCGGGCCGTCCGGAACCGGTGTGCCACCAGCTTGGCGACGCCCGGGTGCCGGCCCAACGGGTCGGTCACCACGTCGGCTCCGCACGTGTACAGCCGGTCCTGGAAGAGGCCGTCGGCCAAGAGGTACGACGCGACGGCGACGCGTTCGGCGCCGTGCTTCCGCAGCCGGGCCACCACGTCGCCCACCCAGTGCGTGCCACTGATCGCGAATGCGAGCTCGACGCGGCTGCCCAGCGTCGCCGACAGCATGGCGCACGTCCGGCGCAGGTCACCGGCTGCACGCGGGTCCGAGGTTCCGGCAGCCGCCAGCACCACGGAATCCGATGGGCGCCAGCCCGATTCGATCAGTCGGTCAGCGAGCACCCGGACCATTGCGGTCGAGGGCCCGAGGGCCGGCGTCACCGTGACGTCCCGGTGGCCGCTTTCGGCGATGCCGGCGGGGATGTCCTTGTGGACGTGGTAGCCCGACGACAAGAAGGCCGGGACGACGACGGCGGGTCCGGGCGGCAGCGTCGACAGCACCTCGGCCGGTGTGGGCCCGAGGACGTCGACGAACGCGGTGTGCACGCGACGGTCCAGCAGTCCGCTGACCTGCTCGGCCAGCTCGCCGATCATCGCGACACCCGAGCCCTTGCGGGTGCCGTGGGCGACCAGGACGGGGTTCATCGTGCACCTACCGAGTAGTCATCGACCGCCAGCCGGTAGCCACGCTTCACCACGGTCGCGACGATCTCCTTGTCGCCCAACGTGGTTCGTAGCCGCAGCACCGCGGTCTCGACGGCATGGGTGTCCGACCCGCTGCCCGGCAACGCGGCCAGCAGTTCCTGCCGTGACACCACCGCACCGGGCCGCAGCGCCAGCGCCCGCACGATGGACATCCCGGCCGGCGAGAGGTCCTTGACCACCCCGTCGACCACGACGCAGGTACCACGGATCTCGAGATCGTGTCCGGCGGCCCGCAGCTTTCGGGTCTGCAGCACGGGGAGCTCATCGGCGATGTGGCGCGCGAGCGCACCCAGGCGCATGCGCTCGGGGGCGGACGTCGGCACCCCGAGCCGGGCCAGCGGCCGCGCCGTCACCGGCCCGACGCACATGGCGTGCACCGGGCCCCGAAACGCGTCCAGCACTTGATCATTGATGCCGAGCTCGGTCGCGCGCATCAGGGTCGCCGCCACCGCGGGCGCCGAGGTGAAGCTGACGGCGTCGAGCCGGCGCTCGGCGATATCGCTGACCAGCGAGTCGAATGCACCGCCGGACGGCACCGGCTGCCACCGGTACACCCGGATCGGGACGACGTCGGCGCCGGCGCGGCGTAGCTCATCGAGGAACTCGGGGAACGGGTCCCACTCATCGGTGGCGCCGTGCAGCTGCACGGCGATCCGCATGCCGGCGATACCGCCCTGCAGCAGGTAGCCCAGCACCTCGCGGGACGACTCGGAATCGGGTGACCACTCCTCGGGCAGGCCTGCCGCCCGCAGCGCACCGGTGGCCTTGGGGCCGCGGGAGACGATCCGGGCGCGGCTGAGGGCATCGGTCAGTTCGCCTGACACGCCCCAGTCGTCGGCGGCGGACATCCAGCCGCGGAAGCCGATGCCGGTCGTGGCGATCAGGACGTCGGGCGGCACTTCGAGCAGCGCCTGGGTGTTGGTGCGGAGCTCGTCGTCGTCGGGCAGCGGGACCATCGAGATGGCGGGGGCGGCGATCACCGTCGCGCCGCGGCGGCGCAGCAGGGTGCACAGCTCATCGGCACGTCGTGCGGAGGTCACCGCCACCCGAAATCCGGTGAGCGGGGCCCGTTCGGGATCACTCATGCGTTCAGTGAAGGGACAACGTGTTTCCGGCTGGTTACCCGGCCATTGCTCAGCGGTGTCGCCGCCCCGGAAACGGTGACGTTTATGTCACACGCGGTGCTGAACTGGGCTTTTGTGGGCAGAAACCTCACAAGACCTCACCAGACGTCGCCTTCGCGCCAGTCACACGTGATGTCGGCGGTGGTGTCGACCTCAACCGAGACCGGCAGCACGAACAGCGAATGGTCGTCTTCGGGCGTGCGATTGACGCCGGCGGGCGCCAGCACGGACGTCGTGCCCCGCCACGGCAGCCAGCCGCGTGCGGTGTAGATCGGCCGTCCCGCATCCGAGGAACTGAGCGCCCCGATCTCGTAGGCGCCGCGGATCACCTGCTCGACGGCGTCGAGCACCGCCGTGGCCAGGCCCTGGCCCCGCCAGTCCTCGCGGACCGCAACGGCTTCGACGTAGCCGCACCGCAGCGCGGTGTTGCGGTACATCAGCCGGCGTTGGACGACCGCACCGTGCGCGATGATCGCGCCGTGGCGGCAGACCAGCGCATGCATGCCGCCCAGTGAGTGCTCCCAGTCGGCATCCGAGAAATCGCCGTCGTAGGCGTCGATGACCATCTGCCGGGCGCCCTCCCGGGTCTCGGCATCCAGATCAGCGGTGTGGACCAGTCGCGCCGTGTGAACGTTGTGGACGCGGGAGAGATCCGTGGGGTGCACCCCCTCGTTCTACCAGGATTGCGCAGCCTGCGCTGGTGCCTGTGCGGGTTCAGGCGCCAAACGGATGACGCGGCCTGGACCAGTGCATGCGCACGTGCTGACCGGGCCGGATCTGCCCCACTTTGTCGATGTCGTGGTCGGCGACGACACCGATCACCGGGTACCCGCCGGTGACCGGATGGTCGGGGCCGAGGATCACCGGTAAACCGTTGGGCGGCACCTGAATTGCGCCCCGTGTCGCGCCCTCGCTGGGCAGCTGGCGGTCCGGCCAGCGGTGCTGCAGGGGCCGGCCGTTCAGCCGCATGCCGACGCGGTCGCTGCGATCGGTGACGATCCACTCCGTGTGCACCAGGGCGTCGGGGTCGACGAACCAGTCATCACGCGGGCCGGGCACCACCAGCAGCTCCAGCAGGTCCTCGGCGATGGCCGCCACGGGCGCCTGATCCAGCTCCGGGAACTCCGCGGTGTGCGCACCGATGGTCAGCATGTCGCCGACCTGCAGCGGCCGCGGGCCGATCGCGGACATCACGTCGTAGCTGCGGGAGCCGAGCACCGGGTCGACGACGAAGCCGCCGCGGACCGCGACGTAACTGCGCAGACCGGTGTGGGGCGCACCCAGGGAGATCACCTCGCCGTCGTGCGCGTAGTGGATGCTGTTGGTGCCGAACGGGATTCCGTTCGCGGAGGGATCGGCGTCGGCGCCGGTGACGGCCACCGCCACGCCCTCTTTCCCGCCGCCATGGACCCGGGCAGAAAAGCCACCGAACGTCACCTCGATGGTGGCGCGGTCGTTGGGGTTGGCCACCAGCCGGTTGGCCAGCGTGTGTGAGCGGCGATCGGCCGCGCCCGAGCGGCTGACGCCCATGTGGGCCAGGCCGGGCCGGCCCAGGTCCTCGACGAGCGCGAGCGGGCCGGTCTTGAGGATTTCGAGTGTTGCGGTCATGGTCGCGCTCCTAACCGATTGCCCGGAACTGCACGTGCATGCCCGGAATCAGCAACGCCGGCTGCTCCCGTTCGAGGTCCCACAACGTGGCGTCGGTACGGCCGATCAACTGCCAGCCGCCCGGGGTCTCGCGCGGGTAGACGCCGCCGAACTCACCGGCGAGGGCCACCGAGCCCGCCGGCACGCGCGTGCGCGGCTCGCTGCGGCGCGGCACCTGGAGTCGCTCGTCGCCACCGACCAGATAGGCGAAGCCCGGCGTGAAACCGCCGAATGCGACGCGCCACAGCGACCCGGTATGGGCGGCGATCACCTCGTCGGAGGTCAGCCCGGTCAGCTTGGCGACCTCGTCGAGATCGGTGCCGTCGTACACGACGTCGATGGTCACGTCGGCCTGCTGCGGGGCGCTGGCCTCGGTGTTGTCGATTTCGCCGAGGCGGAGCTTGGACAGCCGCTGTGCGGTGGGAATCTGATATCGCGGTGCGGCGAGCTTGATCAGGATGGTCCGCGACGCCGGCACGATGTCGAGCACGCCGGGCAAACCCGCCGTGCGCAGCGTGTCGGTCCACGCCAGGACCTCGGCGGTGCTGTTGAATTCCAGGAGCAGCGCCTGGTCGCCATAGTCGCGGACGGTGCCGAGCATCGTCATGTCAACTTTGTCCACTGTGACGGTCATCACTCCAACCTACCCGCGAGTAGCCGGTAATTAACGCGTCCTTACGCACTCGCCAGAAGAGCCTTAACAACCGCTCAGACAGCAAATTCGTACGTTGGTTCGTGCCGCTTGATGTAGCTGATCACCCGGTACGTCACCGGCAGGAAGATCACCTCGACGGCGGTCTTGTACAGCCAGCCCTGGCCGGTGTAGACGACGAAGTCGTGGAGGGTGCTGATGCCGATGGCGTTGGCGGCGATGGCGCAGAACACCAGCGTGTCACCGAGCTGCCCGGCGAACGTCGAGCCGACCAGGCGAGCCCACAGGTGCTTCTCCTTGGTGCGTTCCTTGATGGCCACCACGACCCACGCATTGATCGTCTGCCCGACGATGAAGCCGGCGAGCCCGGCGATGATCAGCTGCGTGTAGGAGTGCACGACGTTCTCGAAGTGCGCCTGGTTCGGGTAGAAGTCCGCGGCCGGCAGGTAGATCGTCGCCCAGAAGGTCAGGGCGGCAAGGATATTCATGGCGAAGCCGAGATAGATCGCCCGCCGCGCGGCCTTGAAGCCGTACACCTCGGACAGCACGTCACCGATGATGTAGGTGAGCGGAAAGACGATGAAGCCGCCGTCGGTGATGATCGGCCCGAAGGCCACGCCCTTGGTGGCGGTGACGTTCGAAATGATCACCAGGGCCGTGAACACCGCGATCAGGATCGGATAGTAGGCCGATCCGACCTGCGCGAAGCGGGCGTGCTGGTCGGGGCGCTCGGCGACGGTCACGTCGAACATCTTGGCAGGCAGAGCTGCGAGTGCAACCTCAGGCCAGCGCGGCGGTCAGCAGGGGTGGCAGCTGATCGGCCACGGCGGGGTAGGACAGCACCGAGGCGAATGTGATGGCCGCGGACAAATCCTTGTTGGGGAAGACGATCCGGTTGGACTTGGCCTGGCTCAGTTGTGCGATGGTCGGGTCGGCCAGCACCGCGGGCCGCTGTTCGTCGGCGTCGAGCGTCCAGATCAGCACGTCGGCGTCGCGGAACGCCGTGGCGATCTGGTCGCGGGGCACGAAGGCGTGTTGCCCCTTGGTGAACGAGTCGAGTCCGCCCGGCAGGGCGATGCCCATCTCGGTGAGGAAGTCGGTGCGCCAGCCCGCCGGTGTGATCTCGACGCCGTCCGCAGTCGGAAGACCGTTGACGATCAACATCTTTCGGCCACCGAGCCGCGGGTTGGCCTGCCCTGCGCCGGCGAACTTCGCATCGACGCCGTCGATGAGTCGCTTCATGTCGTCGGCCTTGAAGACGGCCTGCCCGATGACGGTGGCCTGTTCTTTCCAGGGCTCGAAGAAGGCGTCCTGGCCGGACTGGGCGATCGTCGGGGCGACCGCCGAGAGCTTCTTGTAGGTGTCGGCGTCCAGTCCCGCGTTGGTGGCGATGATGAGGTCGGGCTTCAGCGCGGAGATCTTGTCCACCTGGATGCCGTCGTTGAGGTTCAGGACGACCGGCTGGGCCGGGCCGAGCGCGGGCTGCGCCCACGGCCACACGGCGAATGGCTGATTCCCGAACCACTCGGTCACCGCGATCGGGACGACGCCGACGGCCAGCAGGTCGTCCTGCCCGGTGAGGCCCGCGCACACGACACTCTTCGGCGGCGCCGGAATGCGGGTGGATCCGAACGCGTGATTGATCGTCACCGACCCGTCGCCGGCGACGGTGCCCGAGGCCGGCGGCTTGGAGCATGCGGCGACCATCGCGGCACCGGCCGCACCGACGGCCAGTGCCAGGAAATTACGGCGCGAGCGGTTCGGGTACACGTCGTGAGTCTTGCATCTGCCTCGCGGAATGGCTCTGCTAACACGCGAACGCACCCGGGGCGGCTGGTGTGTGACGCGCCAGGATGCCGTTACCGACCGAATTCCCGGGATGGTTTGCCGACAACGTAAATATCGATGGCGGGGAAGCTGCGTGCCGATGGGGAAGGGTAAACATACCCTAGGTATGTACCTTATTGGACTATTAGCTGGGCGCGCGTGTGCCGTGGCCCGCCAAACTTTCGGTGGCCAGGTGCTTTCGCGGGCGGGTATCCCAAAAATGGCAGTTAAATGCCGATATGTAACACACGTTTCCCCTGGGGCAGGTGGTCCAGTCGTTACCCGTGGTTTGGCGCATTGGGTTAGCGAGAACCGCGCAATGTCAGTCGTTTGACGTATCGTCGGGCCGCCTGTGGCCATGCTCTAATGGGAACGGACGTCGTTCTTCGGCGGACAAGAGGAATTTGCTGGGAGGCTGCTATGACGATCGATTCGAGCGGGCTGCGCGGCTCGCGGCGACATAGTCGGGCCGAGGTGCGTCAGGGGCTCGGTTCGAAGCGACCGGAGCGCGTCGTCACCCGGCATCTCCCCGAATTGCTCATCGGAATGCGGTGGTTGTTCGACACGGCCCAACCGGACGGCGCGATGGTGAGCGCGGGCGGTCAGATCGTGCGTTCCGGCCGGCGGACGTTGCGGTTCCGGCCGGTCGACTGGCAGGGCCACGCCGTGATCGAGATCGTCGGCCCGGCCGCCGCCGGCGACCCCTCGCCGCGCGCCGAGTTGGAGGCGTACGTCCAGGCTCTCGACGACATGGGTGAAGACGTGGTGGCCAGCTGGATCGGGCGCCGCGGCCAGGTGCGCAGCATCGCTTTGGCCCGTCCCGTGCATCCGACGCTTCGTGCCGCGGTCGACCGTTATGTGGCCGGCTGCGCCGAGCATCCCGGTCAGCAGTGCGCGTGTGGCCGCAGGGCCCGTGACTGCAGCGTGTCGCTGCGCGCGGTGGAGCGGGCGGTGGGCCGTCATCAGGTGGAGTTCGACGCCCTCGCCGGGCCGTGGCCCGATGCGCTGGACCCGTCGGGAGAGCTCGGTCTGGTCGCCGCCGGAATGGTGCCGCAGGTCGCCGAACAAAAAGTGGCCGGAAGCGCCGTCTGACCGTTTCGCCGGTATTACGGCTATAGGTCGTTAAAGCTTCATTTCCCGTTCGGTTATCGCAATGCCCGAACAATCTTTATTATTCCGTTACGGACACTGCGGGGGCGGTGCCCGGCATTAATTGACGGAAGCGTCTTATATGGCGGCGGGAGGTGTCGTTGCGATGACTGCGCGCGTGATCACCGGTCAGTTGTTGGCGGCTCTGGCGGTGGCTGCGTCAGGCCTTTCTGCCCCCGCATCGGCTGACGTCGGAACGGGCCAGATGGCGGCCTGCGCCGAACGGGGCAACCCGCTCGACTGCGTGCCGACGAATGCCGCTGCCAACGCAGCGGAGCTCGCCTATCTCACCGAGCTGCACGGCCGCATGCAGAGCAGCGATGCCGATCTGCTCAAGACTGGGCGCCTGACCTGCAATATGTTCGTGTACGCCGGTCAGCCGACCGGCGACGCCGTCAACGACATCTCCAAGTCCCTGAAGGTGAACAAGGCCTCCGCGACTTTCGTGATGGATATGGCGATGGTGCATCTGTGCCCCGGTTTGAACATCGGCGCCGACGGAGTGCCGCGCCCTCGCTATTGAGATGGCAGTGAATTCACGCCGAACCGGCGCGAAATCGATGTAGGTAAGCGGGCCAGTCCCAGGTATTCAGGAATTCGTTTGCGGCGGAGTAGCCGTTGTCATATAGCCGCTTCCGGTCGGCCTGGGAAATGTCGAAATTCAGGTATCCGATGCCGGCGGCGTCGACCACTATCGTGCGCGCCGCGACGGATGGCTGCCGGAGATAAGTCTGGTCGTGACCGAGCAGTGCGGTGTTGATGAGGTTCTCCAGGAGATGCGGGGCTCCGGGCAGATCGATCACCGGTGCCAGACCCGGGCTCGGGTCGCCGTCACCCTGGGCCGGTCGCTGTGCCGTCACAGTGATGCCGAAGCTGGGCCAGCGCGGGACCTTGCCGTCGGTGCGATCCAGCGAGTACATGGGGAAGTTCGACAGCAGCCCGCCGTCGATCAGCGTCGAGGTCGTCCCCGCGGCGCTCGTGATCGTCACCGGCCGGAAGAAGAACGGGATGGCCATGGACGCGCTGACAGCGTCGGCGACGGACTGTTCGTCGGGGTCGAGGCCGTACATCCGGCGGTAGTCCCACGGTAGCCGGACCAGCGTGCCGCGGGTGATGTCGGCGACCGTGACGACCAGGCGGTAGCGCTGCTCCGGCGGCAGCTCGCGGTCGTCGAGCGCCAGATCGCCGAAGGTCCGCACGCCCAGATTGCGCAGCTCGCCGTCGACCCAGTCGTGAATGGCGTCGCCGCGGTACATCCCCTGGCCACGGAACGCCGTCCAGTACTTGCCGAGCACCGGGATTCGGCTGGTGCCAACGGGATCCAGGAATTTGCGATAGGGCAGAGACATCGCCAGTTCCCGGAGTTGGGCGCCGGTGAGTTGGCACCCGGCCGGCTGACGACGGTTCGCGGCGGCGATGACCGCGCCCACGAGGGAGCCGGCCGACGTCCCGGACACCCGGCCGACGCGGTAGCCCGCGTCGCCCAGAGCGACGACAGCGCCGACCAAGCCGATTGCCTTGACGCCGCCACCCGACAGCACCAGATCGGCGGTCTTGACCGGGACCGCAGGGGAGTCGTCGGGCCTGTGCTCCATCGATGACGATGCTAGGTGAACGCCCGCGGTTCGCCTTGGACGGCAACGGATTGTGACGGCGGAGCGGGCGCTCGTGGCGGTGTGGCGGGCGTTACTCGGCCACTCAGCCGATTCTTAGGCGCAGACTAAGCCGCCCTCAGTACCCGTCCCTAATGTTGCTGGCACAACGAGGGATTCACCGGAGAGGGGGTGGCGAATGGAGCATCGGTACTGTGACCGCATGTTGGCGGCACGCGCGTTTGTATTGGCAATGACCACGATTCTTCTCGTCCCCACCGCGGTGGCATCCGCAGACGACGATGCGCCCCCGCCCGGGCCACCGCCGGTCTCGTTCGCGATGACCTCCGGGGCACCGATTCGGGACGGCGCCACCTACGGCGTCGGCACGGTGATCGTCGCGCACTTCGCCGCTCCGGTCGATGAGGCCGCCGCCGCGCGGGATCTGGTGGTGACCGCGAACCCGCCGGTGACCGGGTCGTGGCACTGGGTGAACAACACCACCGCGCACTGGCGCCCGCCGCAGTACTGGGCGCCGGGCACCGTGGTGTCGGTGGCCGGGGGCCCGACGTTCAACATCGGCGCGTCCCACGTGTCGATCGCCGATGACAAGACCAAGAAGGTCACCGTCTACGACGGCGGCGCACTGGTGAAGACCATGCCGACCTCGATGGGGCGCGGCGGCACCGAAACCGTCAACGGCAAGACGCTGAGTTTCTGGACCCAGCCGGGGGTTTACACCGTGCTCGACAAGAGCAATCCGGTGGTCATGGATTCGTCGACGTACGGCCTGCCGATCAACAACCACCTCGGGTACAAGGAGACCATCCCGTACGCCGTGCGCGTCAGCACCGATGGTGTGTACCTGCATCAGCTCGACGCGACGGTGTGGGCCCAGGGCAACACCAACACCAGTCACGGTTGTCTGAACCTGAACCACGACAACGCGCAGTGGTTCTACAACTTCTCCGTACCCGGCGACGTGGTCGAGGTGCGGAACACCGGCGGCAAGCCTTTGGAGCTGTGGCAGAACGGCGACTGGAGTGTGCCGTGGGACCAGTGGTGATAACGATGCGATCAAAGTTGAATCTCGGTCGCGTCGATGTGACGCACGCCACAACGCATTAGGTACACTGGTCAGTGTCACGGCAAAAGGCCTAGTCACGACCGGTACTTAGCCGATAAAATTAGATAGCTGGAAATATCAGTTTGAGGTCAGGAGTGGTCGTGGGAGCAGTAGCGCATTTGCCGAACCAGTTCGAGTCGGCACAGCCGGCGGCGGACGCATCGTTGATGGAACTGCTGTCGACGTGTTCGGGCATCATCGAGTCGACCTTCGCCGACCGCATCCGCGAACTCGGTGGCACGGAAGCCGAAATCCACCAGCTGTCGGGTTCGGCGGCCTACGCGGTGTTCGCGTGGTCCACGGGCCGCGGCTTCGGCGCCTGATTCCGTAGCCCGGCAGCGCCGCGGTGCTGCCAGGGCCCGGCCGGCCCGCCATTCCAACCCCTACTCACGCTTGTGCCCGTCTCCGAGCGACAACCTCGTCGCGCGGAGGCGGGCATTTTGCGTGCCAGGGGTCCGTGGCGCTGCTCTCGTACCGGCCGGCCTCGCGAATGAGTGCGTGTGTTCAATCGTGACGGCGATCTGACGCCGCGATCGAACCCAGGGACCGCCGGCGGCCCGAGAAAGTCCCTGGCTTCAGTCGGGATGGCCGTCGGTGCCTCGTGACTGAAACGACGTATCTCGCAATTGGGGAGTTCTCTACAGAACAAAAACGCCGCGCTGAGAGGCGATCTCAGCGCGGCGCTTTTCGGTACGACGGGTCAGACGGTCGCGTCGACCTTCTCGGCGGGGGTCGGCCACGGCACCGGCTTCGGCCGCTGACGCACGATCTGCGGCCACCAGAACCACTTGCCCATGAGGGCGGCGATCGACGGCATCATGAACGACCGGACGACCAGGGTGTCGAACAGCAGGCCCAGGCCGATCGTGGTGCCCACCTGGCCGATGATGCGCAGCTCGCTGATGATCATCGACGACATGGTGAAGGCGAAGACCAGGCCGGCGTTGGTGACCACCGAGCCGGTGCTGCCCATCGCGCGGATGATGCCGGTGTTGAGGCCGGCCTGAATCTCTTCCTTGAAACGGGCGACCAGCAGCAGGTTGTAGTCCGCGCCGACGGCCAACAGGATGATCACCGACATCGGGATCACCATCCAGTGCAGCGGTAGCCCGATGAGGTACTGCCAGATGAGGATCGACATACCCAGCGACGCGCCGAGCGAGATCGCCACCGTCGCCACGATCACCGCCGCCGCCACCACCGCCCGGGTGATGAGCAGCATGATGACGAAAATCAGTGCGAGAGCGGAGATTCCGGCGATCATCAGGTCGTAGTCGGAACCCTCGGCCATGTCACGGAAGGTCGCCGCGCTACCGGCCAGGTAGATCTTCGAGCCCTCCAGGGGAGTGCCCTTGATCGCCTCCTTGGCGGCCAGCTTGATGGCATCGATGTGCGAGATGCCTTCGGGCGTAAGCGGATTGCCCTCGTGCTGCACGATGAACCGCACCGACTTGCCGTCCGGCGAGATGAAGTTCTTCATGCCGCGCTTGAAGTCGGCGCTGTCGAAGGCCTCCGGCGGCAGGTAGAACGAGTCGTCGTTCTTCGACTTGTCGAAGGCCTCACCCATGGCGCTGGAGTTCTTCTGGCCCTCGGCCTGCTGATCCAGCTGCCCCTTCTGGGTGGCGTACATCATCTGCATGTACTTCTTCATGTTCTTCATGGTCTCGATCTGCGGAGGCATGACCGTGACCATCTGCTTCGTCAGCGCGGACATCTTGTCCATGTCCGGAATGACGGACTGGAAGTCATCCGTCATGGTGTCGATGCCGTCGAGGGTGTCGAACACCGACCGCATGGACCAGCAGACCGGGATGTCGTAGCAGTGCGGTTCCCAGTAGAGGTAGTTGCGGATCGGCCGGAAGAAGTCGTCGAAATCGGAGATGTGGTTGCGCAGATCTTCGATGTCGTACAACATGCCGTGCATCTTGCCGACCATGCTGTCCATGACGGTCGACATCTGGACCGTGATGCCCTGCATCTTGGTCATGGTGTCGATGCTCACCTGGATGTCACCGATCTGCTTCTGCATATCGTTCATCATGTCCTGCTGGTACTTCTGGTTCATGACCTGCGTGGTGCTCTGCATGCCCAGCTGGAACGGGATGGTCGAGTGCTCGATCGGCGTGCCCTCGGGCCGTGTGATGGCCTGCACCTGAGCGATACCGGGAACGGCCACAATGGCTTTCGCGATCTTGTTGATCACGAGGAAGTCCGCCGGGTTGCGCAGGTCGTGGTCGGTCTGGACCAGCAGTAGGTCGGGATTCATGCGGGCCGGGGAGAAGTGCCGGGTGGCGGCCGCATAACCCTCGTTGGACGTGAGGTCCGCGGGCATGTACTGGCGGTCGTCGTAGCTCGTCTTGTAGCCGGGGATCGCCACCAGGCCGACCAGCGCCACCGCGATGGTGGCGACGAGGATCGGGCCCGGCCAGCGGGTGATCGCCGCACCGATCTTGCGCCAGCCCCGCACCCGCATCGCGCGCTTGGGTTCGAGCGTCTTGCCCCACTTGGTGACCACGGTGATGAGGGCCGGGCCGAGTGACAGCGCGGCGAACACCACGGTGACCATGCCGATGGCCAGGGGGATGCCCAGCGTCTGGAAGTACGGCAGTCGAGTGAAGTGCAGGCAGTACGTCGCGCCGGCGATCGTCAGACCCGAACCGAGAATGACGTGCGCGGTGCCGTGATACATGTCGTAGTAGGCGTCCTCTTTGGACATGCCCGCGGTGCGCGCTTCCTGATACCGGCCGATCAGGAAGATGGCGTAGTCGGTCGCCGCCGCGATGGCCAGCATCGGCAGCAGGTTGGTGGCGAACGTCGAGAGGCCGATGATCTTGTAGTAGCCGAGCACGGCCACCAGGCCGCGCGCCGCCCCCACCAGCACCATGACGATGAACAGCTCGATCAGCACCGTGATGATCGACCGGTACACCAGCAGCAGCATGATGATGATGACCGCGAACGAGACGGCCTCCATGATCTTCAGGCTGCGGTCACCGGCGACGTTCATGTCGGACGCCTGGGCGGCCGCACCGGTGACGTAGCTCTTGACGCCCGGCGGCGCGGGGACGCTCTTGAGGATCTTGTCGACGGTCTCGACGGACTCGTTGGCGAGCGATTCGCCCTGATTACCGCGCAGGTAGACCTGCACGTAGGCGGACTTGCCGTCGGCGCTCTGCGAGCCCGACGCGGTCAGCGGGTCGCTCCAGAAATCCTGGACGTGCTCGACGTGCGCGGTGTCGGCCTGGAGCTTGGCGACGATCTGGTCGTAGTACGCGTGGGCGGCGGCGTCCAGCGGCTGCTCGCCCTCGAGCACCACCATGGCCGAGCTGTCGGAGTCGAATTCCTTGAAGTCGGAACCGATCTGCTTCATGGCGATCATCGACGGCGCGTCGTGCGGCGACATGGAGACCGAGCGCATCTTGCCGACCTCGTCGAGCGGCGGGACGATCGTGCTCAGCACCACGACGATGCCGATCCAGGCCAGGATGACCGGGACGGCGAGCGTGCGGATGACCCGCGGGATCAGCGGCCGGTGCGGTGCCTGCCCGGCCTTGGGAAACGAGTCGGTCGGGGTATCGAGGCTGTGGTTGCTCATGCGGATTTCACCAGGCAGAAGGTCTGGGCGTGCACGCCCGTGGAGGTGCGGGTGTCTTTGAGTTCGTCGTCGACGTGGACGGTGCAGGTGATGGAGTCACCGTCGCCCTGGGCGACGATGTTCGGCGACGCTGCCGGTGCGGTGGTGGACAGGGTGAGCTTCCAGGGCAGGGGCGCGTGGTCGATGCGCTGGGGCTTGGCGTCCAGGTCGAGGTAGTTGATGTCGGCGTAGCTGCCGGTGCCGGTGATCTCGTAGGTGACGACCTTGGGTTTGAACGGTTTGGCATCGTCGGCGAAGTTGCGTGGGGTGACGATGACGGGGTTCTGGCCGAAGTAGGTGCGTACGCGCTGCACGGTGAAGCCGGCGACGAGGGCCACGGCGAGGATGAGCAACGGGATCCACGCCTTCTTGAGCGCATTGCCGATCACGCTGCGATCTCCTTGGTCACGCTGACCTCCCCGTCCTTGTTGCTCGACATGCCTTGGCGGACCGTGTGAGCTGGGGCGTTGCGCACCGCTTGTGCGGCACCTCCAGCTGTGTCACATTTCAATCTGCCGATCGGCAGACTCAGCGTATCCACCACGGTAAACTTAGACAAGTTAAGCGAATCAATTGATGCAGGTCGGTGCCCACATCGGGGTTTCCCGTGTGACGCAGGTGACGTCGCCGCAACAGCGGTGACCGCCGCTACACGACGACCGGTTCGGGTCGGCGTTGAACAGGGAGCGAGGATTGGCCAAATCGGTGGGGCCACGCGGATCGGCGCGGGCACGGGTGATCGAAGCCGCCCTGGCGTTGTTTGCGGACCACGGCGTGAACGGCACATCGTTGCAGATGATCGCCGATCACCTCGGGGTCAGCAAGGCTTCCGTGTACTACCAGTTCCACTCGAAGGACGACATCGTGCTTGCCGTGATCCGGCCGGTATTCGCCGAACTCGATCAACTGGCCACGGCGATCGAGGCCGCGGAGAGCGCGGCGGCACGGCAGGAAGCCGCGATCACGGGTTTCGTCGAGCTCGCGGTCCGGCACCGGCGCGTGACGGCCGTCTTCTATCGCGACCCGGCCATCGACACCCTGGTCAAAACCCACGAGGAGTGCAGCGCCATCAACCAGCGCCTGCGCAAGGTGCTGGGCATGGACAGCGCGGATACCGAGACCCGGGTGACCATGTCGCTGGTCACCTCGGGCGTCTACGGCAGTGCGATGGATCCCGACTTGCAGGACATCCCCGACGACGAACTCCACCGCATCTTGTTGCAGTCCGCGCGGCGGCTGCTTGCGGTGGAGGAGCGGGACGCTATTCGGCGATGAAGACCGGGATCAGCCGGTCGGTCTTGGTCTGGTACTCGGCGTAGGGCGGGTAGGCCTCGACGGCCCGGTCCCACCATTCCTGCCGTTCCTCACCCTCGAGCTCACGTGTCGTCAGCTCGTAGACCTTGTCGCCGTCCTGCGCGGTGATCTGCGGGTGGGCCTTGACGTTGTGGTACCACGACGGGTGCTCGGGGGCGCCGCCCTTGGATGCCACGAGGGCGTAGCGGCCGTTGTGCTCGACGCGCATCAACGGCACGAGACGCTTCTTGCCGGACTTGGCTCCGGTGGTGGTGAACAGGACCACCGGCCGATCGAGGATCTGCACACCATCGGTGGTGCCCTGCGCGAGAATCTGTTCGGTCTGCTTGCGCACCCAGTCGGTGGGGCTCAGTTCATGTTCGGTCACGTCGATTCCCAACGGATTGAGGAAGCCGGGTTATTCCGGTCACGACCGATTCTTCCCGGTCGGCGGGCATCGGGGGAGTCCTCGGCGGAAATCCCGTGGGCGCCCGCGAAAGTCGCCGCGTCCGGAGACCTGGGCCAGGACCTAGTTGACGAATCGCTGGGCGCGAGCGGGTGCCGACGAGGTGGCGCGCGCCTGCCGGTAGCCGACCAACCCTCCGGCGGCGGTGAGCGTGATGATGCCGGCGAACCCCGGGACGGCGACCGCCGCCACCTCACTGAGGCCGGCGGCCCGCAGGTAGTCCGGATAACCCGGCCGGAAGTCCTTCGACGCGACGAGGTGCGACTCGGCGGCGAAGACGCTCCGGGGCTGGACCGGCGGGACCGGCTTGTCGGTGGTGCCCGGAGCGCCCGGCGAGATGTCGCGTGGCAACGAATCAGTGCTTGCGGCAAAGGTTTTCGGCAGCTGGGACGAGCTCTGCGGGAAGGACCGGCTGTCCGGTGGCAACTGGATGGCGGGCATGCCCGGCGTGTATTGCAGGAACGGCAGGTTGGACGCGGCCGTCGCCAACTCGCGGACGGTGGTCTCGATGGGGTTGATCAGGGCGTCGGCGAAGACGGGTAGTGCCGCGAGACCCGGAATCGGGACCGCGTCGACGACCGTCGGGATGGTGGTCTTGACGAGGTCGAGTGCGGTCAACGGAACCTGGGCCGCGGCCAGCGGCAGCTGCGCCAGCGGGGGCTTGGACTCGGTCGCGGGGCCGGTGTCCTGGCTGTTCTTCGTCGGTTCCGGAGTCAGAGCCGCCGACGGCTGCGGTGCCCCGGTGTTTGCCGGCGCCGGCGCGGAGAACGTCGACGAGCCGCCGGGGGTGAGCAGCGGAGCGTTCTGACCGGGCTTGGGCTTGACGCCCGGCACGAGGCCCGTCAGCGGTGCACCGCCGATGACGCTGGTCGGGTGCTGGATGATGCGGGTGAACTGGCCGACCATGCCGCCCAAGGTGGTTTGCAGGTTCGGTGACGAGCTGCCGCCGGTCGTGGAGCCGGTGGTGGTCGACGATCCCGTGGTCGTGGAGCCGGTAGTGGTGCTGCCACCGGTCGTCGACGAGGTGTCCGAGCCGGTGGTGGTGCCGCCGGTGGTCGTGCCCGTCGTGGTGCCTGTGGTGCCCGTGGTGCCGCCGGTGGTCGAGCCGCCCGAGGTCCCTGTGCTGGAGCTGCCGCTGTCGGTGTCGGCCAATGCCACGACGGCTGCGGGGCCCAGCGCCAGCAAACCCGCTGTTACGAGGCTGGAGGCGGCGAGCAGCCGCGCGTGGGGCATCACGCGGAGATCACCTCCCCTTTTCTGACCAAAGTGCAGTATGTCACACGCGTCTGACCATTACCTATGAACAAAGTAAGGCCTACTCCGGCGTCAATTGATGCGGGGTTTTCTCGACGTCCGACGGCGGGTCGAGTTGGTGATGACAGGGCTCGAAACGGCCGATCTTCGGCCAGGTATTGACGCCACATTCAATTTGTGTCAAAAGGTGCAAATGGGGCGAATGTGACTACTGGTGTTATTGAGTTGAAGCTCCCGTAAGAAAAGGAGACAGAATTTCAGCCCGGTCTCAGAGATCAAGGTAGCGAAACGCATAGGGTTCGAACGGTTATCGGTCCGTGTTGTTTTTGTGACTTTTGTAGCCCACCGTTACCGAAGTGAAACCAGTGCCCAGTGTGGCGCCGAGCACTCAGGAACAGGGAGCGTGCTGATGACCGCAACTACTGAAGTGACGTACCGCAGACGACCGGTGGCCGCCCGCCCGGGCCGGCCGAAGACCGGAAGGACCCAGGTCGGCTCGGTGGATGTCATCGCGACGTCCGCCGCGGTGCTGCGACCTGTCGTGGTGGCCGGCGCCATCGTGGCCGCCGCCCTCATGTGGGGACCGCGCGCGCAGGCCGACGTCGTCCATGACGCGCTCAATGATGTCGGCATCGGCAACAACGGACCCGTCAGCAACGCGATCGCCGAGGTGGGTGCCTCGATCTGCCCGCTGCTGGTGCAGCCGGGTAGTCAGATGGCCAGCACGGCAACCCAGATGAGCGGCAACGGCGGCATCGCCCCGCCGCTGGCCGGGTTCGCCACGCAGGTCGCGATCCAGACTCAGTGCCCCGCATTCATGACGGCGCTCGCCAACGGCAACATCCCGGCCCTGATGAACGGCGGCCTGCCGGTGACGCCGCCGGGGCTGCCCTCTGTGCCGTCGGTCGGCCTGCCGAACCTGTCGGGCGCGACGGCTGCGGTTCCGGGCACGCTGGGCGCGGCGACGACCCCGGTGTCGAGCGTCGTGGGCGCGGCGACGGCCCCGCTGCCGGGCACCTTGGGGGCCGCGACGGCACCACTGCCGGGCACGCTGGGCGCTGTTACGGCACCCCTGCCGGGCACGCTGGGGGCCGCGACGGCTCCGGTCTCCGGTGCGCTCGGTGCGGCGACCGCCCCGGTGGCTTCGGCGCCGGGCCTCACCGCCCCGGCGGTAACGGTGCCCACACCGGGTCTGCTGGCTCCCGCGACGCAGGCGCCGCTGCAGCTGGCGTCCTCGCCGGTCGTTCCGGCGATACCCGGCTACTGATTCTGATCCCGCCTACGGGAACGCATTGAGGGCTGTGGCTTCGAAAAGCCACAGCCCTCAATGTTGTTGCGCTAGTTGTCAGCTGTCGTGGCTGCTGCTGCTGCTCGACGCGTGCGACGCGCTGCCGCCCTCGGGGGCGCGGTGCTTGCCGCCGGTCGAACCCGCGGGAACGGAGACCGAACCGCTCGCGCCCTCGGGAGCGCTGTGCTTGCCGCCCTTCGCGGACTTGTCGGTCTTCTTGGACTTGCCCGAGGTGGCCTTCGCGGACTTGTCGTCGGTCGACTTGTCGGCGCCCTTGGTCTCGGTGTCCTTGGCGCCCGAGTCCTTGGCATCGGTGGTCTTGGTCTCGGTGCCCTTGGTGTCGGTCGACTTGGTGTCGGCGCCCTTGGTCTCGGCCTTCTCGTCGGTCTTGCCGGCGGTCTTGCTGGTGTCCTTGGCGTCCGTCTGGCTGTCCGTGGGGGCGCCGGCGGTTTCCGTCGTCTTACCGGTGTCGGTGCCCGTGGGCGTCGTGCCCGGTGTGCCGGATTCGGGCGACGTCGCACCGGTGGCCTTCGGCGTCTCCGCCTCGGCGGCGGCGGGCTTGGCCGTCAGCGACAGCGTCTGGGTGGTCGGCAGCGTCGTGGTCGAGGCCAGCGTCTTCAGCGACGTGGTGGCGGCCAACGGCGTTGCGGCCAACGGGAATCCGGACAGGATGGCGCCCGGCAGCGCCTGCAGTCCGGCGATGAGGGCACCCGGCAAGGCGCTGATCCCCTTGATGATGGTGGCCGGCAGCGTGCTGAGGTTCTGCAACGCGGCGATCGCGGTGTTGATCGCGGTGGTGATGAGCACCGGGATCTTCGCGGTCGTGCCGTTGAAGAAGGTGGCGTTGATCGCGTTGATGCCCTTGATGATGGCGTTCGGCGCCGCGATCAGGGTGTTGACGATCGGCAGGAGCGTCTGGTTGTAGATCGCCTTGTTGATGGTGTTCAGGCCGGTGATGATCGCGTTCGGGCCCTGGATCAACTGCGCGACGAACGGCCCGACGGTCTGGTTGTAGATCGCGGCGTTGAGCGTGTTGATGGCCTTGATGAACTCATTCGGGCCGGCGATGAGGTTGTTCAGGAACGTCTGGTATGCCGTGAACGGCAGCGAGATCAGCTGGAGCAGATCGGCCGGGAAGGCGGTCAGGTAGTACTTCTCCGCGTAGGTGGACACGTGGGACACGGTGGCCACAGCGGAATGTGCCGCCTGCAGGGAGTGCGGCGCGGGCAACGGTGCCGCGGCTCCTACCGAGGCGACGACGCACACCGAGCACATTCCGGCAACGAGAGACGAAGGCAGTGCGTTGTGCCGAACAGCGATTTGCATGATGGACCCCGGATTCAGTGAGGCAGAGCGGAATTAGGCGGTCTGAAAGTAGCGGAAAGACGGAGGTGCCTCTAGCCGAGCAAAAACCCCCATCGGCCGCCTGACCAGGCAATACGTGCACTATTTCCCTGCCCGGGTAAATAAATCAAGCTGAAGTTTTCCAAGAATTCATCCAGGCCCGGCCGCTGTGACGGCCACATCATTTGCCGGCGGTGCGGTGTGGGCGCTCGCCGAACCGGTCACGGTGTGATGTGGTGGTGACGATGTCCGACTTCAGATTCCGTGCCGGGGGGCTGGCTGCCGCGACGCTGACGGGTGCGGTGTTGGCGCTGGCCGGAAGCCCGTTGGTGGTGGCCGAGCCCGCGACGGACGCCCAGGGGTTCCTCGACTCGACGGCGCGCTGCCCGACGGGCGATACCGCGGTCGCGTTCGGCAGTACCGCATCGTCACGGGTCGCCGTCTGCAGGAGCGCCGGCGGAGAGTACCAATATCGCGGCGTCCGGATCAGCGACGGCGCGAAGCTGATCGTCGCCGCGAGCGCGGACGGCCGCGGCGGCTACACCGCGACGAGCGATGGCATCACCTATACCGTCAGCGCGAAATCACTTGATATCAGCGCGGGTTCGCAGTCCATCCGGTCCGAGCCCATGACCTTTTTCCGCAGCGGCGGGCCCCTGCCCGGAGCCGCGGCCGCCACGCCTGCGCCGGCTGCGCCACCGGTGGGTGCGCCGCCCACACCGGTCACCGGAGCTCCCGCGCCCGTACCGACCACGCCGTTGCCGCCGCCGTTGCCGGCGGAGGTCGGCGGTTCCCGCGCGGGCGGGCACTGACAGCAGGCCTCAGGCCGTCCGGGTGTCCCCGGGCTTGGCGGGGTGAATACCGCAGCTGCACGCGCTGATCGATGGACAGGTGCACTGCATGCCCCATTCGACGACCGCGCGCGCGAGGTGCAGTTCGGCGATCTTGGCGTCGATCTCGGCAAGCTTGGTCTCCGCGAGCGCGCGGCTGGCCGGGCGCCCGGGCGCGTCGTCGGCGAACAGCAGCTGGATCTCATCGAGAGAGAACCCCGCCGTCTTGCACACCCGGATGACGTTGAGGCGATCGATGACGGTGTCGTCGTAGCGGCGCTGCCCCCCGGCGCGTGCCGGCGCCGGGATGAGGCCGATCTGTTCGTAGTAGCGCAGCGTCGTCGCGGCGACGTCGGTGCGCGCCGACACTTCGCCGATGGTGAACGTGGCCATGACACTCCTGGTTCGGCCTTGACTTGAAGCCAACTCTAAGTCGTTGACTGTCCGTATGGCTACCAACACACAGCGATCAGACATCAGTGAATTGGGCAGGACCCGCTACGCAATGCTCCGGAGCTATCGGCGCGACGGCGAGCCGGTCGATACGCCGATCTGGTTCGCCGTCGAGCAGGATTCGATCGTGTTCCGGACCAAGCGCGGTCCGAAAACCGCACGGCTGCGCGCACATCCGCAAGTCGAACTGACGGCGTGCGACTACCGCGGCCGAAAGCGCAGCGGCGCAACCGTATTCACCGGCACGGCGACGATCCTCGAGGATGGGGCCGCGGCCGAGGCCAACCGGGTGTTGCACCGGCGCTACGGGTGGCAGTGGAATCTGGTGCCGCTGATCAGGATTCCGGGAGTGACCCAGGTGCACGCCGGGCTGCCGTGGCGGGAAAAGTGGCAGAAGGCGCGGAACCGCGGTGTCTGGGACGACAGCGCGATCGTGCGCATCGACTTCAGCGCCTGACGTTCGATCCTGTGCCCAGACAGGAATCAAGACTGACAAAAAGCACGGTGCCGACACCAGATTGGTGTCGGCACCGTGTTGGAGGTCGAAGCGGTCAGAAGGCCGGCGTCGCCATCTGCGTCTTACGACGGTGGTGGAGCAGGGCACTCAGCCAGCGGAGATCGATCAACATGTTCAGTTCCTGTCTTACGCGGACTTCTTGGTGAGGAACGGCAGCAACCGGCGACGCTCGTACATGCTGTCCGAGAAGTGGTGCAGCGCTTCCGAGACGGAGGTTGCGGTCGGGAAGGCGGACTCTGCGCCGCAGGCCAGCAGTGCGGTCGAAACCGGCTGGGATGCGATGAGAGACCACTCGTTGCCTGCTGCGATGCAGCTGTCGTTGACCTTGTCGAGCAGTTCGACGCAGGACACTGCGAACGAGGTGACCCCGCTCAGGTCCAGGATGAACGGCTTCTCTGGGAGTACGCAGCGCCGTGCCTGCGCTGCAACCAGGTCCACATCGGTTTCGTCGATGACTCCGGTGACGGTGAGCACCGTCGCCAGTTGACGGCACTGGGCGCGCACCTCGGCGTCGCCGCAGGCGACCGCCGGATTGCCATAGCGGAAAGCGGCAGACGTTGTTGCGTCGCCGGTGGCCTTGCCTGTCACTACAGCCATGTGATGCCTCCCTTCGATGTTGCCGGACGCCCGACAGCTGTGTCGTTTCTCCGGCTCGAGATCGAAGTTATGTGGCCAAGTTAAGGTACCGGGGAGTAAGTCCTAAATCATCGCTAAGAAGTGTGATTGCTCCAGCTAGCAAACATGATCTCAGCGGGGTAACGGTCACGGACGGCGCATCTGATGGCCGTGGTACCCGACCCACGGCGAATAGTCGGCGATGAGAGGCTCCTGCGGCGGCCGCAATTCCTCCGGCACGTGCTGCAAATTGATCCTGATGCGGTACCAGATCGAGCTGGGGCCGCGCATGCCGTCGACCAGAACATCTATGGCTTCCAGCGCAGATGCCGCTTCCGGATGCTTCGCCCGCCATTCGTCGAGCGCGGCCATCGCCTCGTCGCGCGTCTTTGTCCGGGCCACCTCGATGAGCGGCATCTGCGACGCCCGGCGTCCGTCGGCCGACGCGCCACCCCCGGATTTCTCGGTTTTGGGCATCGGACCCAGTTCTTCGGCCAGCGCCAGCAACCCCTCCAGGCCGCCGGCAGCGTCGTCCATCCCGGCCCAGGGGTCACCGAATTGCGCGTACCGGCCGGGCACCGTCGCCACGGTGAACTCCTCGGGACGGCAGCCCGGAACCTCGTCCCAGAACAGCGGTGTCGAGACGCGGGCGTCGGGCCGCGACCGCACCGAGTAGGCCGACGCCACCGTCCGGTCCTTGGCGTTCTGGTTGAAGTCGACGAACACGCCCTGGCGTTCCTCTTTCCACCAGCGACTGGTCGCCAGGTCGGGCACCCGTCGCTCCACCTCACGGGCCACGGTCTGGGCCGCCAACCGCACCTGCTTGTACGGCCAGTTCCGCTCGATCCGGGCGTAGATGTGGAAGCCCCGCGAGCCGGACGTCTTGGGCCAGGCCGTCAGCCCGTAGTCGGTGAGCACGTCGCGGACGACAGCTGCGACGTCGAGGATCTGCGGCCACTCGACACCCGGCATCGGATCGAGATCGACGCGCAGCTCGTCGGGGTGTTCCAGGTCGTCGGCCCGGACCGGGTGGGGATTGAAGTCGATGCAGCCCAGGCCGACGGCCCACACCAGCCCGGCGGCCTCGTCGATGACGGCTTCCTTCGCGGAGGTGCCCGACGCGTATTTCAGCTCGGCGACGTCGATCCAGTCCGGCCGCTTCTCCGGTGCCCGCTTCTGAAAGATCGCTTCCTGGGCAATGCCTTTCACGAACCGCTTCAGGATCATGGGCCGCCGGGCCACGCCGCGCAGCGCGCCGTCGGCGACGGCGAGGTAGTAGTTGACCAGGTCGAGCTTGGTCACGCCCGGTTCGGGAAAGATCACCTTGCCGGGGTTGCTCACGACAACCTCGCGCCCACCCACCTCGAGGGACCGCGAGTCACCCATGAAGTCATCGTAATTGGCCCGAGAATTGGGGCTGGAGTTCTGGCCGCGTTACCCGCGGTGTCACCTATGGTTGGCTCATGGCGAAGCTGACCGACCTCCCGTCACAGGTGGCAAACAAGGTTCAGGAAACTTTGGAGAAGTCGGTCGGTAAATATGTCGACCGCGGCGCCGCCGAATTGCACTACGCCCGGAAGATGTTCGAAGCGGGTGCGCTCAAACTCGAATCGCCACAGCACATCGCGGCGATGCTGGCCGACATCGTCCGGTGGGGTGAGATCGGTATGGTCCCGGCGCTCAACGCGCGCCGCACCCCGCACCGCACCGCCGTCATCGACGACGACGGCGACATCACCTTCCAGGAGTTCGACGACGCCGTGAACGCGACGGCCAACGCGTTGCGCGCCAAGGGTGTTCAGGCCGGCGAAGGTGTGGCCATCCTGGCCCGCAACCATCGGTGGTTCCTGATCTCGGTGTACGGCGCGGCGCGGGTCGGCGCGCGAATCATCCTGATGAACACCGAATTCTCGGGTCCGCAGATCAAGGAGGTCTCCGAACGCGAGGGCGCGCAGCTCATCATCTACGACGACGAGTACGCCGACGCCGTCGCGCTGTCCGAGCCGCCGCTGGGCAAGCTGCGGGCCCTGGGACACAACCCCGACAAGGCGGAACCGTCGGGCAGCCTCGATGAATCCCTGGCCGACGTCATCGCCCGGACCAGCAGCCTCGCGCCGCCGAAGGTCGCGAAGCCCGCGTCCATCATCATCCTGACCAGCGGCACCACGGGAACGCCCAAGGGCGCCAACCGAAGTGCCCCGCCGTCGCTGGCCCCGGTGGGTGGCGTGCTGTCGTCGGTGCCGTTCAAATCGGGTGAGGTCACCAGCCTGCCCGCGCCGATGTTCCACGCGCTGGGCTACCTGCATTCGACCATCGCCATGCTGCTGGGCAGCACGTTGGTGTTGCGGCGCCGGTTCAAGCCGGCGACCGTACTCGCCGACATCGAGCGGCACCGGGTCACCGCCATGGTGGTGGTGCCGGTGATGCTGTCGCGCATCCTCGACGAACTGGACAAGACGTCACCGAAGCCGAATCTGTCGAGTCTGCGCATCGTGTTCGTGTCGGGGTCGCAGCTGGGATCCGAACTGGCGACGCGCGCGCTCAAAGATCTGGGCCCGGTGATCTACAACCTCTACGGGTCAACCGAGATCTCGTTCGCCACCATCGCGCGTCCGCAGGACCTGTCGATCAACCCGGCGACGGTCGGCCCGGTGGTCAAGGGCGTCCGCGTGAAGATCTTCGACGACAACGGCAAGGAAGTGCCGCAGGGCAGCGTCGGGCGCATCTTCGTCGGCACCACATTCCCGTTCGAGGGGTACACCGGCGGCGGTGGCAAGGAGATCATCGACGGGATGCTGTCGTCGGGCGACGTCGGCTACTTCGACGAGCGCGGACTCCTGTACGTCAGCGGCCGTGACGACGAGATGATCGTCTCCGGCGGCGAGAACGTGTTCCCCGCCGAGGTCGAGGACCTGATCAGCGGACACCCCGACGTGGTGGAGGCGACCGCGATCGGCGTCGACGACAAGGACTTCGGCGCGCGGCTGCGGGCCTTCGTCGTCAAGGTCGACGGGGCGACGGTCACCGAGGACGACATCAAGGCCTACGTGCGAGATCACCTGGCGCGCTACAAGGTTCCGCGCGAGGTCATCTTCCTCGACGAGTTGCCGCGTAACCCCACGGGCAAGATCCTCAAGCGCGCGCTGCGCGACATGGACGTCTAGTCGCCTAGTTGTTGACGTACCAGGACAGGCAACCGGGCTTGTCGTGGCACGCGATGATGGCGCCCGCGTCGGGAGCCGCGCCGCGCACCTTGGGGGTGTTGCGCGCCGGCAGGTTGCAGTTCACGACGTAGGGGTTCCACGGGACGACGCCGTCGACGCACGGTTCCCCGGTCGCATGCAGCGTTACGGTCGGGTTGCGCAGCGCCGTCGGCAGGATCGTGAACGCGATCGCGACGGCCCCGATGAACACCAGTCGCAGCGCGCGCGACGCTCGTGTCGCCAATACTCGTGTGGTCATGATCATCACCACCAAAAATGTTTCCGTCTACGTCAACGGTACACCTGGGTGGATGCCCGCAGACAGTAGGGAAAACCCCCATTTCTGCACTGAAATGGGGGTTTTCCGACCGTCGGCGAGTGCCGGCTACGGGTCGCGGGGCAGGCCCAGCAGCCGCTCGGCGATGATGTTCAGCTGCACCTCGGAGGTGCCGCCGTAGATGGTCGTCGCGCGGCCGGCCAGCAGGTATTCGTCCCACCGGCCGGAGGGCTGCTGCGGGTCACCGACGACGGCGTCGCTGCCGAATGACGCGACCCCGAATTCGGCGTAGCCCTGGCCGGTCTTCATGGACAGCAGCTTGGAGATCGCGGCGGCCGGCATCGGATCGCCACCGGCGAGGGTCAGCAGCGTCGAGCGCATGTTGAGCAGCTTGGCGGCGTGCCCCTCGGCGATCAGCTTGCCTGCTTCGTGGCGCTGCAGTTCGTCGAATTCGCCGTCCCGCAGGAACTCCACGAACTGGTCCAGGCTGGCCAGGAACGGCGGCTCGCTGCTGCCGATCGACACCCGCTCGTTGGTCAGGGTGTTGCGGCTGACCTCCCAGCCGCGGTTCACCTCGCCGAGCACCATGTCGTCGGGGACGAAGACGTCGTCGATGAACACGGTGTTGAACATCGCGTTGCCGGTGAGCTCACGCAGCGGCTTGACCTCGACCCCGGGGCTCTTCATGTCGAGCAGGAAGTACGTGATGCCTTGATGTTTCGGCGCATTGGGGTCGGTGCGGGCCAGCAGCGCACCCCACGCGGAGAACTGCGCGCCGGTGGTCCAGATCTTCTGGCCGGTGGTGCGCCAGCCGCCGTCGACCTTGACGGCCTTGGTGGTCAGGCTGGCGAGGTCGCTACCGGCGCCCGGCTCGGAGAACAGCTGGCACCAGATCATGTCGCCGCGGAACGTCGGCGGCAGAAAGTCCTGCTGCTGCTTGCTGGTGCCGAACGCCACGATCGACGGGATGATCCATGCCGCGATGCCCATCTGCGGGCGCCGCACCTTCCCGGTGCTGAACTCCTGGGCGATGATGATCTGCTCGATCGGCGTCGCGGCCCGGCCCCACGGCGTCGGCAGGTGCGGCTGCACCCAGCCGCCCTCGGCGATCGCGGCGTTGCGCTCCGGTCCGCTCGGAAGTGCCTTCAGCGCAGCCACTTCCGCACGAATCTCGGCGCGCAGCTTCTCGGTGTCCGGGTCCAGGTCGATGTCGATGGACCGCATGCCGGAGGTGGTGGCCAGGTCCACGACCTGCCGCGGGTACTCGGCGGCGCGGCCGAACCCGGCGACCAGCGCGATGGCGTGCCGGTAGTACACGTTGGTGTCGTGTTCCCACGTGAAGCCGATGCCGCCGTGCACCTGGATGCAGTCCTGCGCACAGTGCTGAGCGGCGACGGGTGCCAACGTGGCGGCCACCGCGGCGGCGAACAGGTAGTCGGAGTCTTGCACTTCCCCCGTCGCTCCGCTCGCCTCCGCGTCACCCGCCGCGTGCTCGTCGAGCGCGCGGGCGGCATCCCAGACGGCGCCCGTGGCGCGCTCGGTCTCGGCAATCATGTTGGCGCACTTGTGCTTGATGGCCTGGAACTGTCCGATGGGCCGGCCGAACTGCTCCCGGATCTTGGCGTACCCGGCGGCGGTGTCGGTGGCCCACCGGGCGACACCGACGCATTCGGCCGACAGCAGCGTCGTGATCAGGGCCCGTGCGTGCGGGTGCGTCAGGCCGGTGAGGACGCGGTCGGCGGCGACCGGGACGGCGTCGGCGCGCACATGGGCGACGGGGTGCAGCGGGTCGACGCTCTGGACCGGGTCGATTTGCAGACCCGCGGTATCGAGCACGACCCACCGGTCGTCGGCGGGCACCACCAGGAGGGAAGCTTGCGCGGCGGCGGGGACGGCGCGGATTTCACCGCTGACGACGAGTCCGTCGCCCTGGGCGGTGGCGGTCAGTCCCGAGGTCAAGGCGTACGCGGCGATGGTCTCGCCGGAGGCCAGACCGGGCAGCAGGGCCGATTTGGGGTCGTGTGCGGCGATCAGTGCGCTGGCGATGGCCGACGGGACGAACGGGCCGGGGACCGCGCCGTAGCCGAACTCGGCCAGGGTGATCGCGAGCTCGAGGATGCCGAAGCCCTGTCCGCCAACGGCTTCCGACAGGTGCAGGCCCTGCAGGCCCTGGTCGGCGGCGGCAGCCCAGTACGGCGGTGGGTTGCTGATCGGTGTCTCGAGGGCCTCGTGCAGCACCTCGGACGGCGCGACGCGCGCCACCAGGGACCGGACCGAATCGGCCAGATCGTTGTGCTCGGACGTGATCGCGATGGGCATCGTTGCCTCCTGTGACCGGCTGTGGGCTTGTGGCGCACCCAACCAAATAACTGGTCGGTTGACTCCGAGCGTAACCCACTTGACGGGTGTTTAGAGGTTCACTTCGTTAACCACGTTGGCGAGCGGCTGTCCGGCGGCGAGTCGCTCGCAGTTACCCACCGCTTCGGCCAGGTAGCGCCGCATGGTGTCGGCGGTGTACCAGGTGGTGTGCGGGCTGACGACGACGTTGTCGAGCGCCAGCAGCGGGTTGCCGGGATCGACGGGTTCAGTGGCGAAGACGTCGAGGCCGGCGGCCTGTAGCGGTCCGTTCTGTAGCGCGGACACCAGTGCGGGCTCGTCGATGACGGCGCCGCGTGACGTGTTGACCAGGACCGCACCCGGTTTCATCCGGGACAGCGCCTCGGCATCGAGCAGTCCCTCGGTGTGTTCGGTGAGCGGCAGGTGCAGCGAGACGACATCGCTGGTGGCCAGCAGGACAGGGAGCGCCCGCCAGCCGGGGTGGCCCTGTGCGCCACGGGTATTGGTGTGCACGACGGTCGCGCCCATGGCGGTGAGGATGGTCTCGACTCGTTTGGCGATGTTGCCGTACCCGATCAGGCCGACGGTGCAGCTGCCGAGATCCCGCACCGTCTCGCCGAGCGTCGGGTCGGTGGGCCAGCCGGCGCCGGCGCGCGTGGCGCGGTCGAGTTCCGGTAGCCGGCGCAGGGCGGCCAGCATCAGCATGACGGTGCCCTCGGCGACCGACGGCGCGTTGGCGCCGGGCATGTTGGCCACGGCAATGCCGAGGCGCGTCGCGGCATCGACATCGATGGTGTTGACGCCCGCGCCCATCTTGTGGACCAGCTTGAGGCGCCGGCCCCGTTCCAGATCGTCGGCGCTGACCGGCCGCAGGACATGCCACAGCACATCGGCCTCCGGCAGTTCCCGGTAGAACGTCGCGTCGTCGTCCGCGGCGCAGAACCGCACATCGACCAGATCGCCGAGCGGGGCCAGGAATTCGGTAACGCGCGGGCCGGGCGTGAAGTGCGCCAGTACCCGGATGGCCGGATTCACCGCCACCGCTTGGCGATCCATTTGGCGATGAGATCGGCCTGTTCGCTGCGGGCGCCCGGGGTCGTGAAGTAGTGGTCGGAGTCGATGGCGTGCAGCGTCTTGTCCGTGGACGCCAGGGCGTCGAAGATGCGTTGCGCGTCAGAGGGATACACGCCGGAATCCTGCTCGGCGTTGATCACCAGCGCGGGGTTGTCGATGAGGGCCAGGTGCGGTTCGGCCCGGGTCTGCGCGTGACGCAGGCTCCACATCGTCAGCCAGCTGCGCAGCGTGCAGGCGGCGGCGATGCCGTTGGCCGAGCGGTTGGCCTGGACGGGGGTGCCCGCATAGCACTGATTGGCCGGGCGTTTGGTGGGTTCGAGCGTGGGGTCGATCATGCGCAGGTCGGCCCAGGTCCGCATGACCGTGAAGGGGCGGTCGCGGAAGCCCGCGGCGCGGACACGCGCGTACTCGGCTTCCACCCAGTCGGTGATCGCGTGGTTTCGGGCGACCTGCGCGTCGCGGTAGCGCTGAACGAATTCCGGGGAGAAGGGCGGGCCGTTGTGCTCGGCGAACGGGTCGAGATCGGGATCGGTTGCCAGCGCGTCGGTTTCGTCGGTCACCGAACCGTCCATCCAATTGGTGAGCACGTCCGGTCGGCCCGGGTGTGCCGCGCTGGAGATGTAGCCGTCGGCCGGCGGCAGGTCGTAGACGCCCGCGGCCGGGCGCATCCCGTCCAGTGGGGTGATGTGCGGTGACAGCGCCTGGGCCTGATAGGCGGCCATGAGCGATCCGCCGCCTGAATTGCCAAGCAGAACAACGGTTTCCACGCCGGCCACCTCGCGTAGCCAGCGCACCCCGACCCCGATGTCCACGAGCGCGTGATCGAGCAGGAAGCTGGATTCGTAGCCGCGGAATCGGGTGTTCCAGCCGAGGAACCCGATACCGCGGGTTGCCATGTAGTCGGCGAGGTAGTGCTCGGCGAAGTCGATCTGGTAGTGCGTGGCGATCATCGCCACCTTGGGCTTGCGGCCCATGCCCCGGTAGTAGATGCCCTGGCACGGGTGGCCACCGGACCCGGCGCGCAGCGCGGTGGGCGAGTCCATTCCGATGAATTCTCGGGTGACTCCCGCGGCGGACGAACTTCCGGGTCTGTTCATGTACGCGGATTCCCCTCGTGGTAGATGGTCCGGTAGAAGATGTTGGCCAGGGTGGTGACGCAGGCGTCGTCGTCTGCGGTGGTGGCGCCGTCGCCTGACAATTGGGTATAGCAGAACTGGTTCAGCATCGATACCAATGCCACGGCAACGAGCCGTGGATTGTCGTCCGGGCAGAAGCCTTGCTGCTGAGCGTGTTTGACCATCGACACGATCAGGGAGATCGGTAGCTCGCAGATTTCGGACCAATACTGCGCGAAATCCTCGTTGATCATTGCCAGCTGGGAAATGGCGATGACCTCGGCAAGCCGGTGCCGGTAGGTCTCCCAGTGCGCGGCGGCGGCCTGGTGGGAGCGTTCCCAGTTGGTCAGTTCGGCGCTGATGGCCGGCAGGGCCCGCTCGCGGGCTTCGTCGCGGAAGCGCTGTGCCCATTCATGGACCATCGCCTCCTTGGAGTCGTAGTAGTTGTAGAACGACGCGGTGGAGCGGCCGGCCTCGGCCGCGATGTCCGAAATGGTGGTCGCCAGAATGCCTTTGCGGGCAATGACGGCGCGCGCGGCGCTGTCGATCGCCGCCTGCGTCTGGCGGCCCCGCACGGTGGGGAGCTGCTCGCGGGGCGCGACGGTCACGGTGGCGTCCTTCCGAAGAGTCATTGATCAAACCTGAACCTGATGTTAGATTCAGATTAGGTGATTGACCAGACCCTGTCGTCAGGAGTGGCACGATGATCAAGCCCGACAACCGCAACGCTGAATTCGAGCTGGGCGGCATCAACCATGTCGCCCTCGTCTGCGCGGACATGGCGCGGACCGTCGACTTCTACTCGGGCGTGCTCGGCATGCCGTTGGTCAAGTCACTGGATCTGCCGGGCGGCATGGGGCAGCACTTCTTCTTCGACGCCGGTAACGGCGACTGCGTGGCGTTCTTCTGGTTCGCGCAGGCGCCCGACGGGGAGCCCGGCATCTCGCAGCCGGCGGCGCTGCCCGGCCTCGGCGAGTTCGTGAGTGCCGTCGGCTCGTTGAACCACTTGGCCTTTCATGTGCCCGCGGAGAAGTTCGACGAGTACCGCAAGCGGCTGAAGGAAAAGGGCGTGCGGGTCGGCCCGGTACTCAACCACGACGAGAGCCCCATGCAGGCGTCGGCCACGGTGCATCCCGGTGTGTACGTGCGGTCGTTCTACTTCCAGGACCCGGACGGCATCACGCTGGAATTCGCCTGCTGGACCAAGGAATTCACCGAGGCCGATACGGTGACCGAGCCGCGGACAGCGGCCGACCGGAGGCCGGCGGTGGCTCCGGCCTGACTCTGATGACCGGACGCCTGCTGTCGGCCGAGGAATGCGATCGGCTCTGGCAGGCCTGGACACCGACGGAAGTCGCCGAACGGCTCTCGGGCACCTCGGCCCGCTGGTATGTCGCCGCGGGTTGGGCGCTGGACCTGTTCGTCGGTGGGCTGGGACGTGCCCACGACGATCTCGAAATCGGAGTTCCGCGTGACCAATTCGCCGGGCTCGTCGGCGCGTTTCCGGGCTTCGAATGGGATGTCGTCGGCGGCGGTCGTGTCTGGCCGTTCCCCGAAGAAGCGGACACCATGCACCAGACCTGGCTGCGTGACCCGGCGACCGGGTACTACCGCCTCGACGTTTTCCGGGAGCCGCACGTCGGCGACCGGTGGGTGTGCCGCCGCGACGCTTCGATCACCATGCCGTACGACGAGCTGATTCTTCATACCGACACCGGCATCCCGTATCTGATCCCCGAGGTCGTGCTCCTGTTCAAGGCGAAAGCGCAACGCACCAAAGATCAAGCAGACTTTCTGCGCGCACTCCCGATGATGGATCGGTCCCGGCGATCCCGGCTGTCCGGTTGGCTGTCGCAGGTGCATCCGGATCATCCCTGGCTGGAAGTGCTCTCGAACACTGCACCTTGATCTCAACCATGGTTGAGCTTGCAGGCTGGGTGCATGCCTACTTGGATTTGCGACGGATGTGGAGTCGAGCACGCCGACACCGACACGCGGCCGCCCGAGAACAGTTGTGTTTTCACGGTCGAGGTCGTTCCCATCGAGGAATGCGGCCACTTGCCACCACATGGCACCTGGACGACTCTGGAACGTCTTGCCGCGCAGCCACATCAGACCGAATACGTCGACCATGGCCGGGGAGTGCACAGCCTGCGCAGGGCACCCCGGTTCGCGATCGGGCACCGGTCATATCTGGTGCAGACTGCTGCCGGCAACATGTTGTGGGATGCGCCGAGCTACCTGGACGATTCGATCGTCGGTCTGGTGAATGCGCTCGGCGGGGTCGCGGTGATCGCGTCGAGCCATCCCCATATGTTCGGCGCCCAGCTGTCCTGGAGCAAGGCGTTCGGCGGCGCCCCGGTCTACGTGAATGCCCGTGACCAGGAATGGGTTCCGGTCGCCGATCCGGTCATCGAATACTGGGACAGCGAGATCGAGCCGCTGCCGGGACTTCGGCTGGTGCACGTGGGTGGTCACATGCGGGGCAGTGCCGTGGCGGTGTGCCCGGACGGCACGCTGCTCGTCGGGGACACCATCTCGGGCGCCCTGGCCAAAGACTGGGTGTCGTTCCAGCGCATGTACCCCAAGCACTTGCCGCTGTCGGCGGCAGTGGTTCGGCGTATCGTCGACCGCCTTGATGCCTACGAATACGACCGGCTCTACACCCTGGGTGGCGACGAGATCGACCACGACGCCAAGGACATCGTGCACCGCTCCGCCGACGCTCATATCCGCCATGTCAGCGGTGAATTCGACCACCTGACCTGACGTCACGGCGCAGGCGCGGCTACTTCGTCGCCTCGACGAAGTAACCGCGCGGCACGTCGGGTACGTCCATCGGTACCGCGGGGGCGAACCAGCGTCCCCACTCATTGCCCGGCACAGCCACATCGGTGACGACGGCCGACCAGCCGTGGCGCTCCGCGAGCTCACCCGGTTGATCGGTCCCGAACAGCCACGGCGCGCCGTTGCGGGCCATCGACTGGCGTACCGCCGCGAGCAGCTGTGCGTCGAGCAGCGTCTTGCCGACGACGTCGTACAGCAGCACCGAACCGGCCGCGGACAGCGCGTCGACGCGTTCGAAGAGTGTGCCGACGGCGGCCGCGTCGAGGTACTGCAGTAGGCCTTCGATCAACCACACCGTCGGCTGCCGGTCATCGAAGCCATTGGACCGCAAGGCATCTGTCCAGTCGCCGGTGAGATCGACGCCGACGGCAACCCGGGTGCACGACGGTTCTTCGCCTGCCAGCGCCGCGGCCTTGGCGGCAATCACATCGGGCTGGTCCAGTTCGTAGACGGTCGTGGCGCCGGGCCAGGAAAGCCGGAACGCGCGGGCGTCCATGCCCGCGGCGAGAATGACGACCTGGCGGACAGACTGCGTGGCGCGCAGCAGGGCCTCGTCCCAGAATCGGGTGCGCACCACGATCTGCCGCGTCGGGCGGTCCCCGGCTTCGGCGACGGCCTCGGCGAGCAGTCGGCGGCCCGTCTCACCGGCCAGGCGTTCGGCGAACGGATCGGTGAAAAGGCGGTCGGGCCGGCGGGATTCGTCGGCGCGGATGGCGGCGACCAGAAGGCCGGTGTTCGCGACGGCCTGTGCTCCTTCGTGCATGCCTCCATGCTGCCGGTCAGCCGAGCCCTGCGCTTGGATATTTTTGCCGCCTCCGCGACTATCCCGTCAGCCCGACGTGACTCGGCAGCGCGCTGCGCCGCTGGGTGTACTGCGTCGGCGTGACCGAGGTGAACCCGCGGAATTCGCGCACGAAGTGGGGTTGATCGAAGTACCCGAGAGTGGCCGCGACGCCGGCGCCGTCGCCGCTGCCGGCATCGAGCAGGCGCAGGGCGGCCTGGAGCCGCCGCACGCGCAGATAGGCCTTCGGGGTGAGCCCGATCTCGTTGCGGAATGTCGCGATCAGGCGTTTGGGGGAGAGGCCGGTCAGTTCGGCCGCTTCGGAAACCCGAAGCGACGGTTGGTGTTCGGCGGTGTGCAGGACGGGCATCAGCGTGTGGGATACCGGCCGCAACCGGGCGAGGAGGAAGGCTTCCACGATCTCGATGCGCCGCGGCCAGCCCGGTGTCTCGATCAGTTGCTCACGCAGCCGGGTGGCGGCGGCGCCCCAGAGGTCGGTCAGGTTGACGCAGGAATTCTCCAAGTCCGCCAACGGGATTCCGAAGAACGGCAGCGCGCCGCCGGGCCGGAAATGAATGGTCAGTACCGCTTCGCCGGGATCGATCCGGGTGACGTACGACAGCGTGCCCGGGCCGGTGAGGAATGACGGCTCGACCGGCATTCGCGTGGCGCCGTCGGCGGAGAAGAAGTCGACGCGATCTCGGCCGCCGACATCGATCACCACGGTCGCCGCGCCGCGCGGCAGTGCCCGGCTCCGATCAGCGGTGACGCCGCCGTGCGCCCAGTACCCGAAGAAGTCGATGTGCTGGCTCAGCGGCGGCCGAGGCCGGTGCAGCTGGGGGCCGTTCACCGGCGGACGGCCCGCTTGCCGAGCGTGTCCAGCAGCAGCGCCAGATGGTCGATCAATTCGTCTGGAGTGAAGGTGATTTCGCCCGACAGCCAGGCGCTCAGCGTCTGGGCGACGCCCCCGACCGCGAAATGAGTGCTGGCCCGGCGCCGGTCTCCGGCGGGCAGCTGAAGGGCGTCGCCGGCGTGCTGGCCGAGCAGCATGGCGAAGAAGACCGTCGACTCGTTGCGCTTGCGGGCCACCACCTCGTTGGACAGCTGGGCGCTGAACAGCAGGCGGCCGACCCGGGGATCGTCGGCGATGGCGTGCACGATGTTGGCCATACCGGCGCGGCTCTGCTCGTCGGGCGGCGCCGCGGCGACCGCCGCCTGCGTCGTGGTGGCGAGCTCGGCGATCACATGGTCGAACACCGCCTCGACGAAAACGTCTTTGTCGGAGAAGCTTTCGTAGAAGTACCGCATCGCCACGCCCGCTCCGGCGCAGATGGTCCGGACAGTTAGCTCCGGTGCCGGTGGCGCGGCGCCCAAAATCTCCAGTCCGGCGTCGATCAGCCGGGCCCGTCGTTGGGCCAGGCGTTCTGCCGCGTCGATCCCGCGGTACGGCCGTACCTGAGGCACCCCGCCATCTTGACACCTGCACCGTGCCGCGGGCAATATCAGGAATCAATCGTTCTCACTTTTGCGAGGAGTGACCAATGACGGTCGATCTGGTCGAGATGCCGGTCAACGCTTGCGCGCCGGGCCGTCGGGTCCGCCGGAATGTCCAGTACGCCGACGGATTGGTCGGTGCGGCGCTGCTGGCGGGCCCGGCCAACGTGATCATGCAGCTGGCGCGGCCGGGCGTCGGCTATGGCGTCGTCGAGAGCCGCGTGGAGAGCGGCCGGACCGACCTGCATCCGATCAAGCGCGCCCGCACGACGTTCACGTACCTCGCGGTCGCGATCCTGGGATCCGACGAACAGAAGGCGGCGTACCGCAGCGCGGTCAACACGGCGCACCGGCAGGTGTACTCGACCCCGGACAGCCCGGTGAAGTACAGCGCGATGGACAAGAACCTGCAGCTGTGGGTGGCGGCGTGTCTGTTCAAGGGCGCGCTCGACGTCTATCGCATGGTGGTCGGTGAGTTGGACGACGAGACCGCCGAGGAGTTCTACCGCCAGGGCATGACGATGGGAACCACACTGCAGGTGACGCCGGAGATGTGGCCGGCCGACCGGGCCGCCTTCGACAAGTACTGGCAGGAATCGCTGGACCAGGTGCACATCGACGACACGGTGCGCGAGTACCTGTACCCGATCGCCGCGGTACGGATGAAGGGGCTGCAACTCCCCGGTCCGCTGCAGCGCTGGTTCGAGTCGTTCTCCCTGCTGCTCACCACGGGCTTCCTGCCGCAACGTTTCCGCGACGAGATGCGGCTGCCGTGGGATGCCAAGCGGCAGAAGCGTTTCAACTCGGTGATGAAACTCGTGAAGGCGGTCAACCGGGTCCTGCCCGGGCCGCTGCGGCGGTTCCCGTTCAACTGGATGCTGCGCGATCTGGACTGGCGCCTCCGCACGGGCCGCCCGCTGGTCTGAGTCTCGTCTCGGTAGACGTCCATGTTGTCGGCGTACCCTCGCGCGGGTGCGGACCGACAATGACAGCTGGGACATCAACTCGAGTGTTGGATCGACTGCGGTGATGGTGGCCGCGGCGCGAGCATTGGAAGCGGCCAAGCCCAATCCGCTTGTGGTGGACCACTATGCCGAGGTGTTCACCCGCGCGGTCGGCGGCGTCTGGGCCGACGTGCTGGACGGCGAGGCACCGGAACATCCGTTGGCGACGCCGGAGTTCGGCGAACCGTTCATCAACTTTCAGGGCTCGCGGACCAAGTACTTCGACACGTACTTCCAGCGCGCCGCGGCGGCCGGCGTCCGCCAGGTCGTGCTGCTGGCCGCGGGGCTCGACTCCCGCGCCTACCGCCTGGACTGGCCGGACGGCACCGTCATCTACGAGCTCGATCAGCCGCAGGTCCTCGAGTTCAAGCGGGAAGTGTTGGCGGGCAATGGGGCCGATCCGAAGGCGGAACGCCGCGAGATCGCCGTCGACCTGCGCGACGACTGGCGGACAGCACTCACCGATGCCGGCTTCGACCCGTCGCGCCCTTCGGCGTGGATTGCCGAGGGGCTGCTGATCTATCTGCCCGCGACGGCACAGGGCGATCTGTTCGCCGGAATTGATGAGCTGGCGGCACCCGGCAGCTGGGTGGCGATCGAAGAGGGCAAGCCGATGCCTGCCGAGGTGTTCGCGGCCAAGCGGGCTGCCGGGGACGAGATGGCGGAGGGCTTCTTCAAGCTGATCTACAACGAGCAGATCGCGCCCGCGGCGGACTGGTTCGGCGCGCGGGGCTGGCGCGCCGAGGCAACCGGGCTCGCTGATTACTTCCGCTCGGTGGGCCGTCCGGTGCCGACGAACCCCGAAGCGGCGACCATGATCGCCTCGAACACCCTGGTCACTGCCGTTAAGGAGTGAGCGTCGTCACCTGCTGATGCGGTGGGGTGCGTCTCGACAACTTAAGTTATGCAATGCTAACTTCGCAGGGGTTAGCTTAGGCATACTTAAGGAGATATGCGGGGACTCTAATATCCCGCGAACACAGATATGGGCACTGACACATTTGCGGTATCCGCCGCGGCGCACTTCCAGCAAGGCGCGCCCGCACGACGGCACAGTGCCCGTCTCTCGGCCCGTCGGGAACCAACCCGATCCGCATGCCGACTCCTTCTTAGGGCGGCCGCCAGATGAGTGGATTGTCCCCTGGCGTGTCGACGACGGAAAGGACCCACGTGCGACCGAGCACCGCGGGCAGTAACACAGTGGTGGCCGAAGTTGATGCGGCACAGCGGGTATCACGGGTCGACCGTGACGTGCTGACCCGGTTCGCCACCGGCTGCCTGGCGCTCGGCCTCACCGTCGACGGCCGTCGTCGCCCGGCCGACCTCGATGCCGCCCTGGGTGGCTTCCTGACTCTGACGCGCATCGCCGGCGAGCACTGCGACGCCTGGACCGGCTTGGCTGCCGCAGGCGCGGCAACGCCCGACGTGGTCGAGGCCATCTGGCGGACGGTTTCGTCCGCGGGTGTGTTGCAGCAGGCCCTCGACCTCGCCGACGGCGATCTGGGCTTCACCTACGACAGCGGTCTGTACCTGCAGTTCCGCGCCGCCGACCGCGACGGTTTCCAGCTGGCCTACGCCGCGACGCTCGCCGGTGCCGGCGCCTACGAAGAGGCTGATCAGCTCGTCGGCGACCTGCTCGACCGCAAGCCAGGCTGGCTGCCGGCGCGCTGGGTGCGGGTGGCGATGCACCACCGCACCCGCCGCTGGTCCGACGTCGTCCGGCAGCTGACCCCGATCGTCAACGACCCCAACCTCGACGCGAACTACGCGCATGCCGCGCGGGTGGCGCTGGGTATCGCCCTGGCACACCTGGGCATGTTCGCTCCCGCGCTCTCGCACCTCGAGGATCCCGAGGGACCGGTGTCCGTTGCCGCCGTGGACGGCACGTTCGTCAAGGCGCTGTCGCTGCGGGCGCAGGGCGAGGACGACGAGGCCAACGACGTGCTGGCCGAGTTGTATGCCGCGCACCCCGACAACACCGCCGCCGAACATGCGTTGACCGACACCAGCTTCGGCATCGACCCGACGACCGCCGCCAGGATCGAGGCCCGGCACAACCCGTGGGATCCCGAGACCGAGCCGACCGAGGCCGACTTCGTGGACCCGGATGCCAAGTCACGCAAGGCCCATCTGCTCGTCGAAGCCGAGGCCGAGCTCGCCGAGTTCATCGGCCTGGAAGAGGTCAAGTATCAGGTGGCCCGGCTGAAAAGCTCTGTGGCCATGTCGATTCGACGGCAGGAGCGAGGCCTGGCCGTGGCCCAGCGCACCAATCACCTGGTGTTCGCCGGACCGCCCGGAACCGGTAAGACGACCATCGCCCGCGTGGTCGCCAAGATCTACTGCGGCCTGGGCCTGCTGCGTAAAGAGACGGTGCGCGAGGTGCACCGTGCCGACCTGATCGGCCAGCACATCGGTGAAACCGAGGCCAAGACCAACGCGATCATCGACAGCGCGCTCGACGGCGTGCTGTTCCTCGACGAGGCGTACGCGCTGGTGTCCACCGGCGCCAAGAACGACTTCGGTCTGGTCGCCATCGACACCCTGCTGGCCCGCATGGAGAACGACCGCAGCCGCCTGGTCGTGATCATCGCCGGCTACCGCAAGGACCTGGACATGTTCCTGGACACCAACGAAGGTCTGCGCTCGCGCTTCACCCGCAGCATCGACTTCCCGTCCTACTCGGCGACCGAACTCACCGAGATCGCCATGCGGATGGCCGAAAAGCGCGACAGCGTCTTCGAACCCGCGGCGCAGAAGGAGATGGAGCAGCTGTTCGGGCACCTCGCGACGGCGACGACGCCCGACGCGGCGGGTGTCGCGCGCCGCAGCCTGGACATCGCGGGTAACGGCCGCTTCGTCCGAAACCTGGTGGAGCGCTCCGAGGAAGAACGTGAGTACCGGCTGGATCACCTTGCCGCACATGACTTCACCGATGACGAACTCATGACGATCACCGCGGGTGACGTCAGCAACTCGGCCGCGCCGTTGCTGCGCGGCCTCGGACTGGCGGTGCCCGGGCAATGAGCAGCGAAGAGCGTAAGACATTCAGTTCCCGTACACCGGTGAACGACAACCCGGACCAGATCCACTACCGCCGCGGATTCGTCACGCGGCACCAGGTGTCCGGTTGGCGATTCCTCATGCGGCGCATCGCCTCTGGTGTGGCCCTGCATGACACCCGCATGCTGGTCGACCCGTTGCGGACCCAGAGCCGCTCGGTTCTGGTCGGCGCACTGGTGCTCGTCACCGGCCTGGCGGGCTGCTTCGTCTTCTCCCTGATCCGGCCGGCGGGTGTCGCGGGCAACAACGTGATCCTGGCCGACCGGGAGACCTCGGCGCTGTATGTCCGGGTCGGCGACCAACTGCACCCCGTCCTCAATCTGACGTCGGCCCGGCTCATCGCCGGGCGGCCCGACAACCCGACCCTCGTCCCGAGCGCGGAACTGGACAAGTTCCCGCGCGGCAGCCTCATCGGCATCCCGGGCGCCCCGGAACGCATGGTGCCCAACACTTCTCGTGACGCCGACTGGACCGTGTGTGACGCGGCCACGGGCGAGGTCGTGGGGGCCACCCTGATCACCGGCCCGCTCGCCGAAGGCGGATCCCGCGCGGCCGCGCTGGGTGCCAACGATGCCGTGCTGGTGCGCAACGACGGTGTCGGGTCCGCCGGCGTCAACGGCGGCAGCTGGCTGCTGTGGAACGGCAAGCGCAGCGCGGTCGACCTCAACAACCGCGCGGTGACGGCAGCACTCGGCCTGGGCGCCAACGGAACTGCCCTGCCCGCGCCCCGTGCCATCGCCGACGGCCTGTTCAACGCGATCCCCGAGTCGGCCCCGCTGGCCGCACCGGTGATCGTCAACGCGGGCCAGCCGACGCCGTACCCCATGCCGGTCGCGGCACCCGTCGGCGCCGTGGTCACCGCCGTCACCACCGAGGCCGCCACCGACAACGCGGTGCGGTACTACGCGGTCCTCGACGATGGCCTGCAACCGATTTCACAGGTCGTCGCCGCGATTCTGCGCAACACCGACTCGTACGGTCTGGAGCAGCCGCCGCGGCTGAGCGCCGACCAGGTCGCTCGCATCCCGGTCTCCACCGCGATCAACACCGCGGCGTACCCGGAGCGCCCGCTGACCGTCGTCGACGCCACCAAGGCACCGCTGACCTGCGCCCGCTGGACCAAACACGATGGTGCCACGACGAATTCGCTCACCCTCCTGGCGGGAGCGACGCTGCCACTGCCCGCCGATGCACACACCGTGGCCCTGGCGGGCCCGGCCGGCACCGCGCAGCGCGTCGCGGTGACTCCGGGCACCGGTTACTTCGTCCAGGCCACCGGCCAGGGGGGAACCCCGGCGCTGTCGGGCTACTGGATCAGCGACACCGGCGTCCGCTACGGCATCTCCACCGAGGGTGACGCCACCAATGCCAACCGGAAAACCCCTGCCGCGCTGGGACTGACCGCATCACCGCTGCCGGTGCCGTGGTCGATCCTCAGCCAGTTCACGCCCGGCCCGACGTTGTCGCGCAGTGAGGCGTTGCAGGTCCCGGCGCTCGTACCTACCCGGACGAGCCCGGCAGTCGAAATCGCCGTGAGGGAGAACCCGTGAGCCGTCTGATCTTCGAAGCGCGGCGCCGGCTGCCCATCCCGGCAACCCGCGCGAGCGTCATCACCATCGAGCCGCCGCCGGAGCTGCCGCGGCTGGTGCCGCCGTCGTTGTTGCGCCGGGTGCTGCCCTACCTGATCGTCATCCTGATCGTCGGGATGATCGTGGCCCTGGTGGCCACCGGCATGCGCGTCATCTCGCCGCAGACGCTGTTCTTCCCATTCGTACTCCTGTTGGCGGCCACCGCGTTCTACCGCGGCTCGGACAACAAGACCCGGACCGAGGAGGTCGACGCCGAACGCGCCGACTACCTGCGCTACCTGTCGGTGGTGCGGGACAACGTGCGGGCGCAGGCGGCCGAGCAGCGCGCTGCCCGCGAGTGGTCCCACCCGGCGCCCGACCAGCTGGCCGCAGTCGCCGGCACCCGTCGCCAGTGGGAGCGCGACCCGCACGACGCCGACTACCTGGTGGTGCGTGCCGGTCTGCACGACGCCCGCCTGGAGACGGTGCTGCAGGTCAAGGACACCGCGGCCGAGATCGATCTGGAACCGGTGTCGCACAGCGCACTACGCGGACTGCTCGACGTGCAGCGGACGGTGCCCGCGGTGCCCGGCGGTATCGACCTGGCCAAGGTTTCGCGGATCACCGTGCTCGGTGATGCCGATGAGGTGCGCGGCGCGCTGCGGGCCTGGATCGCGCAAGCGGTGACGTGGCACGACCCGGCCCTGCTGGGGATCGCCCTGGCCGCGGCGGACGCCGAGGCGCTGGAATCGGAGTCGTGGTCGTGGCTGAAGTGGCTGCCGCACAGTGACATCCCGGGCCAGATCGACGGTGTCGGCCCGGCTCGCTACCTCGCCGCCGGCGTCCCCGAGCTCGCCGCCCTCATGTCCGGTGAGCTCGCCGACCGGCAACCGTTCGGCGGCGCCGACAGCACGCCGCTGCGGCACCTGCTGATCGTCGTGGACGACCCGGACGCCGACCTCGGTGAGCTGCTGCCGCGGACCGGCCTGGCCGGTGTCACGGTGCTGCAGCGCGGCACCGAACAGCCCGAGTACCCGGACCCCGACCGCCCGGTGCTGCGCGTGTCCGGTGGCCGCATCGAGCGGTGGGCCGCGTCCGGCTGGCAGCCGTACTTCGATGTCGCCGACGACTTTTCGCCGCACGCCGCGGCGCACCTGGCCCGCGGCCTCGCGCGCTGGGACTCCAACCCGAACCGGGCCCGGAGCACGGGCGCCGGCCTGGCCACCTTCGGCACCCTGCTGGGCATCCCGGATGCGGCAGCGCTCGACGTCGCCGGCCTGTGGGCGCCGCGCTCGCGGGCCGAGGAGCTGCGCGTGCCCATCGGTGTCACCGCCACCGGTGAACCGCTGATGTTCGACCTGAAGGACGAGGCCGAAGGCGGCATGGGTCCGCACGGTCTGATGATCGGTATGACGGGCTCGGGCAAGTCGCAGACCCTGATGTCGATCCTGTTGTCGCTGTTGACGACTCACTCGGCCGACCGCCTCATCGTCATCTACGCCGACTTCAAGGGCGAGGCTGGCGCCGACATCTTCCGGGACTTCCCGCAGGTGGTGGCCGTCATCTCGAACATGGCCGAGAAGCGCTCGCTGGCCGACCGGTTCGCGGACACCCTCCGCGGTGAGGTGGCCCGGCGTGAGCAGTTGCTGATGGAGGCCGGTCGCCGCGTGCAGGGCAGCGCCTTCAACTCGGTGCTGGAGTACGAGGCGGCGCAGGCAGCCGGACACGACCTGCCGCCGATCCCGACGCTGCTGGTCGTCGCCGACGAGTTCTCCCTGATGCTCGCCGACCATCCCGAGTACGCCGAGCTGTTCGACTACGTTGCCCGCAAGGGCCGTTCGTTCCGCATCCACATCCTGTTCGCGTCGCAGACGCTGGACGTGGGCCGGATCAAGGACATCGACAAGAACACCTCCTACCGCATCGGTCTGAAGGTCGCGAGCCCGTCGATCAGCCGGCAGATCATCGGCGTCGAGGACGCGTACCACATCGAGGCCGGTCCGGAACACAAGGGCGAGGGCTTCCTGGTCCCCACCCCGGGCGCGGTGCCGGTGAAGTTCCGCAGCACCTACGTGGACGGCATCTATGACCCGCCACGTGCCGAGAAAGCGGTTGTGGTGCATGCGGTTCCGCAGCCGCAGCTCTTCCCGGCGGGTCATGTCACGCCGGCTCCCGACACGGTGATCGTCACCGACACGGCACCGGATCTGCGTCCGCCCCGCAAGCTGGTCGCCACCATCGGCGAGCAGTTGGCGCAGTACGGTCCGCAGGCGCCGCGCCTGTGGCTGGCTCCGCTGGACGAGCCGATCGCGCTGCCGGAGCTGTTGGCCGGTACCGAGATTCCCGCGGGCCACGGCCGGTGGCCGCTGGGCGAGATCGACCGGCCGTTCCAGATGCGCCGCGACCCGCTGGTCTTCGATGCCACGTCGGCGGCCGCCAACCTGGTCATCCACGGTGGGCCGAAGTCCGGCAAATCGACTGCGCTGCAGACGTTCATCCTGTCGGCGGCCGCGACCCACTCGCCGCGTGCGGTCACGTTCTACTGCCTCGACTACGGCGGCGGCGGACTGCGCTCGCTCAAGCCGCTGGCCCACGTCGGCAGCGTCGCGTCACCGCTGGAACCCGAGCGCATCCGTCGGACCTTCGGCGAGCTGGAGCAGCTGCTGGCGTCCCGCCAGGCCCGCGCCGCCGCCGGTGACGGCGACCTGCGTGATGACGGCTACGGCGACGTGTTCCTGGTGATCGACAACCTGTACGCGTTCAGCCGCGACAACACCGACACGTTCAACACCCGGAACCCGTTGCTGTCCAAGGTGACCGAACTGGTCAACACCGGCATGGCCTACGGCATCCACGTGGTGATCACGACGCCCAACTGGCTCGAGGTGCCGCTGGCGATGCGCGACGGCCTGGGCCTGCGGCTCGAGCTCAAGCTGGCCGACTCGCGCGACAGCAATGTGCGGTCCGCGGGTAATCCGGGAGTGGCGGCCCTGTCCCGCCCCGCCGACGGCGTCCCGGCCGACCAGCCGGGCCGCGGCCTGACCATGGCAGCCGAGCACTTCCTGTTCGCCGAACCGGATCTCGGTGCCATCGCCGCCATCAACGACCGGTACCCGGGGCAGACGGCGCCGCCCGTGCGCCTGCTGCCGACGGACCTGGCCCCGGAAACCCTTGCGCCGCTGTACCACAGCCCCGAGACGATCGTCATCGGTCAGCGCGAGCAGGACCTGGCCCCGGTCACGGTCGACTTCGCGGCGAACCCGCTGCTGATGGTGCTGGGCGACGCCAAGTCCGGCAAGACCACGCTGCTGCGGCACGTGATCCGTACGGTCCGCGACAACGCCACGCCGGAGTCGGTCGCGTTCACCGTGATCGATCGCCGGCTGCACCTGGTGGACGAGCCGTTGTTCCCGGACAACGAGTACACGCCCAATATCGACCGCGTGACCCCGGCGATGCTCGGTCTGGCCGCGCTGCTCGAAAAGCGCAGGCCCCCAGCGGGTCTGACGGCCGCCGAGCTGAGCGGCTGGACATACCGGAACGGGCAGGGCAACCACCTGCACTACCTGATCATCGACGACGTCGACCAGATCCCGGATGCCCCCGCGGTCAGTGGTCCGTTCGTCGGCCAGCGGCCCTGGACGGCGCTGCTGGGGCTGCTGTCCCAGGCGTCCGAACTGGGTCTGCGGGTGATCGTCACCGCCCGGGCCGCCGGCTCCGCCCACGCGGTGATGACGGCTCCGTTGCTGCGCAGGCTCAACGAGCTGCAGGCCACCACCGTGATGCTGTCCGGCAACCCGCAGGACAGCGGCCGCATCCGCGGCCACCGGTTCAACCGGCTGCCGGCCGGTCGGGCCATGGTGCTCGGCGACAGCGACGAGGCCACGTATGTCCAGTTGATCAATCCGCTGGTGGCAGACCCGATCACCGGGCGGCCCACCGGAACACAACGAGGGGAGTTCCACTGATGACCTTGCGCGTCGTTCCCGAAGGACTGACCGCAGCCGGTGCCGCCGTCGAGGCGCTCACCGCTCGGCTCGCCGCCGCCCACGCCGCGGCCGCTCCCGCGGTCACCGCGGTGATCCCGCCCGCCGCGGATCCGGTTTCGCTGCAGACGGCGATCAGCCTCAGCGCCCACGGCGCACAGCACGAGGCGGTCGCGACGCAGGGCGTCACCGAACTCGGCCGCGCCGGCGGCGGTGTCACCGAAGCCGGAATCAGCTACGCGACGGGCGACGCCGAAGCCGCCGCCACCTACGTCACGGTCCTGGGCTGACATGACCGCCCCCATCTGGATGGCGTTGCCGCCGGAGGTCCATTCGACGCTGCTGTCCAGTGGGCCCGGTCCGGGCTCCCTGCTGGCCGCGGCGGCTGCGTGGCAGTCGCTGAGCGCCGAATATGCCTCGGCCGCAGCTGAACTCACCGCGTTGCTGGGTGAGGTCCAGGCGGGGGCCTGGGAGGGGCCGAGCGCCGAGCAGTACATCGCCTCCCACGCGCCGTATCTGACGTGGCTGGCACAGGCCAGTGCCAACAGCGCCGCCAACGCGGTCCAGCACGAGACCGCCGCGGCGGCCTACACCACCGCCCTGGCCGCGATGCCGACGCTTCCCGAACTGGCCCTCAACCACGTCGTGAACGCCGCGCTGATCGCGACGAACTTCTTCGGTATCAACACGATTCCGATCGCGCTCAACGAAGCCGACTACGCCCGCATGTGGCTGCAGGCCGCGACCGTGATGAGCACCTACCAGGCGGTGTCGGGCGCGGCGGTGGCGGCGGCCCCGACGACGACGCCGGCACCGATGATGCTGGCGGCGGGCATCGGTGAGGCCGGCACCGCGTCGGCGAGCGCGACGCAGGCGGGCGCCCAACTACAGGCAGCGGATGCCGGTACGTCGCTGGACACGTCGAACGCGATCACCGACTACCTGTACAACTACATCAAGACGCTGCCCGGCGGCGATCTGATCTGGAAGTTCCTGCAGGATCCGCTGGGCCAGATCCAGCAGATGATCTTCGACTTCCTGACCAACCCCTCGCAGGCGTTGGTCACCTGGGGGCCACTGCTTTTCGCGCTCGGCTATCAGGCGTTCTTCCAGCCCGTGGGCTGGGGCACCTGGGGCGCGATGCTGTCGGCACCGCTGTGGGGGCCGGCGCTGATCGCCGTCGGCCTGTCGAGCCTCGGGTTGTTGGCCCTGCTGGAACCCGACTACGTGCCGGATCCCGAAGTCGCCGACGCGTTCCCGCCGCCGCCGCAATTGCAGGCCGTCGACCACCAGATGCCGGTCGTCAGCGTCGCCCCGACGGTGCCGGCCACCCCCGCCTCCCCGGCGAGTGCGCCCGCACCCGCTCCGGCCGCGTCGGCAGCGGCTCCCGCGCCGGCAGCGCCGGCACCGCTGATGGCATACGCGGTGGCCGTCGACGATCCGGGACCGGGCTTCACCCCGACCGTGCGGGACGGCGCCACCGCGCCGGCACCGGCGTCCGGCATCGCTGCCGCCGCAGCAGCAGCCGCGGCAGCAGCAGCGGCCGAGCGTCGCCGCGCCCGTCGCCGCCGCGCAGCGAAAGAGCGCGGTGTCCGCGACGAGTACATGGACATGAACTCGGAGGTCGATCCGGACTTCGGGGATGACGCCGGTTCAGACCGGGCTCCCCGTGCCGATGTTCTCGCTTCGGCCCGCGGTGCCGGACCGATCGGTTTCAGCGGCACGGTGACCCGCCAGGACCAGCAGGCAACAGGCCTGAACCGCCTGACCGGCAACGGTTACGGGGGCGGTGTCACCGAACCCATGCTGCCCGGCAGCTGGGACACGGAAGGCGGTGCCAACCGCTGATCCTGCGGACGAAAAGACTTGACCACCAACAGAATCCGGACGAATCCCGAGAGGAATCACTATGAGCATGCTCGACGCACACATCCCCCAGCTGGTCGCTTCCGAGTCGGCCTTCTCCGCCAAGGCCGCACTGATGCGCAGCACCATCGCCCAGGCGGAGCAGGCCGCGCAGTCGGCCCAGGGCTTCCACCAGGGTGACTCGGCCGTCGCGTTCCAGGCCGCACACGTCCGCTTCATGGCGGTCGCCGCCAAGGTCAACGCCCTGCTCGACATCGCGCAGGCCAACCTCGGCGACGCGGCCGGCACCTACGTCGCGCAGGACACCGCCGCGGCCGGCACCTACACCTCGGTCTGACCGCCGCACCCACACCCAGACACCTAGCAGCGAGGAGATCTCATGTCCCAGATCATGTACAACTACCCGGCGATGCTGGCCCACGCCGGTGAGATGACCGGTTACGCCGGTGCCCTGCACGCCGTCGGCCTCGACATCGCCAGCGAGCAGGCCGCGCTGGCCGGCGCCTGGCAGGGTGACACCGGAACCAGCTACCAGGCGTGGCAGGCCCAGTGGAACACCGCGATGGAAGAACTCGTCCACGCCTACCGGGCGATGGCGAGCACCCACGAGACCAACACGCTGTCGATGAGTGCACGCGACAGCGCCGAAGGCGCCAAGTGGGTTTAGGTCCAACGGTTTCGGGGCGTTCCGGGTCACTCGGTGACCCGGAACGCGCCGGAATCCCGGTCTCCGCGGTCGAACTCACCGCGGAGCAAGCCTGGTTCCTCGCGGACCGTCTCGGCGCCGGGGGTTTTCCGTGGGTGCTGGCCATCACGCAGCCCTACAGTGACCCCGCCGCCAAGGACGGCTTCGACGCCGACCAGGTCACCGCGCTGACGCGGATGGGGGTGCTGTCCGCCGATGGCTCCGTGCATCCCGCTGTCGCGCAATGGATTCGGGCCGTATGCCGGCCGCGGCGGTGGCTGGAACTGCGATGGGTGTCCGGAGCCGGTGCCATGCTGCGCGGCATTCTCGTGCGCAACGGCGACCTGACCGTGGCGGTCTTGCGTAGCGAGCACCTGATGACCTGCACCGAACTGACCGTCGCGTCGCCGGATGCACTGGTACCGGTGCTCACGGCAGGATTGTCCGGCCGGGCGCCGGCCCGGTTCGACGAATTCGCGATGCCCGCCCACATCGGGGCCAAGGCCGACGAACGACTGCGCCGCGGCGACTCGCTGGACGACGTGATGGAGCACCTCGGCATCCCGGTGTCCGCGCATGCCGTCGTACGGGCCGCCTTCGCACCCGGCCGCAGCTACGTGGAGATCGTCGCGGGGGACCACCGCGACGGACACCGGATCAGCACCGACGTCGGCGTCAGCATCGTCGACACCGCCGCCGGCCGCGTCGTCGTCGCACCGATGAAAGCCGCTGACGGCACCTGGATTTCACACTTCACCCCGGGCACCGACCTCGCCGTCACCGCTGCGGTGCAGCGGCTGACCGCGACACTGCCCGACGGTCCCTGGTTCCCCACGGCGAACCTGACCCGAGACTTCGAGACCTCGACTGGAGAACGGAAAGAACATGTCCCCCAACACGTCTGGTAGTACCGCGATGCCGATTGTGCGGGTCGCGGTGCTTGCCGCGGGCGACGAGCAGGGTGGCCGCGGGCGACTCACCGACGTCGCCCTGCCGGCCGGCCTGCCCCTGCGCGAGATCGTGCCTGCCGTGCGGCGCATCGTCGGAGTCAACGGGGCACCCGACTCCGCAGCCCCCGCCGAGCTGTCACTCGCGCCGTTGGGCGGTGCGGCGTACAGCCTCGACGCCACCCTCGACACCGTCGGTGTGGTCGACGGTGACCTGCTGGCGCTGCAGCCCGTGCCTGCCGGTCCGCCGGCGCCGCGCATCGTCGAGGACATCGCCGATGCCGCCGCCATCTTCTCCGCCGCCCGCGAAAACCCTTGGGGCAACGCCCACATCCGGCGTTTCGCGGCGTGGGCCGTCGTGGCCCTGACGGTGCTCGCCACCGCGCTGGCGACGCTGGTGCGGGTGCGTACCGGCCAGCCGGCCGGGCTGTTCACCGTCATCGGCGTGGCGGTGCCGACCGTCGCGGCTGCGCTGTTGACCCGTCCGGCCATGCCGCGGCTCGCGACCGCCCTGAGCCTGGCGGCACTGCTGCCGGTCGGTGCCGCCTTCGCGCTGGCGGTCCCCGGCCCGACCGGTCCGGCCGCCCTGCTCCTCGGTGCGGCGGCGGTCGCGGCCTGGTCGATCGTCAGCATCACCGTCGGCGGCCAGGCCATCGCGGCCTTCACCGCCACGACCGTCCTCGGTATCGCAGGCGTGATCGTCGGTGGCGCTGCGTCGATCTGGCAGCTGGGCAACGCCGTGATCGGTGCTGTGCTAATCGTTTTCGCATTGCTGGTCATGGTCCAGGCCGCGCAGCTGTCGACGCTGTGGGCGCGCTTCCCGGTGCCGAACATCCCGGCACCGGGCGACCCGACGCCGTCGGCCCTGCCGCGGTCCGTGCTGGCTGATCTGCCGCGCCGAGTCCGCGTGTGTGACGCACACCAGACGGGCTTCCTCGCCGGTGCCGTGCTGACCATGACCACCGGCTCGGTGGTCCTGGTGGCCGGGGCCCACCCGTCGCCGTGGGCGTGGTACGTGGTCGTGGCCGCGGCACTGGCGACGGCGCTGCGGGCCCGTATCTGGGACTCGGTGCCGTGCAAGGTGTGGCTGCTCGGCCAGCCGTATCTCGTTGCGGCCGTGCTTCTCACGATGTTCGCGATCGGTGGCCACTACGCCAACGCATGGTGGTCGCTGGGCGTGCTCGCGGTGCTCGTCGCGGTCGGCGTGGTGGCCGCACTGAACCCGCAGGTCGCCGACCCGCAGACCTATTCGCTGCCGATGCGTCGCCTGGTCGGCTTCGCGGCGACGGCCTTGGACGCTTCGCTGATCCCGGTGCTGGCCTACCTGGTGGGTCTGTTCGCCTGGGTCATCAACCGGTGATGGTGGCCATCCGGCGCGGAATCTCCGTCCTGACAGCCGCTTTCGCCGCCACCGCCGCAGTGGTGCCGACGGCGCTGGTGCCGACCGCAGGTGCCGTCGTGCCGCCGCACGTCGACGAACACGCGGCGCCGCCATCGGGCAGCGTCGGCCCCGTCGCGGCGATGGGGCAGCGCGGACAGTGCGTCACCGCCGGCGTGCTGCCCGGCACCGATCCGGGCGCACCGGGTCCGGGCCACACCCTGCTCAATGTGCCGGGTGCCTGGGCCTTCAGCCGCGGTGACGGACAGACGGTGGCGGTCATCGACACCGGCGTGCATCCCGGTCCGCGGTTGCCCAATGTGGACGCCGGCGGCGACTATGTGGAGAACACCGACGGGCTCACCGATTGCGACGGCCACGGCACGCTCGTGGCCGGACTGATCGCCGGTCAGCCGGGCGCGGACGGGTTCTCGGGCGTCGCGCCGGGCGCCCGCATCCTGGCCATCCGTCAGACGTCGGAGCGGTACGCGCCCCGCGGTAACGGGGGAGATCCGGCCGCGGCGTATGCGACCATCGCGGTCGCGTCACTGGCTCGGGCCGTGGTGCATGCCGCCGACCGCGGCGCCAAGGTCATCGCCATCACGGCGGTCACCTGCCTGCCCGCCGACCGGCCTGTCGATCAGACCGAACTGGGCGCGGCCCTGAAATACGCTGCGCAGGAAAAGGATGCGGTGATCGTCGCCGCCGCTGGCAATGATCGGGCCGGCCTGGCCGGCGGCCCGTCCTGCGAGGCCAACCCCCTGGACAATCCCGGGAACACGGCCGACCCGCGCAACTGGGCCGGCGTCAAGTCGGTGTCCATCCCGTCCTGGTGGCAGCCGTACGTGCTGTCGGTCGGCTCGCTCGACGCCACCGGACAACCGTCGGACTTCACCACACCCGGCCCCTGGGTCGGCATCGCGGCACCAGGGGAGAACGTCGCGTCGACCGGCGTGAACGGCTTGGCCAACGCACTGCCCAACGAACGCGGTGACCTGTTCCCGTTGCGCAGCAGCAGCTACGCCGCCGCGTACGTCGCCGGCGTCGCGGCCCTGGTGCGCAGTCGATTCCCCGCACTCAATGCGGCGGACGTGATGCACCGGCTGACCGCCACCGCGCACGGTGCCGCGCGCATGCCGTCGAACCTGGTGGGCGCCGGCGTCGTCGACCCCATTGCGGCACTGACCTGGGACGTGCCGGCGACAGCCCCGGCGCCGAAATCTGTTGCGGTGGCGATGCCGCCGGAGCCGGCGCCGAAGGACACCACGCCCCGGACCATCGCCTTCACCGGTGCGGCAGTGCTGGCCGTCGCCGCGCTGATCGCCCTGGTCGCGTACCGAAGAAAGGACGGCGCCCGATGACGGCCCGAATCACGTTGGCACTGCTGGTGATAATCCCGGCGGCCATGACGTACCCGTGGCACACGACGCCGCACAAGTGGATCCTGGGTGTCGCGGTCGCCGTGGTGCTGCTGGTGTTCGCCTGGTGGCGCGGCATGTTCCTGACCACGATGGTGGCCCGGCGGTTCGCGGTATGGCGCCGGAACCGGCGCGGTGCCGCGCGGCCGTCGGCCGGTCAGGTCACTGTCGTGCTGGAAGCCGACGAATTCCCTTACGACGCATTGCCTCTCGTCACGTCCTACGTGGACCGGTACGGCGTGCGGTGTGACTCGGTGCGCGTCACCGAACGCCGACTCGACGGCGCGCGCAGCGCATGGGTCAGCGTGACCGTGGCGGCCGCATCGAATCTGGCTGCGCTGCAGGCACGTTCGCCGGAGCTGCCGCTCGCGGACACCGCGGAGAAGGTGGCCCGACGGCTGGCCGACCAGCTGCGCGAAGCCGGCGTCCCGGTCGCGGTCACTGACGCCGCGCCCGCGCCCCGGTCAGACGGCGCGCGGGAGACGTGGCGTGCGGTCCGTGACGAGGACGGCTACCTGACGGCATACGGGCTGCCCGCCGATCAGCGGCTGCCCGGTTGTCTGGCCGAGCTGGCCTCGGCGACCGAACTGTGGACGGTGCTCGAGTTCGCGCCTGGTGCAACCATTTCCGCGGCCTGCGCGGTACGCACGGCCAACGCTCCCGCCGCGGCGGCTGTCGCGGGCCTGGCGCGCGAGTCGGGCCGGCAGGGGCCGCTGCTCGCGGCGATGGCCCCGGCGTCGGCCGGCGGCCTCGGCACGCGGCCGGGTGCGCTGACGAGCGAGTTACTCGCGGAGCTGTCGGGACGCGGCGCTGACACTGCCGTTGCGTCTGCGGCGCGGGCGTAACGCCGATCCGGACTCCAGGGTCAACGGGCCGAACGGGCCCGGTCGGCTTGACGGTCGCTGCCGTCGAACATGAACGGGCTCATGAACTTGGTCATGCGGCGCAGGTAGTCGGGCTGGCTGACGTGCAGGATGTGGTTGCCGGGGAACCAGTGGAATGCGCAGCGATCCCAGTGTTCCCACAGCAATTCGGCCTGCTGCGGCGGCGCCAGGCGGTCACCCAGACCGGCGATGATCAGCCGGCGGTCGCGCGGCACCAGCGGCCGGTAGTTCAGCGGTGAGTGGTACTGCCCGGCGGTGGCGATCAGGTCGTCGTCGGTGTGCGCCAACCGGTTGCTCAGCTTGACCAGCAGATTGGCCGGGAACCATTCGTCGACCGTGCGGTCCGGTGTCACCACCGGAACGTTCGGGATGACGGCCTGGATGCGGTCGTCGACCGAGGCGATCAGCGACGAGGTGTAGCCGCCCAGCGACATTCCGGTCAGGGCAACGCGGTCGACCCCGGTGTGCTCCAGATAGTCGAGCACGGAACGGAAGTCGTGCACCGCTTGCGCCATGGCCTCGGCGAAGCCGGGGACGCCGTCCATGAAGAAGCCGTAGCCGCTGTACGGAGAGCCCTTCTCGGCCCGCGGCCCGTGGAACGGCAGGGTGTACAGCAGGACGTCGTACCCGGAGCGGAAGAACCACGGCAGCGAGAAGAACAAGCCGTTGAACAGGTAGGGCGAGCCCATGAACCCGTGGATCACGCACAGTGTGGGACGCGGACCGTCGTCGTGCCGCCAATGCTGGGCATGCACCACGTTGTTGCGCGCATAGCCGCGTCGCCGGTCCCGCATGCCGGGATACACGGCGTCGTAACTGCTCTGGAACCAGATGTTCTGCACCTGGCCGCGCGCGACCCACTGCGCCACGGCCCCGGCGGCACGCGTGGACACCTGCGGCGGACCACTGGGCGCCGGGAAACACTGACCGGGGTCCTTGGTGGCGGCGAGTTCGGCATAGAACCGCAAGGCGTCGGGGTCGTCGCCGGCCCGGTTGCGCACTGCCGACGCCGCCATCCGCGGAATCATGCCGGCGCCGATCACCGAGGCCAGCGCCGTACGTAGGCCCAGGTCAGCCACGGCCGAGGAGTCGACGATCAGCTTCTGTTGCCACGTCAGGTCGGACCGGCGCGGCAGTCCGCGGGCGGTGGCGTCCGCGCCCGGTACGTCGGGGACCGGGACGGGTGGGTTGAACGCATCGCCGTGCGGATTGTTCACGTTCGGATGCTAACCCCGGTTCTCGGCGCCCGTCAGCCGATCTTCGAGATCGAACAGCCTGGCGGCGTTGTGGTACAGCACTTTTCGCAGCCAGTCGTCGTCCGGGGCCACCTTGCTGAGCACCTCGAGGGACTCGCCGTACCGGTACGGGATGTTGGGGAAATCGCTGCCGAACAGGACGCGGTCACCGAGCGCGCCCAGGCGGGGCAATTCGGCAGGCGGGAACGGCATGGACTCCTCGATGAACGGGGTGAACGCCATGGTGGTGTCCAGGTGTACGCCGTCGAATCGTTCGCAGAGGTCCAGGAAGTCGCTGTATTCGGGCATGCCCAGGTGCGCGATGATGAGCTTCAGACCCGGATGCCGGTCCAGCACGGTACGGATCTGGCCCGGGCCGGTGTGCGCGCCAGGCGTCGGGCCGGAACCACAGTGGATGATCACCGGGACACCGGCCTCGTCGATGGCGCCCCACACGTCGTCGAGCAGCGGGTCGGCGGGGTGATAGGCGCCGACCTGGACGTGTGCCTTGAAAACCTCGGTGCCGCCGGCGATGGCCTCGGCCACGTAGTCGGCTGCGCCGGGCTCCGGGAAGAACGTCGCCGTCGACAGACAGTCGGGGGTCTGCGCGGCGAACTGCGCGGCCCACTGGTTCAGCCAGGCGGCCATGTCGGGCTTGTGCGGATAGACCAGCGACGTGAACGCCAGCACCCCGAAACCACGCAGCGTCTCCAGCCGGTGCTGCTCCTCGGTGCGGTAGGTGATGGGCCAGGTGCGGCCCGTGAGCGGCCCGGCGCTGTCGAAGTACTTCCACACCTTGTCCATCACATTCTTCGGCATGAAATGGGTGTGCACGTCGATCAGGCCGGGAAGGCCCAGCGACTGCCAGAAGTCGCGTACTGAATCGTCCATCACTCAACAGAATGGCAGGCGCGCGCCAGGACCCGGCGGCAGGATGGGGATGTGTGGAATCCGGACACCTACCTCGCCTTCGCCGACCACCGCGGCCGGCCCTTCTACGACCTGCTCGCGCGCGTCGGTGCCAAGGCACCCCGGCGCGTGGCGGACGTGGGCTGCGGCCCCGGGAATCTGACCGCGACGCTGTCGGAGCGCTGGCCCGGCGCGGTGATCGAAGCGGTGGACAACTCACCGGAGATGGTCGAGGCGGCCCGGGCACGCGGCGTCGACGCCCGGGTGGTGGCGGCCGCCGACTGGGCGCCTGCGGCGGACACCGATGTGATGGTGAGTAACGCTGTGCTGCAATGGGTTCCGGAGCACCGCGACCTGTTGCGACGGTGGGCCGCCGAACTGCCGAAGGGTGCCTGGCTGGCCTTTCAGGTGCCCGGCAACTTCGACTCGCCGTCACATCAGGCGGTGCGGGAGGTGGCCCGGTATCCGGAGTTCGCCGAAGCGCTGGCCGACATCCGGTTCCGCGAGACGAACGTGGTCGACGACCCGGCGGGCTACGCCGCGCTGCTGACCGGCGCGGGGTGCACCGTCGACGCCTGGGAGACGACGTATCTGCATCAATTGACCGGTGCCACACCGGTGCTGGACTGGATCACCGGAACCGCGCTGACCGACGTCCGCTCCCGGCTGACCGACGACGCCTGGGAGCGGTACCGACAGGCGATCATCCCGCTGCTGGCACAGGCGTATCCACCCCAGCCCGACGGCACGACGTTCTTCCCGTTCCGCCGGATCTTCGTGGTCGGCCAGACGAATCAGTGAATCTGCTGGTACTGGTGCTGAATCGGGGTCCCCGGCTGGGGCGCGTTGTTCTGGTGCGCGAACACCTGGTGCACTGAGCTCGAGGTGGTGGACGGCGCGGCGTGAGCGGACGTGGCCAGGCCGATCGCGATGAGGCCGGGCGCGACGGTCAGACCGATGACGATGATGAAGTAGCTGACCCAGCGGGTGACGATGCTCATCTGAATTCTCCTGCTGCTGTGGGCTTTTGATGTCGTATCCGGGGTGATCCGGTGTTGACTCAAGAGTCGCGCAGCGGGGCCCGGCCGTCTGTCCACCAGCCGGGCCCTCAACAGGATGAATTCACTGTCCCCCGATCGGGGGACACCGCCACGGGGATTTGTGCACGTTTTTCCGCGCCGACCGCGGAAAAACGTGCACAAATCCCTGGTCAGCGGAGGGGGTTGAGAGCGCCCAGCACCTGGGCGACCAGGGTGTCGATGTCGGCGCCGGTGGTATCGACGACGAGATCCGGGTTCTCCGGCGGCTCGTAGGGGGCGTCGACGCCGGTCAGGCCGCGCAGCTCACCGGCCTTGGCGCGGGCGTACAGGCCCTTGGGGTCGCGGCGCTCGCACTCGCTGCGCGGGGTGGACACGTAGACCTCGATGAACGGCAACTTGGCGACGGTGCTCAGCTCGCGTGCGGTGTCGCGGTCCGACTTCAGCGGCGACACCAGCGAGGCCAGCGCCACCACACCCGAGTCGGCCAGCAGCCGGGCCAGGTGACCCACCCGGCGGATGTTCTCGGCCCGGTCACCGGCCGAGAATCCCAGGTCGTCGGACAGCCCGTGCCGGATGTTGTCGCCGTCGAGCAGATAGGCCACCTGCCCGCTTTCGACCAGCGCCCGCTCGACCGCGACGGCCAGCGTCGACTTCCCCGATGCCGGCAGCCCGGTGAACCAGATGGTCGCGCCCCGCTGCCCGGTCCGCGCCCACCGGTAGGACCGGTCCAATGACGAATGGTGCCAACGGATGTCGCTGCGCGAGTGGGTGCCGAGCTTCACCTCGCGCGGCTCGGTGATGGTGCCGGCGCCGACGGTGTCGTTGGACGTCTCGTCGATCAGGATGAACGCGCCGCTCTCCCGGTTGTCGCGGTACGGGTCGGCGATGACGGTCGAACTGGTCCGCAGCGTGACGGCGCCGATGTCGTTGAGTACCAACTCGACCGGCTGATCGATGTCGTCCAGCGTCTCGGGGTCGAGCCGCGTGTGCAGCGCCTGCACCGTGGCGCGGACGGTGCGGGTGCCCTGCTTGAGCGCCAGTCGGTCACCGGCCCGCAGCGGGGTCTCGGCGAACCAGCACACCGTCGCGTCGAGTTCGCGGGCCAGCACTGGGACCGACGCGTTCTCGGCACTGCTGACGAGCACGTCGCCGCGGCCGACGTCGATGTCGTCGGCCAGCTCGATCGAAACCGACAGTGGGGCAACGGCTGTGGTGCGGTCGTCATCGAGCGTGTCCACAGCCGTGACGGTCGAGCTGGTGCCGGCCGGCAGGCTGAGCACGGTGTCGCCGACCTTCAGGGTGCCGGCGGTCAGCCGGCCGGTGTAGCGACGGCGCAGCTCGGCGGTGGGGCGGGACACCCACTGGATGGGCAGCCGCAGCTTCGCCGGTTCGGGTTGTGGCGCACTGAGTTCGATGCCCTCGAGGTACTCCAGCAGCGTCGGTCCCTCGTACCACGGGGCGTTCTCCGAACGGTGCACGACGTTGTCGCCGAGCTTGGCCGCGAGCGGAATCACGGTCAGGTCCACCGCGCCCAGCCGGGCCGCGACCTTGCCGAGCTCGTCGTGTACCGCGTCGAACCGGGCCTGGTCGAAGTCGACGAGGTCGATCTTGTTGACCGCCGCCGCGAAATGCTTGATGCCCAACAGCTTTGCGATCCGGGCGTGGCGCAGGGTCTGGCGCAGCACGCCGGCGCGGGCGTCGACCAGCAGGATCGCCACGTGCGCGTTGGAGGCGCCGGTGAACATGTTGCGGGTGTAGCGCTCATGGCCCGGGGTGTCGGCCAGGATGTAGCTGCGGGACTCGGTGGAGAAGAAGCGGTAGGCCACGTCGATGGTGATGCCCTGTTCGCGTTCGGCGCGCAGGCCGTCGGAAAGGGCTGCCAGGTCGGCCACACCGTCGTCGTCGGTGACGGCGTCGAGGTGGTCGAGCGGCAGGCTGTCGGTGTCGTGCAGCAGCCGGCCGATCAGGGTGCTCTTGCCGTCGTCGACCGAGCCCGCGGTGGCAATGCGCAGAAGTTGCCTGGTGCTCATCAGAAGTAGCCCTCTCGCTTACGGTCTTCCATCGCCGCCACCGACGTGCGGTCGTCGGCCCGGGTCTCGCCGCGTTCCGACACGGTCGCAGCGGAGATCTCGGTGATCACGCTCGCGATGTCGACGGCTTTCGACCGCACCGCGCCGGTGATGGTGAGGTCGCCGACGGTGCGGTAGCGCACCCACTCGACTGCCGCCGATTCGCCGGGACCGGGTTGGGTGTACTCCGACACGGCGAGCAGGATGCCGTCGCGCTCGAACACCTCGCGTTCATGTGCGAAGTAGATCGACGGCAGCTCAAGGTTTTCCAGCTCGATGTAGCGCCAGATGTCGAGCTCGGTCCAGTTGGACAGCGGGAACACGCGGACCTGCTCGCCCTTGCGGATGCGGCCGTTGTACAGCGACCAGGGCTCGGGCCGCTGGGCCCGCGGGTCCCACTGGCCGAACTCGTCGCGGAAGCTCAGGATGCGTTCCTTGGCGCGGGCGCGTTCCTCGTCGCGGCGGGCGCCGCCGAATGCGGCGTCGAAGCCGCCGGCCTCCAGCGCATCCAGCAGCGTGCGGGTCTGCTGCCGGTTGCGCGAGGCACCCGGTCCCGGATCGGCCACCCGGCCGGTGTCGATGCTCTCCTGCACCGACCCGACGATCAGCTTGTGCCCCTGGCCCGTCGTACGGCGATCCCGGAAGTCGATGACCTCCGGGAAGTTGTGGCCGGTGTCGACGTGCAGCACCGGGAACGGCAGCGGACCGGGCCGAAATGCCTTCTCCGCCAGGCGAAGCAGGACGATCGAGTCCTTGCCCGCGGAGAACAGCAGCACCGGGCGTTCCAGCTCGGCCACGACCTCGCGGATGATGTGCACGGCCTCGGCTTCGAGCAGCCGGAGTTCGTCGACCTGGGTATCTGTGGTGCTCATACCGGCAGCCCCTCCTTTTCGGCTTCGGCGCGGTAGCGCTCCACCCATTCGTCAGAACGCTGATCGGCCTGACGTTCCAGCACCGGTTTCGGTGCGAGCCTGCGGTCCTGACCGAGCGCCTCCAGCACATCGCCGACGACCTCGGTCAGGTTGCGCCACAACACCGGATACGGCACTTCGATCCGGTTGACGTTCTCCTCGGCGAACCAGTTCTGCCAGCCCTCTTCCTGGGCCCGCAGCATCTTCACGACGTGGGCGATGGCGCCGGCGTGGTACTCCGCGCGAGCGTCGCGCACCGGGTCCGGGCGGCCCCGCCACACCCGCGTCTGCACCGCGCGCCAGAACGAAACCGCCTGGGACACCACGTCGGGCCGGTGGATGTGGATGAGCACCGGGTCCGAGCCGATGACGTCGCGGATGGCCGCCAGCAGCCCGTCACCGGAACGGTCCGGCAGGTCCTTGGCTCGTCGTTGCAGCTGCGCGGTCTGGTTCCACATGAGCTTGCCGCCCCAGATCCCGTTGGGTGTGCGGCCGGCGGTCTGGATGTAGTCGCGCCAGATGGTCGCCGGCGCCAGTTCGGGCCTGCCGTCGATCAGCGGGTCGAGGAGCCGCAGGATCGACTCGTCCTCGGTGTCGGCGAACCACTCGCGCGGCTGCGGCGACATGCTGCTGTGTGGCAGGTACTGGAAGAACTCCTGCGGTTCGCCGGCCACACCGGTGGCGCGCAGCGACTCGACCAGAAGCGTGCTGCCGCTGCGCTGTGATGCGAGGACCAGATAGGCCGTCGGTGCTGTCATGGCGCAAGAGCCTAGCCTGCACCGAAATCCCTTGCAGAAGGGGATTTTTCGCACAATGAGTATTAGTCTTGCGACGTCGAATCCGCGTTGATTCCGCGGTCGGAGGCCGCCGCCGAGCGGCTCCGTGCGGGGCGTCCGTGGATGCTCAGATACGTCCCGGTGTAGCGGTCCGAGATCTGAGTCCCGGTGAAATCCGAGGGTATGACATCGCCCGTCTGCTGTCGCCACGTGTTGAGCTTGAGGGCCAATTGCGCTGCCACCGCGTGATATTCGGGCTGCACGTCGAGGAGCAGATTGTGCCGCTCAGTGGGGTCGGCGTGCAGGTCGTACAGTTCGCGGGCGGGGCGCGGGTCGCCGATGGCCGACTGCACCGCGCGGCCCGGTGGACTGTCGGCGATGTCCCACGGCAGGTCCAGCAACGGGCGCGAGGCATAGTTCTCGATGTAACTGAAGTCTTTTGTTCGCACTGCGCGAATGGGGTCGAACGAGTCGTGATAGGTCTTGGCGGTGTAGACCTCCTCGCGTACCACGGGCTGGGCCCCGGCCCCGGTCAGCGCCTCCGCATGCGACAGCCCCTCGACGGCGGCCGGAACGGGTACCCCGAGCAGGTCCAGCAGCGTCGGCAGCAGATCCACCCCGCTGAACAGTTCGTCGTAAACCCGTGGCTCGATGCCGGTATCGCGCGGTGGCCGCACGATCACGGCGATGCCGGTCCCGGCGTCGTACAGCGTCGACTTGGCCCGCGGCAGCGCCGGACCGTGATCGGTGAGGAACACCACCCACGTGTTGCGATCCAGTCCGCCGGCCTCGAGTGCGTCGAGCAGCTGCCCCACCGCCGCGTCGGCGACGGCGATGGACCCGTAGAACTCCGCCAGGTCGTCCCGCACACTGTCGGTGTCGGGCAGGTAGTCCGGGACGCTGACGGTGTCGCTGGCCGCGGGTTCGTAGCGTTCCCGCGGGTACGGCCGGTGCGTCTCGAAGAACCCGGTGGTGAGCAGGAACGGCTTCTGTGGTGGTTCCTCGAGCCATTGCACCGCCCGTTCGACGACGTACTCGCAGAAGGAGTTCGACACGTCGAACTCGTCGAACCCCAGCCGGGACGGGAACGACGTCTCGTGTTGCATTCCGAACAGTGCTGTGTGCCAACCGGATTCGGACAGCAGTTGGGGTAGCGTCTGGACGCCCGCGTAGTACTCCCACCCGTGGTGCGCGAGCCCGACGAGCCCGTTGCTCTGCGGGTAGCGCCCGGTGAAGATCGAACCGCGCGACGGTGAACACAGCGGGGCGGTGGCGTGGGCCCGGGTGAAGCGGATGCCTTCGGCGGCCAGTTGGTCCAGCCGCGGGCTGCTGACGTCGTGGTGACCGTACGCCCCGAGGTAGCGCCCGAGGTCGTGCCAGTGCACGAACAGCACGTTCTGGCCCGGCGTGTGGGGCATGGGTCGGCTACCTCCTGGCGATCATGGTCACGAAATCAGCCATGAAACCGCGAATTGCTTTACTGTTCAACGGTTTCGTGCGGCATGATTCGTGCCCGCCTCATCGCCACGCGAACACCGGCTGCTCCAGCTCGTCGACCGGGTCCGGCCGGCCTTCCAGCCCGAGCCAGCGCATCTGCAGCAGGACCGCGCCCGTGGGCGCGTGGATGAGGTCGTTGCCCAGCGGAATCTGGACCACCGGACGGTCGCTCTCGGGAATCGAGATGAACCGCGGCGAGTCCGGCCGCTGCAACTGGTGCAGCCCGACGCGGTACACGGCCAGCACCTCGTCGGGTGACGGCTGCGGGTCCAGCCGGCCGCCGCCCCACACCACCACGGGCGTGATGACGTATCCGGAGCGCGTCGCGTAGTCGTCGAGCAGCCCCAGCACGGATTCCTCCGCCAGCTTGATGCCGACCTCTTCGTGCAGCTCGCGCAGTGCGGCGTCCACGACCGTCTCGCCGGGATCGAGGCGCCCGCCGGGCAGCGCCCACTGCGCGGAATGCGAGTTCAGCCGGGACGTCCTGCGGCACAACAGGAACGCCGCGCCGCCGGCGACGTCGACCATGCGGCCGTCCAGATTCTGGTCGGGCAGCGGCCGGCCACCGATCCATTCGTCGACCGGGGCGGGGTCGATCCGGTCCTCACCGCGCTCGGAGTCCACCAGCACGATGGCCACCGCGGCGTGGCGCTTGGTGGGGTCGTCGACCACCCGCCGGCGGTGGCCGGCCAGGTGCGTCCCGATCTGCTCGCGCAGTGCGTCGTCGTACCGGATCGTCATCGGCCCGACGCTACGCGCCGGCTGATTCAGGTGGTGGGCGGCATCCCACAGGCCAGGTACACGTATTTGTTGGGCACGTCGAATGTGAATGCCCGGGCCGGCAGCGCGGCCAGCAGGTCGGCGGGTAGCGGCGTCTTGTAGCGCAGCGACATCGAACCCTCGAAACTCGGGTCGACCGCGGAGAGATCGGGGGCGTCCAGCAGCAGACCGGACTCGTCCAGCTCGGCACGGACCATGGTGCCGGCGGGCGCGTCCCACAGGTGGTTGACGGTCTTGGCGCCCTTCTTCGGCACCGACGACAGCGTGCCGAGCAGCCGCTTCTCGGTGATCACCAATGCGCCCACCAGGCTGCGGAGGGTGCTCTTGGCGACCTTGCCGGGGACGTGGCCGGAGAACCGGAACGTCACCGGGATGAACTCGGCCACGTGCAGCAGCCCCTCGGCCTGGAGCTGCTCACGGATGTCATCGGGCAGGTTGCCGATGCCGAGCAGCTTGCGCAGCAGTACAGCCATGCCTTCAGCGTAGGCCCCGGGGGTGAATGCCCCACGAGAAACGGCGCCGAGCGTGGACGTGTTGTCTCACACTCGGCGCCGCGTCGGTGGTGACGGCCGTCAGTTCTGCGCGGGCAGGACGTGCTCTCCGGTCTTGTCCGTGGCCAGGCACAGCGAGCAGATGTAGCCGCCCTCGGCCGAGGCCAGCATGTCGGGCCGCTCGTACTCGTGGTGGCACTTCTGGCACAGCAGGTGCGCGTCGGACGGGTTGCCGTGCTCGTCGTACATCGGCAGGTCGATGCCGTCGTCGGTGCGGCGCAGGTAGTACTTGCCCTTGGTGGCGATGGCGATGATCGGCGGCAGCACCACACCGAGCCCGATCGCCACCAGCGGCGAGTAGGGGGTCAGCGCCGAGCCGAGTCCACCGAAGAACGCCACCACCGACAGGCCCGCCGCGATCAGCATCGAGCCGAAGCCCACCGGATTGAAGGCGTACAGCATGCCGCGACGGAACTCGGGCTCCTTGGGCGACAGCTTCAGCAGGTACTTGTTGAAGACGATGTCGCTGGCCACCACCACAACCCAGGCCATGCCGCAGTTGGCGTAGAAGCCGAGGATGGTGCTGAGGAAGTCGAACATGTTGGCTTCCATCAGGATCAGCGCGATCAGCAGGTTCACGCCGAGGAACACCAGGCGGCCGGGGTAGTGGTTGGTGATGCGGGTGTAGGAGTTGGTCCACGCCAGCGAGCCCGAGTAGGCGTTGGTGACGTTGATCTTGATCTGGCTGATCACCACGAGCACCACGGCCAGGGTCATGGCGAGCCAGCCCGGCAGGAAGTTTTCGTAGATCGACAGGAACTGGTGCACCGGCTGGTTGGCGATGCCCGCGCTGTCGGCGACATTGGCGATCAGGTAGACGGCGAGGAACAGGCCGACGACCTGCTTGATGGCGCCGAAGAACACCCAGCCCGGGCCGGCCAGGAACATCCAGGTCCACCAGGAGCGCTTGTTCTCCGGGGTCTTCGGCGGCATGAACCGCAGGTAGTCGTTCTGCTCGGCGATCTGCGCGATCAGCGACAGACACACACCGGCGGCCAGCAGCGTTGAGCCCATGTCGAAGCCCTGGATGTGGTCCTTGCCCTGGTAGGCGAAGAACTGCCCGACCGATTCGGGGTGGCTGATCAGCAGGTAGACGAACGGCGCGACCATCAGGATCAGCCACAGCGGGGTGGTCCAGACCTGCAGCGTCGAGAGCACCTTCATGCCGTAGATGACCAGCGGGAAGATGATCAGTGTCGACACCGCATAGCCGAGCCACAACGGCAGGCCCAGGCCCAATTTGAGGCCCTGGGCCATGATCGACCCCTCCAGCGCGAAGAAGATGAAGGTGAACGTCGCGAAGATGACGTTCGTGACCACCGAGCCGTAGTAGCCGAAGCCACTGCCGCGCGTCACCAGATCGAGGTCGATGTTGTAGCGGGCCGAGTAGTAGGCCACCGGGAACCCGGTCAGCAGGATGACGACCGCGAAGATCGCGATGCCCGCCAGTGCGTTGGTGGTGCCGTACGAGATGCCGATGTTGGCGCCGATCGCGAAGTCGGCCAGGTAGGCGATACCGCCCAGTGCCGAGATGCCGACCACGCGCGTCGACCATTTCCGGTAACTGCGCGGCGCAAAGCGGAGGGTGTAGTCCTCCAAGGTTTCGCGTGTCGCGGTCAACCGGTCCTGATCGACGTCCGGTACAGCGGCAGGCGACAGCGGCTCCTGGCTGAGGTCTTGGGTCATGGTTAGCGAAGCTATGGTCAGTTTGTTTCGTGCCCGTGACAGTTATGTTCCGGGCGGTAGCGAATTTCCAGCGCGCGAGCGCATCCCGGAAGGAGACCGGTGACGAACCGCAACCGCTGGCTGATCGGGGCCGCGGCCGTGATCGGTTACGCCCTGCTGTGGGTGGGCTGGGCAGCGCAATGGCCCTGGGTGACGGCTTTCGACACGTCGCTGCTCGCGCCCTTGCACCGGTACGGTGCGGCACATCCCGGCTGGGTGGTCGGCTGGCAGTGGTTCTCCTTCGTCTTCGGACCCTGGACCTTCCGGATCATTGCGGTGGTGATCGCGTTCGTCGCGCTCGCACGGCGACAGCGCCGCACCGCGCTCTTCCTCTTGATCGGCATCGCCGCGACCGGTCTGGTCACCGAGATCGCCAAGGACATCGCCCAACGGGCGCGGCCGCTGACGGCGCTGGCACACGAACCGTCGTGGTCGTTCCCCTCGGGGCACGCGCTGGGCACCATGGCCGGTGCGCTGGGGCTGTGTGCGGTGTTCCGGCTGTGGGGGGTGGCGCGGCAGCGGCTGATCGAGGTGCTCTGTGCCGTCATCGTCGTGACCGTCGGGGCGAGCCGGGTGGTGCTCAACGTGCACAACCCGACCGACGTCCTCGCAGGGTGGTTGCTGGGTGCGCTGTGGTTCCTGATCTGCGTGCCCTTGCTCGCGCCAGTGCTTGCGTCGGCCGGGTCTCAAAGCCGAAGCCCTATCGTGCCCAAACCTTGACCCGCCCTGGCTTGACCTTCCAGAGGGCGGTTCTCGACCATGGACGGGTGCGCCGACTGTTCGCTTTGCTGTGTGCTGCCGCGCTGGCGGTGGCACTGGCGCCCGTCGGCAACGCGGTGGTCACTCCGTGGTTCGCCAACTCGGTGGGATCGGCCACGCAGGTGATTTCGGTTGTGGGCGTTGGTGGTTCGTCGGCCAAGATGGACGTGTATCAGCGAGGGCCCGCAGGGTGGGACGCCGTCGCGGTCGGGATCCCGGCGCACGTCGGCTCCCGGGGCATGGTCCCGCAGAGCCACGACGGCAACCTGCAGACCCCGATGGGCATCTTCACGCTGCCGTTCGCGTTCGGCACCGCCGCCAATCCCGGCACGGGTCTGCAATACGTCCAGACCACACCTGATCACTGGTGGGACGGCGACATGAAGAGCCCCACCTACAACACCATGCAGGTGTGCAAGAAGGCGCAGTGCCGCTTCGACACCGATCCCGCGAGTGGCACCGAGAACCTCGACATCGCACCCTACAAATACGCCGTGGTCATGGGCGTGAACCCGCAACGGACGCCCGGCAACGGTGGCGCGTTCTTCGTCCACATCGGTGACGGCCCGACGGCCGGATGTGTGGCGATCGACGAGGGCACCCTGGTGAAGATCATGCGATGGCTGCAACCGGGAGCGCTGATCGCCGTTGCCAAGTAATCAGATATGAAGGGCAGCACCGAGTTTCAGCTTGAGCGGCATCGCCGCGTCGTGGGTGCGGTCGTGGCTGTGGATCTCATCGATGCCGCCCCTGTCGGGCGTTGCGGCACACCGGGCGCACAGGCTCGGCAGGTTTCGTCCACAGGGCGGGCACAGCGGACGAAAAGCAATCTGCGAGAACGCCGTTCGCACGTGTCCCGAGCTGCGACGACGCGTTCGCACGTTAGGGTGGTGGGGTTATGAGCCACCAGCTGGGGTTGTCGATCGGGACGACCAACCTGGTCGCAGCGCGCGTCGGTGAACCGCCCATGGTGCGGCGCGCGGTGCTGCGCCTGTACCGTGACCGCGCGCCCCAGATCGGGTTGGCCGCGGATGCCCTCGACGACGGCGTGACACTCACCGGCTTCGTTGAACGCGTCGGCGACCCGGTGCCGATGGTGGCGCCCGACGGCACGGCGTATCACGCCGACCAGTTGGTGGCCGAGGCGTTGGACGCCCTGATCGAGGCCGCGGGCGGCGAGCCGCCGACAGGACAGCTGGCGATATCCGTTCCGGCGCATTGGGATACCGCGACGCTGCGGGCGATGCGGACCGTGATGCGATCCAATCCCAGCCTGGCGCCCAACGGGGTTCCGGCGCGGCTGGTGTCCGACGCGGTCGCGGCACTGACCGCACTGCACGCCAATCCGGGTCTGCCCGCCACCGGCACCGCAGCGCTCCTCGATTTCGGCGGTGGTGGCACCAGCATCACGCTGGCTGCCGCGGACACGTCGTTCGAGCCCGTCGAGACCGTTCGGTACACCGAATTCTCCGGGGAGGCCGTCGACCAGGCGCTGCTGGCGCACGTGCTCGACCGCGTCGGTGGTGCCGGGGGAGTGGACACCGCAGGCACTGCGGCTGTGAGTTCACTGGAGAAACTCCGTGAATCCTGCTGTGCGGCAAAGGAAGCACTGTCGGAGGCCGAGACGGCGACGGTGCCGGTGGACATTCCGGGCCACCAGGGCGATGTCGAGGTCACCCGCGCCGAGTTGGCCGAACTGCTCGACGAACCGCTGACCGGGGTGCTGGCGGAGCTCGATGAGCTGTTGCAGCGCAACAACATTGCGTGGCGGTCCGTCAGCTCGCTGGTTGCGGTCGGTGGTGGCGCGCGGATCCCGGTGATCAGTACGCGGCTCGCCGCACATCTCGAGGCGCGTGGCGCCGCGGGCATTCTCGTCACGACCCCGCAGCCGGCGCTCGATGCCGCGGTGGGTGCGGCACTGTTCGCGGTGTACGGCGCCGACGCCGACGCCAAGACCGGCATGGCGCCGGCCGCATTGCTGGGCACCGCACCGACCGCGGCCGTCGACGGCGGGCCTGCCACCGCGCCCGCGGCCATCCCCGAACTCGACGTGCTCACCGACACCGCGGCAGCCCGGGTGGTCAAAACCACCGGGCCGTCCCTGGCCTGGTCCGAGGACTCCGACGGCGGCGGTGACCTGCTGCCCTACACCGGCGACGACGTCTTCGGTGACACCACGACCACTCGCGCCATCGCGCAGTATGTGCCGCCGGCCGCCGCGGTGGCCACCGAGCCGTCCAAGGCCTGGCAACGGCTCCCGCTGGTGGTGTTCGGCGTCGCGATCTTCGCCGCGATCGCGGCCGTGGGCGGCGTGACGATCGCGCTGACCGGTGACCGCAAGCCCGTCGCGCCGCCGACCACCCCGCCGCCGTCACTGAGCGAATCTCCGACGCCACCGCCGGCGCCGCCGGCCGAACCGGCGCCGCCCAGCACTGTCACCGTCACCAACGAGGTCCCCGCACCGCCACCCCCGCAGCCCAGCCCGACGTACCAACCGCCGGTCACCCACGCGCCGGCGCCGACGCACACCACCACGACGCACGCGCAGACGACGACTCCGCCGCCGGCGACCACCACCGCCACCACGAGCGAGCCGCCGCCTCCGCCACCACCACCGCCTACGTCGGAGACGCCGACCTCGACGACGCCGACCATGACGACGAGCTACATCCGGCTGCCGTTCGTGCCGGTGCCGATCCCGATTCAGGTCCCCAAAGGCCCGGACCAACCGGTCGAATCCCAGCCGCCGGCCAATCCGTACTACCCGGGACAGCAGCAGTACCCGTACGGGCAGTACCCGCAGCAGTATCCGCAGCAATACCCCTATTGATAGGCGGAATTGCATCGGATCTCGCTGATTTGAATCCCGTATTGACTATTGACGCAGGCGTCGGAACGTCAGTGTGAACAGGAAATTTACTTGCTCGCATACCACAAATGCGGCAATCTTGTTCTATGAATTCGACAAGAACACGCGTCGGGTTGGCGGCCGCTGCGGCCATGGTTGCGCTGGGCACTCTGGGTGCGATCTCCGCTGGAGTGACCGATGGAGGCGCCGTCGCCGGCTCCGACCACGCCCCGACCAACACCGTTTTCAACAGCCCGGAAGTCCCCGAATTCAACAACGGGGCCACCCAAACCTGGTCTCCGGCGGCATCAACTGCTTCAACGATGAGCGCAGCGCCGGGAGTTAAGGCAGGATAGGGCCCCATGAAGACTGCATGGGGTGTTGCTGCGGCAACTTCGCTGGGTGCTGTGGCCTTGATGTGTAGTGGTGTGGCGTCCGCCGGTTCTGCGCCCAATGTGGTCGGCCAGAAGTTCAGTGACGCGCGGTCGGCGCTGTCCAGTGCTGGATTCAAGCCGCTGGTCTCGACGACGGTGGGCGACCAGCTGCAGTGGCCGAACTGCGTTGTGACCAATCAGGTGGCCCGCACGGTGGCAGCGCCGGCGAACAGCGGTGGTTCGAGCAGCAGTCAGGTTTTGCTGTCGCTGAACTGTGAGGCGGCGTTCGCCACTGCGGGTAGCCCCGGTAACTCGCTGGGTAGCCCGGCGGGTTCGCAGGCTTACGCCTCGGCGTCGGCATCGGCCGCAGCGGCTGCTTCGTCGGCGTCCGCCGCAGCCGCGGCTGAGGCGGCAGCGGCCGGCGAAGCGGGCCAGGTCTGGGAGGGTCAGAACTCCGACCGCTGAACCTGAACCGGTATTGCTGGACGGTTTCGGTTTCTCGATGGTGCGGAATACGCGGCTGTCTGCACACCTGCGCGTTCGGTATTGCTGTTCTCGATGCTCGGGTAGGGATTCGCTGGCTGGCGTAGAGATTTGGACAAGCGTACGTTTTGCTGACTGCTGGTTCGCGCTCGCGTGCCCGTGACGAGAATGCCGCTCTGACAGGTGATTTCAAGCGTGTCGTAAGTTGCGCCAAGTCTGTCTGAGCGGCTTGTATATCCCCTTGTGCCGGAAATGGATCGTCGAAACATGATGCGCGCGTCGGGGCTCGGCCTGCTGGCCGCCGCCGCGATGCCGTCCCCCGCCGCTCTGGCGGATCCCCAACCGGGCAGTTCGCCCACTGCGCCGCTGGCCCCGCAGCCTGCCGCGCAAACGCCCACGTACATCTTCCACGATGAGTTCGACGGCCCCGCCGGGTCGCGGCCCGACCCGGCCAAGTGGAACATCTCGCCGCGGCGCGAGACCATCAAGAACCCGGTGTTCTGGGACCGCCCGGAGAACATGGGTCAGTACCGCGACGACCGTGAGCACGTCTTCCTCGACGGCAAGGGCAACCTCGTCATCCGCGCCACGCGCGATGCCAACGGGAAATACACCAGCGGCAAGGTCTTCGGCACCTTCTGGGGTGGCATCAACACCACCTGGGAAGCCCGGATCAAGTTCAACTGCCTGACCAACGGCTGCTGGCCGGCCTGGTGGCTGTCCAACGACCACCCCGTCGTCGGCGGCGAGATCGACCTGGCCGAGTGGTACGGCAACGGTGAATGGCCGTCGGGCACCACGGTGCACGCCCGGTCGGACGGCACGTCGTTCGACACGCACCCGCACCCGATCGACGGTGGCTGGCACACCTGGCGCGTCACCTGGAACGACGCCGGTATGTCGTTCTGGCAGGACTACACCGAAGGCATGCAGCCGTACTTCTACGTGCCGGCGAACTCTCTGGACGACTGGCCGTTCAACCTGCCCGGCTACTCGGTGTTCCCGGTTCTGAACCTGGCGGTGTCCGGTTCCGGTGGCGGCGACCCCAAGGGTGGCAGCTACCCGGCCGAGATGCTCGTCGACTACGTGCGCGTCTGGTAAACCTCCGACAACTGTCGATGGGCCCCGCTTCGGCGGGGCCCATTCTCATTGGGGGCCGCGACCGCGGAACGTGGTGCCGGCCCGCTCCAGCAGTCCGCGTACGCGGGTGATTCCGTAGCCGGTCTCCTCGGCGAGCTGGCGGATGCTCTCGCCGTTCTCGTAGCGGATGCGCAGTTCCTTGCCGATGCGTTCGGCCGTCGTCGGGTCCAGCCGGACGTGCTTGGTCACCGGCGGCACGTCGATGGCGCCCCCGGCGTAACCCTTGTGGACCTGGCCGCGCGGCGTGACATCGGCGGCGGACTCGTCGCCCCACGCCGTCCAACCCGGCTGCGGATGCCGGGCAAACAGCTCCAGATACGGGCCGGGCGAGCAGGCCTCGATGAATCCGTACTGCTCGTCGGGCTTGCGGGAATGCTCCCGCTTGCGGGTCTCGATCATGTTGACCTGGCTGCGGGCGTGCGGCAGCGTGCGCATGCTGCCGCGCACGCCGAACAGGATGATCTCGGTGACGTTGCGGAAATAGAAGCCGACACCGCGGCCGTCGGGCCCGCCGTCCTTGCGCCGCTTGGCCCAGATGACGTTGGAGACGTAGCGGTAGCCCCACGCCTCCATGACGCGCAGCCCCTCGGGCAGCAGCGCGTTGGGCACCCACAGGTACAGGTGCGAGTCACGCGCGGCGACGGTGGACACCGGGATGTCGCAGATGGCCTCGAGATCGAGCGTGGAGTACCGGTCAAGGCGCCGGTGCTCCGGTGCCACCTTGCCGGTTCGATTGGTGAAACGCCAAGGCGGATCGGCCAATACGGTCTTCCAGCCGCCATCGATGGTGGGCAGCGGCGGCGGCGCGGCGATATCGCGCAGGGGGGCGGCCTTCGACTCGGCGCCGGCCTGATCGCTGCGTTTCGCCACGTTGTCACTCCTACCTTCGAATTAGATCTTTTCGAACGGAGAAGATCTTCACGAAATCGTAGGCGATGGCACCGACAGGTCAGGCTTCCCAGAGGCCGATGTCGTCTGCGGGTTGCCGGTCGTCTCGAACCGGGGCGTGGTCGGCCCAGGTGCGGGCGCAGATCGCGACGGCCAGCAGCGGGCAGCCGCCGCTGTCGCCGCGCTGCATGCGGGGCCGCAGCTTCTCGGTGTTGGTGGTGGTCGTGGTGGCCAGGATGCGGCGGGCGCGCTCGTCGTCCATGCCGGCCTCGATGCCCAGGCGGTAGCCGAGCGTGCGCAGGTCGGTCTGCGTGCGGGTGATGATGACGGCGACGTCGATCAGCGCCGCGTCATACAGCGCCCGGTACGCGCTCAGGTCGCGATCGAGGTTGCCGTCCTTGGCATTCCACTCCACATCGAGGGCCAGCCGGTCGACGAAGTTGTCGACCTTGTAGCCCTCGTTGAAGACCTCGGTGTCTTCCAGCGTGGGGTGCATCTCGCCCGCCGGCTTGTGCGGCATCTTGCGCAGTTCCAAGCGGATTCGGGTGTCCACGCGTGCCTCACGCCAGCCCTTGTTGCGGAAGGCGGTGTTGAGGCGGGCGGCGAGTTCGGTCTCCTGGCCGCCGGGCTGGACGAGATCGTCGGTACGGAGCTGGAATTCGTGCAGGGCGGTGAGGAGCTCGTCGAACCGCTGCGGGTTGGTGGCGGCGAGGATCGCGGCGGCGTTGCGGGTTTCGATGAACTCGTACCGGTCGCGGATGTGCGGCGGCAGCACGCGGGTGTACGAGTCCGTCAGATCCACGGGGCGACGGTAGCAGTGCGCCGGTCCACGGAATAACCCGCGGAAGTCCGCCGTCGCATCGTGCTGTGCAGGCCCTTGATCTTTCGCCGCATGACCGGGCACTACACGCTGACCGAGGAACACGCCCGGCGGCTGGCTGCGACGGCGTTGCGGGGCTTGTCCCCCTAGTGACCCTCGCCGCCGCGCGTCAGCCCGTCGAGGAAGTCGCCGAGTTCGCGCTGCACCGTGTCAGGCTGTTCGGTGAGCAGGGCGTGGCCGGCGCCGGCGATGTCGACGATTCGCGTGCGGGACAGGTGGGCTGCGGTGTACTCGGCCTCGCTGCGCGGGATGTAGTCGCAGACGCCACGCAACAGCAAGACCGGTATCGACTGCAGACGTCGCAACGCGTCAGGGGTGAGCCCGGTGCCGGGCTCGCGTTGCAATTGCTCGTGCAGGTAGTGGCCGGGTGTGGAAGAAGGGGACGGCGGCGGTTCGCCGGAACAGGTGAGTCCGCCGGCGGCGAGGTCATTGAGTGTCGCGAAGCGCGCGTCCATCTCGGGGTCGTCGCCGAATACGTGTGCGGTGTCGGGATCGGTGAGCGTCAGCAGGTACATGAACAAGTTTCGTGGCGTGAGCGCGCTGGCGTACAGGCGCAGGGTTTGCGTGGTTGACAGACGCGCCTGTGGCTGCGGGATCGGCGCCGCGCGGCCCAGAACTGGCAACGAACCGGGTGACAGCAACACCAGCCCCTCGACCCGGTCGGGTTGCTCGGAGGCGAACGTCTCGATCACACCGGAGCCGGCGGAGTACCCGAGCAGCACGACCCGTGCCAGGCGGAACTCATCGAGCAACTCGGAGAGGTCGGCCACCGCGCGGGCGGTCGAGTACCCGGTGGGGCGTTCGAGACGCGACGCGTCACCCGCGCCGATCTGGTCGTAGAAGATGACGGTGCGGTCCGGCACGGCGCGGAGTATCGCGGTTTCTTCGGCCTGGCTGAACGGCACCCCGGGGCCGCCGTGCACGGCCACCAGCGGTGGCAGGTCGCCGGGTCGCTCATGAATCCGCACCGGCATCACCGCACCATCTCGCAGGTGGAGCCCGTCGGCGACCCGAGACGGCAGCGGCCTCGGCATCAGATACAGGCCGCTGGCGGCCAGTGTTGCCAGGCTGAGCGCGATGATCGTCGTACCGCGCCGGCCCAAGACGCCGACGAGCCGGGTGCCGACCCAGGCGGTACCGATCACGGCCGCCACCCCTACGGCGATCGCTGCCGATGCCGGCAACCCGACCGCTGCGCCGGCGATCACAGCCGCGCCTTCCAGAACCCACGCGACCACAACCACCGCTACTGCGGCGAGCACGGTTCTGGCCATCATCGACGCTCAGCGACGGGTGAGTACCGACTCCAACTGTTCGGCGGTGCGCGCCCAGCCGTTGTGGAAGTTGTCGTACTCGTGCGAGGGCAACAGAGAGTGCTCGATCTTCATCAGCGTCTCGCCCTCGCCGTGGGGTTCGAAGGTGACGTTGACGACGCTGGCCATCGTCGGGTCGGGCCAGTTCGAATTGCTCCACGTGAAACGAAGCAGTCGCGGACGGTCGATCTCCAGGAAGTGGCCGATGATCAGGACGATGGTGCCGGTGGCGTCGTGGTCGACGTCGAACCGCAGCTTGCCGCCGACATGGGGTTCGACGGTGATGGCGACGCACCGGGACGGGCGTGGGCACATCCAGTCCATCAACGACTCGACATCGAGCCACTCGCCGAACACCACGTCGGGGACTGCCGGCATGACGCGCTGCACGCGCACGGTGACGGGTTCTGTCATTGACCATTTCCTTTGCGTCGCAAGCGGTCTGCGAGGGCATCCGCCCGCACCGACCAGAAGTTGGATTGTTCGTTGATCCACTGCTGCGCCATGGTCAATCCCTCGGGGCGCAGGGACACCCAGCGTTCGCGGCCGCGGACATCGCGTTGTACCAGGCCCGCCGATTCCAGCACGCCGATATGCCGGGAGACGCCGGCGAACGTCATCGGCAGCGGGGCGGCCAGGTCGGTGATGCGCGCATCGCCTTGCCGCAGCGTCTCCAATAGCCGGCGGCGCGTCGGATCTGCCAGGGCGGCGTAGGCGCGGTCCAGCAGCTGATCTTCAACCATCTTGTTGACTATAGCGGCGGATCGTGCTCTCCTGGAACGGTGACGTTCAACAAGTTTGTTTAATGAATCTGTAGAGGAGGGACGCCGTGCAGAAACCCGACATCGTGTCCGCGGCCGAATGGGACGCCGCGCTGGAGAAGATGCTCGTCGCCGAGAAGGAATGGACCCGCCAGCGTGACCAGTTGGCGGCGATGCGCCGCCGCATGCCGTGGACGCCGGTCACCAAGGACTACACCTTCGTCGGTCCGGACGGCGAGCTCAGCCTGGCCGACTTGTTCAGTGGGCGAAGGCAACTCGTGATCTACCGGGCGTTCTTCGAGGAGGGCGTACAGGGCTGGCCCGAGCACGCCTGCCGGGGTTGTTCGATGATCGCCGACAACGTCGGCCATGTGGCCCACCTGAACGCGCGCGACACGACGCTGGCGTTCGCCTCACGCGCGCCGCAGCCCGACATCGCGCGGATGACGGCCCGGATGGGCTGGAAGATGCCCTGGTACACCATCACCGACGACTTCGACGTCGACTTCGGTGTACACGAGTGGCACGGCACCAACGCCTTCATCCGCGACGGCGACGCCATCTACCGCACCTACTTCATCAACAACCGCGGCGACGAAGCACTCGGCACCTCGTGGAGCTATCTCGACATGACGGCGCTCGGCCGGCAGGAGACCTGGGAGGACTCGCCGCCCGGGTACCCGCAGGACCCGCCCTACGAATGGTGGGACTGGCATGACACCTACGGCGAGCATCAGCCCTCACGATGGTTCGGCGACCCCGATCCCAGCAAGCCCGACGATCCCCGCCCGCCCCGCGCAGAAGGGTGTGCCTCCTGTGAGCGATGAAGTCCATCTCGCGGAGCTCTACCAGCAGACCATGGACCGCATCGTCGAGTTGGTCAGTGCGCCAGAGGTTTCCGTCGATACTGCGGTCGCTGCCTGTCCCGGCTGGTCGGTGCGGGACGTGCTGGCCCATATGGCCGGCGTCGCGCAGGACTGGGCCGCCGGGCGCCGGGTCGCCCCACCCAACGATGCCCAGACGGCAGCGCAAGTGGCTCGGTTCGACGGGTGCGGCCTCGACGACATCCTGCGGGCCTGGGGCGATGCGGCCGCCGAGCTGCCGCGGCTGGCTCAGGAAGCTATCGCCCCGCCGCTCGGCGACATCGTCGTCCACGAACATGACATCCGGGATGCGCTCGGCCGACCGGGCGCGCGTGATTCCGCTGCCCTGCAGCAGGTTTCGGATCAGCTCCTGCGGATGCTGGTCACGCCGGTGCCGATGCGTGTCGTCGTCGAGGACGGTGAGTACCGGTGCGGTCCGGACGCGGAACCTGCGGTCGATCTGAAGACGACGCGATTCGAAGCGGTGCGCTGGCGCACCGGGCGGCGCAGCCGTCGTCAGATGGCGGCCATGGCGTGGTCCGGGGACGCGGCGCCGGTGCTCGATCACCTGTACCTGTTCGGACCCGCGACCGCCGATCTCGTTGAGTGACTACGGCCGCGGCGGGGTCAGCAACGCGACGACGGCGTCGGTCAAAGCCGCGCGCGCGACGTCGAGATCCGACGTGAACCCGATCTGCCGTTCGTTGCTGAGACCGCGGATCGCGGCGGGAAGCAGGCACCGCACCCGCTGCAACTGGTCTGGGTCGACGTCGAGCCCTTCCATCAGATAATCGAAACCCTGAATCCAGTCGAGCTCACGGGCCGCGAAAGCCGCTGCGGTGCGCGGATATTCGGCGGCGATGTCGGACCGTCGCGCCGGCAGTGACGTGCGCAGCGCGGTGAGGGCGCGGCCCTCGGTGGTGTCCAGGTAGCGCCACACGGATTCGATGGCGCCTTCCACTCGCTCGCGCAGGGTGCCGCTGCGCGGCGTGTCCGGTCCGGACGCCCAACTGCGGGAGTGGATTTCGGTGATGACAGCGACCCAGAGCCCGTCCAGGTCGGCGAACTGATGTTGCACGGTGCCCCAGGTGACGCCCGCATCCTTGGCGATGCGGTTCGCCGACACCGGCTCGCCACCGCTGTCGGCCAGACAGCGGATGGCGACGTCGAGCAGGCGGGCCCGGGTTTCCAGGCCGCGCTTGTTCAGCTTGGTGCCGGCGCCCGACTCGGTGACGACGGCCTGCCACTGCTCCCGGGCGAGGGCCGCCTGCGGGGAGTCGCGGGCCGGACGGTCAGGCAAATCGGCCCGGATTCGCCGCGACGGCCCGGTGCAGCGTCGGCCGGTTGGCCCGGTAGGCCTCGACGACGGGTGCCAGTTCGTGCGGGCTGGCCCCGTGCATGATCACCGAATGCACGCCCAGATCATACTGGCGGGCAATGGTTTTCGCGCAATCCTGCGGCGATCCCTTGGCGACGGCGTCCAGCCACTCGGTGGGGATCAGCTCGGCGATCCGCTGCAGCGTCTCGAACGACGCGCTGGCATCGATGGGCCCGGCGGTCGCCGCATCCGTGAACAGGTCGGACTGCCGGATGCGATCCCACGTCGCCCGGTCCCAGCCGTTGGCCGAGACCAGGACATCTGGGTACGCCTGCAGGTAGGTTGCGAGCCGTCCGACGCCACGCCGGATCTGGTCGTCCTCCGACAACGCATCGGGGACCGTCGCCAGGCAGGCCCAGATGCGGACACTGTCCGGATCCCGGCCGGCCTTCTCCGCGCCGCGGCGTACCGCGGCGACAGACTTCTCCGTCGCCTCGTCGGAGAAGAACGTATGCAGCACAACGAAATCCGCAATCTCGCCGGCCAGTTCCATGGTCTTCGGGCCGACCGCCACCAGGCCGATCGGCGGCCCGTCTTCCAGGCCGTTCACGTGGCGCAGCATGGGCCACTTCCCGGCTGGGCCGTCGTGATCGAGGATCATCTCGCCGGCCCAGAGGCGGCGCAGGATGCCGAAGAAATCGCGCAGCCGCGCCTCGGTCACGACCGGCAGACCGATCGCCTGCCAGTAGGGCCCCATCCCGCGGCCGAACGCCATGGCGAACCGGCCCTCGGTCAGGGCATGCATCGTCGACCCGATGGTCGCGGTGACCGTGGGGTGCCGGGTGTGGTGATTGGTCGACGGCGCGATGCCCAGCGTCGTGCTGGCGCCTGCCACCGCGCCGCTGAGAACGCCCGCGTCCTTCACGGTGAAGCGCTCACCGATGTGGCAGGAGCCCAACCCGAGCGCCTCGGCATCCCGGGCCTCGGGCAGCACCACGCGGGTGTCCGCGGGATGCCGGGTGACGGCGTAGTAGCCGAGCTCGTTGAGCTGGTCCTGCGTGCTCATGGTGCGCCTTTCATCGGAGACGCTTAGCACTGTTAACCATCTAGCAGGCAATTGTCAATGAGGGTTCTCAATAACTTGGAGCGTCTGCCGATGCACCCGCCGCGTCGATGCTCGGGAACCGGGCATGCAATTGATCGATCAGGAACCGGGCCTCGTCGAGGTCGCGCCGCAGCTCCCGGGCGCGCCGGCGCATCGACCGCGCCCGCTCTGACCAGGCCGTCGCATCGGGCAGGGACTCGACCCTGGCCAGCCTGGATGCGAGGTCCCAGGCATGCCTACGCAGCTCGGCGCGCAATGCCCGAGCTTGTGCCACATCGGCATCTTCAGTCACGCCGCCATATTTACATGACGGTCAATTGGCTGCATGGCCAAATGCTTAGATTGACTTTGAATCGTGGCTCACGGCCGCTGTCGACACTGACAGGACGACGTCGACGACGGCGTCGAGGAACGCATCGTCGAACGGTTCGCCCGTCACGATCACGCGATGGTGGACCGGGCCGACGAGCCACTCGGCCAACGCGGCGACGTCGGTCTCGGGGTGCAGCTCGCCGCGTTCGATCGCGCGGAGGAACGGTTTTTGGTCGCGCGTGCGCTGATCATCGAGGTAGCGGGACCGAAATGTCTGTGCCAGTTCCGAATCGTGTTGCGCTTGCCCGATGAGTGCGCGGTAGACGGCGCCCGCGTCATCCGTGGTCAGGAAGTGCGCGGTATCGCGCAGATGTGCGCGTAGATCCGAGTCGAGGCAGCCGGTATCGGGCGGCTCCAACGCTGCGGCGGCGTCTTCGAGGAATGCGTCCATGAGGACTTCGGTCTTGGAGCCCCACCAGCGATAGACGGTCTGCTTGGCGACTCCAGCCGCTTTGGCGATGCCTTCGATGGTGACGCCGGAAAAGCCCTTTTCGACGAGCAGATCATCAGCTGCGCGCAGTACGGCTTCCCGCGCAGCTTCACTGCGACCGTGCCGGTTCCCGTGATGCGGTTGCGCGCCTGCCATGGGTCGATTGAACACCATCGTAGCTCTAGTCTAGACGCAACGTTGCGTCTACTGTAGGTCGTATGACCTCAACACTGAACCAACCGGAATACGCCTCGATCATCAATCGCCTGTTCGCCGATGCACAGTTGGACGATCAACGGCGGCAAGGATTTTCGCCGACCGACTACGACATTGCGGAACGTGCCGAGGTCTGCCAGGACTTCTACCTGTCGGTGGCTCCTGACCCGGGCCGACTGCTGTACAGCCTGGTCCGCGCAGTGAAGCCCTCGACGATCGTGGAGTACGGGATGTCGTATGGCATCTCCACCTTGCACCTGGCCGCGGCGGTCCGAGACAACGGTGTCGGGCGGATCATCACCACGGAGATGAGTTCGCGGAAGATTGCGGCGGCCCGCGCGACGTTCGCTGAGGCGGGGGTTGCCGATTTGATCACGATTCTGGAAGGTGACGCCCGCACGACCCTCGAGACCGTCACGGGTCCAGTGCAATTCGTGCTTCTCGACGGTTGGCCCGATCTGGACCTGCCGGTGTTGAAGATCCTGGAGCCGGTATTGGCGCCCGGTGCACTGATTCTCGGCGACAACGTCAGGCTCGACCCTGATCACGTCTACCGCGACTACGTCAACGCGCCGGGGAGCGGCTACGTCAGTGTCCCGATTCCGCTCGACAAGGGCATGGAATTGACCGTTCGGGTGTAGCCCGCCCTACAGCGGGCGCACCACCCGGGCGGGTGAGCCAATGGCCAGCACACGCGGCGGCAGGTCGCGGGTGACGACCGAACCGGCACCCACGACGGTGCCGGCACCGATCGTGACGCCGGGGCACACGATGACGCCGCCGCCGAGCCACACGTTGTCACCGATCGTGATGGGCTCGGCTGCTTCCCACTTGTCTCTCCGGGGCCCCGGCTCGAGCGGGTGAGTGGCCGTCAACAGCTGCACGTTGGGTCCGATCTGGACGTCGTCGCCGATGCTGATCCGCGCGACATCGAGCAGGATGAGCCCCCAGTTCGCGAAAGTGCGTGCACCGATGGTCGTTTGGTAGCCGTAGTCGCACTGCAGCGGCGGCCGGATCTCACTGCCGTCCCCGAAAGCGCCGAGGAGTTCTCGGAGTAGACGGTTGCGTTCCTCGAGGTCGGTGGGATCGAGCGCGTTGATCCGGTGGGTGAGCCGCTGTGCGTGTTTGGACTCGCGGATCAATTCGGGATCATCGGCGAGGTACAGGTCACCAGCGAGCATGCGGTCGCGCATCGAACGAGCCATGACTCCACGTTAGGTGCGCCCAGCCGGGTGAACCTTTTTGACGGCTGATTCGTTCAATTGATATGAGCATCATCGACTTCCGCCGTCGGCGCCCCGCCGCGCCGACCTTCGTGGTGGTCGACCGTCTGCACGGCCGGCGTGCCGAAGAGGTGCCCGGAGAACAGATCGCCGCCACCGTGTCGTCGTGGCTGGCCGAACTGGGGGTGGACAGCCCTCTCATCGATGCACTGGAATCGGCCGCGCAGAACCAGGACTGGCCGACCGTCTACGCCCTCGGGGAGCGGCTGTCGGTCGACGTCATGGTCGCGTAGCCGAAACCCGCACGCGGTCGTCGGACATCGCGCACAGTGGGTGCATGACAAAGTTGCGCGTTGGGAATGCCTGTGCCGCACTCGGCTTGGTCATGTTGTCGGCGCCCGTCGCAGCGGCGACGCCGCCCGAGGGTGACGTCGTGCGGACCGACCTGGCGCGCGGCGACACCACGGCTCCGGTGGACATCGACACCGGGGGCGCGCCGTCGACCCTCATCATTCAGGGACTGAAGTTGGCGCCGGGCGCCAGCAGCGGCTGGCACACGCACCCCGGCACCGAATATTCGGTGATCAACACCGGTGGGGTCGTGCTGCAGACCGCGGGCGATTGCGCGGGAACTGAGTTTGGCAGTGGCCAAGCGGTTTTCATTCCCGCTGGGGTACCGCACCGGGTTGCCAACGAGAACACCGGTGCCGCCGACGTCGTCGTCACCTATACGGTGCCCGTCGATGTCCCGCTGCGGGTCGATGCCCCCGACGCCTGCGCCGGCTGAGCTCAGCCCAGCGCCAGCTTGGTCGGCGCGCCGTCCATGCTCGACAGGTTCTTCTGCTGCCAGTAGTCGGCGACACCCTCCGGCCCCTTCTTCTCGGCCCAGGTGTCGAGCAGCACGCGCTCGGACTCGACCGACATGAGCGGCACGCCGAAACCACATGAGGTCTGGACGATGTCCACGCTCAGGTCATAGATCTGACGGGCACTGATGTGCGGCGGGAACTGGCTGTAGAGCTCATCCCAGTCCGCGTCGCCGGGCGCGACCTCACGGGCGGTGCCATACAGCCGCAGGATCATCGGCTCACGCTCGAACGAGCAGAACATCAACGTCATTCGCGGGTTGTCGAGCAGGTGCGCCGAGGTCTCGTTGCCGCTGCCGGTCAGATTGAGCCAGGCCACCCGATGTGGCCCGAGGACGCGAAGCGAGTCCAAGCCCTTCGGCGACAGGTTGACCCGGCCGTCGCGCGCTGCGGTCGCCACGAAGTAGATGCTCTGCGCGGCGATGAACGTGCGGAACCGGTCGTTGATCTCCGGGAACTGCTTGGCCATGTGGGCATGCTTGCACGCGGGACAGGCCGGGGGCGAGCGAGTTTCAGATGCCGGGATGGGTCGCCCGTCCGCGCGGCTACGGAGCTGCGTGGGTGGCTGTGTCGTGATGCAGCTGGACGGCGGGCGCGACCCAACGACGGAGGAACGCGCGTAACTCCTTGCCGTGGCGGTCAGGGCCGCCGGGATCCAGGATGAACGACTGCAGTGTGCGCAGCATGAACTCGACGAGCTCATCGAGTTGCCGGCCACTGAATCCGGCTGCAGGCCAATCGACTTGGAAACGTTCGAGGATGGAGCGGCCGAAGGAAATCGCCGTCTCGGAGGTGACGCCCGCGGCGAACGCACTCGCCCTGCCGGGATGCATGACCAGGCTCAGGTACCGGTCGTTGGGGAGCTGTTCCAAGGTGTAGGCGATGCCTTCGATCACGGCGTCGGTGGGGTCGGTGATCGACTGCAGGTCGTCGGCCAAGCGGTCCAGAAAGCCTTCGACGGCCGACAGCGCGGTGCCCGCCATCAGCGCGTCGAGCGTCGGGAAATAGCGGTACACGGTCTGCCGGGTGATCCCGAGTTCGGTGGCCACATCGGACACGCTCACCGAACCACGCGCGTCGATCGACGAGCGGGCCGCGCTGACAATGCGGCGAACCGCCTCCGCGTCGTCGACGGGAATGTCACCAGACCAGCCGTGTCTGCGCATCACCGCATACTTCCATCCCGCCGCTCATCGCTGAACGTCACCGACTCTTGACCATACATAGTGCCACTGATGTATGGTCCGAATATTGCCGAACGTGAAATGAGGTCAGCAATGACGGCGATCACCGAAGGACCGGTCAGCAATCAGGACGAGGCACTGACCAGGCGCGCCTTGCGTCATGCGGTCGACAAGACGACGGACATGGCTGACCGTGAACTCCGGGTGCCGTTGCACTACTACCGAGATCCGAAGATCACGGAAATCGAGGAGTCGCAGGTGCTGCGCCGGGTGCCGCTGGCGATCGTGCCGTCGGCCCAGATTCCCAACGTCAACGACTACGTCGTGCGCTCGGTGTTGGGCGACTCGCTCCTGGTGACCCGCGACCGTGACGGTGTCAGTCACGTCTTGCTGAACTACTGCCGGCATCGCGGCGCGAAGCCGGCCTGCGGCGCCGGTAACGCCGCCCGGTTCACGTGCCCGTACCACGCGTGGAGCTACAAGAACACCGGCGAGCTGTTCACGGTTCCCGGCAGGGCGGGGTTCGATTCGATGGACAAGGCCGATTACGGACTTGTTGAGCTGCCGAGCCAGGAGCGACATGGCTTCATCTGGGCCGTGCTGACTGCCGGCGCCGACATCGACGTCGATGGCCATCTCGGGTCCATCGGGCCGGAACTCGAACTAATGAACTATGCCGCATACGGCTACCACACGGAGAAGGAGTTCCAGTCCCAAGTGTCGTGGAAGGGCGCCCTGGAAGCGTTCGCCGAGGGGTATCACTTCCCATTTGTCCACGGCGAGAGCGTGATTGGGCAGAACACCCTGCCCAACACCGGGGTTTACGACGAGTACGGCAAGCACCATCGCATCGGCTTTCCCTTCACCTGGGTTGCCACCCTGGCCGAGGACCCGTCGGGGTCGTGGGACCCGCATCAGAACATGGGCGTCATCTACTGGATCTATCCCAATCTGATCCTGGCGAACAGCCCGGTCGGCGTCGAGATCATCGACATCCTGCCGGCCGGCGAACCGACCCGGTGCACGGTCCGGCACAGCTGGATGGGACGCGTGCCGGCCACCACTGATGAGATGCGCGCGGTCTACGACCAGGTGTACGACAACGTCCACGCCGCGGTCGTCGACGAGGACTTCGCCATGCTGCCCCAGTGCGGGGAAGGCGTCAGGCACGGCCAGCACGACCACATGATCATCGGCCGCAACGAGATTGGCGTGCAGCACATGATCAGGGTGTTCGCCGAGGAGCTCGGCGTGGCCCTCGGGTAAGTACGCGCAATCCGCGGTCCCACGAGCGTCCGGGCGCTAGATTCGTGCCAAACCCGGACCGAAGAAGGTACCCATGCCGAACTCTCGCGGCCTGTTGCTCAACCCGAACGATTTCGACCCTCAGCAATTCGATCCCGAGACGCGGCGTCAGTTGCGAGCGCTGATCGATTGGTTCGAGGATCGCGGCAAGGCGCGGTTGCTGCAGGACGATCTGGACGCGACCTGGGTCGCCGACTTTCTCGAATTCATCAAGCGGGAGCGCGTTTTCGCGACGTTCCTGACGCCGTCGGAGTTCGCCGACGGTGATCCGAACAAGCGCTGGGACACCTCGCGCAATGCCGTGCTCAGCGAGATCCTCGGGTTCTACGGGCTCGCGTACTGGTACGCGGAACAGGTCACCATCCTCGGCCTCGGCCCGATCTGGCAGAGCGACAACATCAAGGCCAAGGAGCGGGCCGCCGCCCAGCTCGAGGCGGGCGGGGTCATGGCGTTCGCGCTGTCCGAACGCGAGCACGGCGCCGACATCTACAACACCGACATGCTGCTGACGCCGACGTCCGACGAGGGCGTCGTGTTCCGGGCGTCGGGGGAGAAGTACTACATCGGCAACGGCAACGTCGCGGGCATGGTGTCGGTGTTCTCGCGCCGCACCGACGTCGACGGGCCCGACGGCTACGTGTGGTTCGTCGCGGACAGCGGCCATCAGGACTATCAACTGATCGACAACGTCGTGCACGGCCAGATGTTCGTCAGCACGTTCCGGCTCAACGACTATCCGGTGCACGAGGAGGACATCCTGTGCACCGGGCCGGAGGCGTTCTCGGCGGCGCTCAACACCGTCAACGTCGGCAAGTTCAACCTGTGCAGCGGCTCGATCGGTATGTGCGAGCACGCTTTCTACGAGGCGATCACGCACGCCAACAACCGGATCCTCTACGGCAACCCGGTGACCGACTTCCCGCACGTGCGTGCGTTATTCGTCGACGTCTACGCCCGGTTGATCGCGATGAAGCTGTTCAGCGACCGCGCCATCGACTACTTCCGCAGCGCCGGCCTCGACGACCGTCGGTACCTGCTGTTCAACCCCGTCACCAAGTCGAAGGTCACCTCCGAGGGCGAGCGGGTCATCACCCTGCTGTGGGATGTTCTGGCCGCCAAGGGATTCGAGAAGAACACCTACTTCAACGAGGTCAACCGCCTCATCGGTGCGCTGCCCCGGCTCGAGGGCACGGTGCACGTGAACGTCGCGCAGATCCTGAAGTTCATGCCCAACTACATGTTCAACCCGGCGAGCTACCCGGAGATCGGCACCCGCGGTGACGCGGCCGACGACGTGTTCTTCTGGGCACAGGGGCCCGCGCGCGGCGCCTCCAAGGTGCAGTTCGCGGACTGGGCGCCGGTGTACGAGCGGAACCTCGCGGTGCCGAACGTGGCCCGCTTCTACGAGCAGGTGCAGGCCTTCAAGGACCTGCTGCTGACCGCGGCACCCGACGCCGACCAGCAGCGCGACCTCGACTTCGTCCTCGTTGTCGGGCATCTGTTCACGCTCGTCGTCTACGGGCAGTTGATCCTGGAACAGGCCGAACTGACCGGTCTCGACCACGACCTGCTGGATCAGATCTTCGACTTCCAGATCCGTGACTTCTCGTCGTATGCCGTTGCGCTGCACGGCAAGCCGAGTTCCACTGTGGCGCAACAGGAGTGGGCCTTGGCGGCGATCCGCAAACCGATTGCCGATGTGGGTCGTTTCGACCGGGTCTGGGAACAGGTGGCGGCGTACGACGGTGCGTACGAGATGCGGCCCTAGAGAGGACGGAACACCGGCAGCGCCCGGTACCGCACGGTGAAGCTGGCTTCGCTCAGCGCTTCGCCCACCTCGCCGTCGTAGGCGACGGTGGTGGGTCCGTCGACCGCGACGAACCGGAACTCCGGCACCTGCAGTTCGTGATACAGCGGACTGCGTTCCAGCCGGCCCAACAGAACCGCCGTCGCGATGCGCAGCCGGCTGAACCGGCGCCCGGTTTCCAGGATTCGGACGTCGATCAAGCCGTCGTCGAGGCGCGGCCGCACCGACGGGGCGAAGCCGGACGGGAAGTACGTCGAGTTGCCCAGGAAGAATAGTTCGGTCTCAAGTGTCTTGTCGTCGTACCTGATTCGTACTGGGGCTTCCTTGCGCAGCGTCAGGTACAGCGCGTACATGCCGGCCAGGCGTTTGCCCATCCGCCGTTCGAGCTTCTCGCGCGTGCGCACGTAGTTCGGGTAGGCGCCGATGCTGGCGGTGTTGATCACCATGCGTTTCTCGTTGAGGCACACCAGATCCACGTAGGCCGCGGAGCCTTCGGCGATGGCCTTCACGGTGCGGGCCACCGAATCGCAACCGATGTCCTTGGCGAAGTGGTTGAACGTGCCGCCCGGGAACACCGCCAGCGGCACACCGGCCTCGACGGCGATGCCCGCCGCGCATGCCACCGTCCCGTCACCGCCACCGACCGCGAGCACCTCGGTGCGTGCGGCCGTCTCGCGCAATACCTTCTCGATGTCGTCGTCTTTTTGGAGCTCCACGATTTCCATGCGCGGTAAGGCTTTTCGTGCTTCGTCGATGACGCGCTTGCCCGTCCCGTCGCCGGACGCCGGGTTGATCACCAGCGCCACGCCTTCGCCCTGTGGCCTGGGCTCGGTCCGGAACCGCAACGGATCCGACGTCGGTAGCGTGGTGGCCGGAATCGTCGGGACGATGCGAGCGCCCAGGACCGCGATCGCGGCGCCGATGCCGAAGCCGGCGAACACGTCACCGGGGTAGTGCGCGCCGGTGGCCACCCGCGACAGTCCGACCAGGCCGGCGAGGAGAGCCAGCGGCAGACCGGCCGGTGCGGATTCGAGGCCGACGCCCACCGCGAATGCCGCGGCGCTCGCGGAGTGCCCTGATGGGAGGGAGTTGGAGGTGGGGACACGCTTGCTCCGCCGGACCAGCGGGATGAGGGTGCGGTCCGGGCGCGGCCGGACCCAGATTCGTTTGGCGAGCTGGTTGGTCACCAGGCTGGTCACCGCGAGGCTGACGACGCCGCGTGCCGCACCGCGGCGCACCGACTGGCTGCCGAACGCGCCCATACCGGCCGCGATGGCGAACCACAGCTTGGAATGGTCAGCCGCCCTGGTCAGGCGGGGCATCGTGGAGTCCAGGAGTGGGCTCGGCGACTCGGCTACTGCTTCGAAGACCTCACGGTCCAGACTGCCCAGGCCCTTGCCGATCGCGCGCACATCCATGGGGCCAAGGTATCTGTCGCGGGCGGATAGTGCTCGAAGCTCTTGTGACCGGATGGCCAAAGACTAACTTCTCGCGCACGCGGATTGCCTTTCGCGACGGGTGACGTGCTTCGAGCTATCGAGCGACGCGATGCCTTGATACCGCTTTCGAATATGGATATCCCGGCTTGAAGAGAGAGCGTGTATAGCCTGCCAGTGTTTGCGATGCTGGCTGGCGACACCGCATTGCGGCCTTCTGAAGACCCGGAGAAGGAACGTGGAGTATGACGTTGATGCACGGAACGTTTGGTATCAGTAGTAGGCGCACATTAATAGCGAGGTTCGGTTTACAGTGCCGAATTGGCGAACTTCACGTAGTCAGTTATACCGGGGCGAGGCATTTCACAAGACGCTAGAGTGAGTGCATTCCAAGACAACTATTCGTTATGTTTTGGCAGTACAAGTCGCGTCAGGAACGCAATCGAATTCTCGAACATCCTTTGTGTATGGAGCACCAGTGCGCCGATGCCGGTTGGAGGATCGGGGTCAGAATCGAAGTAGACGGCGTGTTCTAAAATCTTGCTTCGTATAGTGTTCCACGTGCCTCTACTGGGTATTCCGTCTGGTCCTCGGACCAAGCCGTGCGCCTTTCCGGCATACTGTTCGTCGGTGGGTGCTGAAATAACCCCAAGTGACGGGCGTACTAGTGACCGCGCTCACTGAAATTCCCCACTGACGCTCATCGAAATTCCCCACCCGTGTGGCTCCGCCGAGAAGGGCGGGCCTCCCTCGATGCTGCTGGTGTCTGACGCCAGTAGCTCCAGTCGAAGGGGGCCCGCTTTCTCATGCTCACATGGGAGGACGACATGGAAGTACACGCCCTACAAAAACGTGGTTGGTCGATCTCTGCGATCGCCCGCCACACCGGTTTCGACCGCAAAACGGTCCGCAAGTACCTGGCCGGTGACGGCCAGCCCGGGGTCCGTGCCCGGCCCGGCCCGGATCCGTTTGATCCGTTCGTCGACTACGTCACCGCGAGGTTGACCGAGGACCCGCATTTGTGGGCGCGCACCCTGTACGACGAACTCGAGAGTCTGGGTTTCGGTTTGTCGTATCAGAGCCTGACCCGCAACATTCGCACCCGCAATCTGCGCCCGGACTGCCAAGCCTGCCGCGCCGCCACCGACCGGCCCAACACCATCATCGCTCATCCACCGGGTGAGGAAACCCAGTGGGACTGGCTGGAATTGCCCGATCCACCCGCATCCTGGGGGTGGGGCAAGAAAGCCTTCCTGCTGGTCGGCTCGCTGGCCCATTCCGGCAAGTGGCGCGCGGTGCTGTCACCGTCGATGGATCAACCCCATCTGGTGGCCGCCATCGACCGCATCGTGCGGGGTCTGGGCGGGCTGACCCGCATCTGGCGGTTCGACCGGATGGCCACCGTCTGCGATCCAGGCTCAGGCCGGGTGACCGCCTCGTTCGCCGGGGTCGCCAAGCACTACGGGGTCTCGGTGGCGATCTGTCCACCACGGCGTGGGAATCGCAAGGGTGTGGTGGAGAAGGTCAATCACACTGCCGCACAACGGTGGTGGCGCACCCTGGCTGACGACATGACCGTCGAGGCGGCACAGGCCAGTGTGGATCGCTTCGCCAATGTTCGTGGTGACACCCGGATCCGGGCCACCGCCGACGGGTGGTCGTCGGTGGCCGTGGTCGCCAAGGCCGAACCCCTCTCGCCGGTGCCAGCGACGCCGTATCCGGTGATCGTGTCAGAAACCCGAACCGCCTCAAGGCAGGCGTTGGTGTCCTACCGCGGCAACCGGTACTCGGTGCCCCCGGAGCTGGCCGCCGCGCAGGTGAGCGTCAGCCATCCGGTTGGTGGTGAGTTCTGCGATATCGCCACCACGACCGGCATCGTGGTGGCGCGGCACCGCATGGCCGCCGATGGGTTGGGGGTGATGGTTCGTGACAGCGGGCACGTCATCGCTCTGGATACCGCCGCGATGGCCACCGCCAACACCGGGCGTCCGCACCGCCGCAAGGAACGCATCCCACCCGGGCCGGCCGCCAATGCCGCTGCCGCGCAACTGGTTCAGTCCCGCGATGCTACGACCTGCATGGTCGAATCCACCACTGCATCAACCGATTCCACTGTCATCGACTTGTCCGTCTACGAGCGGGCCGCCCAGAAAAGGACCCTGCAATGACCCCCACCACACGTACCTCGAAAACCACCATCCGCACCACCGAGGCCGAGACATCGACGGCCGCGGCGAGCCGCTATCAGCAACTGCGTTCGCATCTGGCCGAGCTCAAACTCACCGCTGCCGCCGAAGCCCTGCCCTCGGTGCTCGATCAGGCCACCGCCGAGGGCCTGTCGCTCACAGTGGCCCTGGAGCGGCTGCTGGCTGTGGAGGTCGATGCCAGCACCGCCCGTCGGCTGGCAGGCCGGCTACGGTTCGCCAGCCTGCCCACCCCCGCGACCCTGGCCGATTTCGATGTCGATGCCGCCGCCGGTATCGACCGCGCACTCATCGATGAGCTGGGAACCTGCCGCTATCTGGAATCGGCGACCAACGTTCTACTGATCGGCCCGCCGGGGACAGGCAAAACGCACTTATCGGTCGGATTGGCAAGGGCTGCAGCGCATGCCGGATATCGCACCTACTTCACCACCGCCGCTGATCTAGCTGCCCGATGCCACCGTGCCGCGATCGAAGGACGCTGGGCCACGACCATGCGGTTCTACGCCGGACCGACCCTGCTGGTGATTGATGAACTGGGCTATCTGCCACTGCCCGCCGAAGCGGCCTCAGCGTTGTTTCAAGTTGTGTCCCAACGCTATTTAAAGACCAGCATCGTGATCACCACCAACCGCGGGGTCGGCGCCTGGGGCGAAATCCTCGGCGACACCACCGTCGCCGCCGCCATGCTCGACCGACTCCTACACCGCTCGGTGGTCATCAACCTCGACGGCGAGTCCTACCGACTACGCGACCACCACGCCGCCGCCGACACCCTCCGACGAGCCGCCACCGGAACCCGCCAACCACTACACTGATCGGCGCTCACAGGTGAGGAATTTCAGCGAGCACACCTGGGGATTTTCGACGAGCGCAGTCACTAGGCCAGCGCTGAACCGTGCGACACCGTGTGTGTTCCAGTCCCGACATAGATTTCGAGTGGGCAGCTTGTGTCGACGCATAAGGATTTCAATCGAAATAGATAGGCCGTCAGGCTCGTCCTTGATGCTAAATGCCGCAGGTGTTGGCCGCTTTTCTCCTGTTACAGGATCGATCACCTTCAAATAATCGGGTTTGTCCGGCACTCTCCGATAAAGTCGCGCTTCGTCAGAGAATTGATCATCATCGTAGCCGCCAATTGGCCCTGTTTTTATCACAAGCGGTCAGCGAATGATGTCGCGCCAGCGCGGATTTCGGCGCTCCACTTCCTTCGAGAAATGGTTCAGGCGATTTCCAAGTTCGTTCAATGGCAGCTCGGACCCTTCGCCTGACAATGGATATCCCGAGATATTGCTTGCGCACCACCAATAGCCAGCAGATGGATAAATCTCGATTGTTAACGACATTTCCTGTGCTGCCCAGTAGAAGATCAACCCACCGTCTTCGGGCGCGATCGACGCATCGACAGTGTTTGCTTTGAAGAGAAACTTGATGAGTTGCTGTGCGCGTGCTGCGACTGACGCTTCGATCAGTCTGCCGGCCACCAGCTTACTAATTGCCGCGTAGGCACGTTGGGCTGCGTCGGTTGCTGAATTACGGGCCGAACAGTGTTCGGCCCATGTGTCAGCGCTGGTTTTGCAGGCAATTTGAGCAGTGCGGAATTTCACCCTCGGTGCATCAAGGGTTCTCGGACGCCAGCCGATGTCTACAACGGTCATTGTTGGCTCCTCCAATCCCGTTTCATCGCGTCGCTGAAACTAGCTTCAAATGTTTTGTTCTCTAGGCGGTGCGCCGAATCCATAAGATGTTGCGCAGCCGAGTTGGGATCGTCCGGGATTTGATGAGAATCGGACTTGGGCACTGCAACCACTGAGATCGTTACTTCGGAACGTTCAGCCTTTCGGCGGGTCATTTGCAACCACACGCGACGTTGCACGTCGTCTTCGTCGTCGACTCGATGTACACGGAAACCAACGTGCTCAGCGTCGTCCAAGTGATTGTTGTCGAGGTGAGTCGTTGTCGATCTCGTGAGGTAGTCGGTGAGCCAAGCTGCGCCGTCGATGTTGTCGAGGACGTTGGTGTAGTGGCACTGACAGCCTTGAACCTTCACGGAGTCGTCTGACATCTCGTCCACCGTGTCGACGAACTCAGCGAACCGATCGTTTAGCTCCGAAGCTAATGACAGGTAGCCGGGGTATTGGTTTCCATCGCCATCTGAATCGAATGTCCACGTCAATGAGAAGTGATCAAACTGGAACGCAATAGTTCGGGACAGCGAGCTGTTGGCTAGTTGCACTGCGGGCATCGGCCATGGCAGTGAAAACAGGTCGACCTCGGGAAGCAAGTCGCTGGGGCGCATCTGGGGTGACGACTGTGTGAAGCCGGGGTACTGCGTGGCCCACTTGCTCCTCAACTCAGTGAGGAGGTTGATGTCCAACTTGAGCGGGTCGATGTAGACGGTAAAGACTGCAGCTCGAACGGGAGGGCTTGTGTATTGCGCGTTGTCCACCGAGCCCACCATGCCGATCATAATTACATAAACGTGATACCTGGATGGTTTGTGCCCCCAAATCCGCTCATGCGTGTTTGTATTTTGCTTCGGTCAGAGCGCTGCGGTTGTTCGACTGACAGATCGAAGGTTGAGCCGGTGCGCTGTCCAGGCTCAGCCCTCTAGCCCGATTCGGTTGGCGACGACGTGTGACTCCAAGATCCTAGGCTGGTCACTATGGAGCGTGGAGCCGATGACGGGAATCGAACCCGCGTATTCAGCTTGGGAAGCTGTTACAGCTAATTTTCGGCGAGCCTGTGACCTGCGGGTTTGCGATCCGGTCGGCCACGGAAACCACTGTGGCACAACAGAACCCGCAGAATATCCGCACGATATCGGCCAGCTATCCTCCAACCAACCGGCAGTAATCCGCACCAATAGCAACGAACGAAATCCGAACATTCAGCGAATCGCCTTGCTTGGTGGGCGTGTTTGCTGGGCGACGCCGGTACGGCGGGCACGTTCGGCGAGCCCGACCAGCTCGACGCTGACGCGCGCCCAGTGGGCCACCGGCACCACCCAACGCGCAGGGCTGGTCAGACACGCCCGCTCGAAGCCTGGTCGAAATTACGCCGATTCTCGCCTGATTGAATGCGGTTATTCAACCTATTGACACGGAATAGCAATCGAATTCGGAAGCAACCGCCGCGCGCCATTCCGTCAAGTGACAAATTGCGCGTATAGTGGCTCTTCATGATTGAGGGTGTAGAACGGTCAGCTGCTGTCGGCCTGTGATTGGGGTGTCTGGTTGGCTGGGTGTG
>NZ_JBJIAO010000015.1:0-121645 GCF_045310825.1 Mycobacterium sp. SMC-21 | reverse complement strand
TTGCCATGGGGACATCCTTCCAGCCCGCCCATGCTGGGCAAGCCAACTCAGATGTCACCTATTCGTGCAGCAGACCCGTTTCCCCGCTTCCATCAGTGGGAAGCGGTCACCGAACTCACCGCGGCGGTCACCACTGAGGGCGTTGGCAAGCGCTATCTGATCCAGCACTCCGCAGGTTCCGGCAAAACCGACTCGATCGCATGGACAGCGCACCGGATGGCCCGGTTGCAGGTCGACAATCAGAAGGTTTTCGACTCCGTCATCGTGGTCACTGACCGCAACGTCCTCGACGCTCAACTGCAAGACGCAATCAAGCAGATCGACAACGACCAGGGCATCGTCGTGGCGATCGACCGCGACGAGGCAGCGAAGGCCGGCGCCTCGAAGTCAGGGTTGCTGGCAAAGGCGCTCACCGACGGGAAACTGATCATCGTCGTCACCATCCAGACCTTTCCGTTCGCGATGCAGGCGATTCGAGAAAACAAGGGGCTCAAGGGGAAGAAGTTCGCAGTCGTCGCCGACGAAGCGCACTCGTCACAGTCTGGGCAGGTCGCCGGAAAGCTGAAAGCGGTGTTGACTGCCGAGGAACTCAAGGAGGTCGAGGAAGGCAAAGAGATCGACGTCGAGGCCGTCTTGGCCGCCGAAGCCACTGAGCGAGCTGCATCGGAGAACATCTCATACTTTGCGTTCACCGCCACCCCAAAAGCCAAGACGCTCGAACTGTTTGGCCGCGAGCCGGCACCGGGCGAGAACCCGGTGCCGTTCCACGTCTACACGATGAAACAGGCCATCGAAGAGGGTTACATCCTCGACGTACTGACCGGCTACCACTCGTTCAAGCTTGCCTTCCAGATTGGGCAGAACGCGGGTGGCGGCGATGAGGTGGACCAGAACGAGGCCACCAAAGCAGTTATGCGTTGGGTCAAGCTCAACCCACAGACGATCTCACAGAAGGCCGCGATATCCGTCGAGCACTTCCGCGAGAACGTCGCCGCACTACTCGACGGGCACGCCAAGGCCATGGTCGTCACCGACTCCCGCAAGGCCGCCGTCCGCTACAAGCTCGCGATTGACGACTACATCGCCAAGAAGGGCTACGGCTACGGCACCCTGGTCGCGTTCTCAGGTGCGGTGCAGGATCCCGAATCCGGGCCGAATGACTTCACCGAAGCGACCATGAACCCCGGCGTGCACGATCTGCGCACCGCGTTCCGCGGTGACGACTACAGAATCATGATCGTCGCCAATAAGTTCCAGACCGGGTTCGATCAGCCGCTGCTCTGCGCGATGTACGTAGACCGGATCTTGTCCGGGGTGACGGCCGTGCAGACGCTGTCTCGGCTCAACCGCACCTACCGCACCCCATCGGGCATCGTGAAGACGGCGGCCATGACCCAGGTCGTGGACTTCGTCAACGAACCCGCTGCAATCAAAGAGGCGTTCGAGCCGTACTTCACCGATGCTTTCTTGGAAACTGCGACCGATCCGAACTTGGTGCATGACCTCGCCGCAAAGCTCGACACCGCCGCGATCTACACCCAAGCCGAGATCGACCAGTGCGCTGAAGCTTTCGTGAAGAACAAGGGCAACAGCGCTCTTGCGGGGGCCGTCGGCCCGGGCCAAAAGCGCTTCGCTGACCGGTACACCGCGGCTCTGATCCACAACGGCGGCGAGGGAGACAAGGCAGCGCTCGCCGAGCTGGACATGTTCCGCAAGGACGTCGGGTCGTTCGTCCGCCTCTATGATTTCATGTCGCAGATCATCGACTACGGCGATCCTGAGTTGGAGAAGAAGCAGATCTACCTTCGACTCCTCGACCGGTTCATCCAGTCGGAGAACTACACTGCGCCCATCGACCTGTCCGACGTAGTGCTCAAGCAGGTCAAGCAGATTGACCGAGGCCGAATCGACATCGGCCTCGGTGTGCGTGTCGGGTTGTCCGGGGTTACTGCTGCTGGCTCGGGTGAGAAGCGGGACCCGAAAATGTTGGCATTCCAACAGGTTCTCGATCGTCTCAACGACCTCTTCGGGTCGGAGGATTTCACCCAATCCCAAAAGGTGTCGTTCCTCGAAGCGTTACTGCGAACACTGCTCGACGACCATGCGCTCGTCCAGCAGGCAAAGGTCAACTCCGCTAACCAGTTCGTCGAGTCGCCCGACTTCGACGATGCGGTTACCGGTGCAGTCGCTGACAACCAAGGTGCTCACGAAAAGATGAGCGATTACTTCTTCACCAACGCGCCGGGCCGCACCCACCTGATGTCCGACATCGCGAAGTGGTTCTACCAGGTCGTCACGTCAGAGACCGAGCACATCTCGTTGCAGTAAGTAATCAGAGTCGGCGCTGGCCGGCGTCGTGGTCGCTGAGGATCGAGTTGTCTCAAACGGCGGCGGTCGTGTCGGTCCCTCGGAATACCATCGGGGAGTCGAGCAGGACTACAAAATTTGGGGGAGCGAGTGAAACTCTCGACTATGTACGTGCGGTTCTACCGCTCGTTCAATTTCGACTACTTGCGCAAGAGCAGGGAGGACACTACCTCGACGCCGAACCTGTGGGATCTGGTGGGTGATAACGATCTGTTCTTTCCCTTCGTGCGCATCCCGCTGGAGCCAGACGTCACCACGGTGGTCGGCGCGAACGAGGCGGGCAAGAGCCAGCTGCTGTACGCGATCGAGGCGCTGCTGACCGGAGAGGGATACGTCAGGCGCGACTTTTGTAGGTATTCAACGGAATTCGCTGAGGAAGCGGCACCGACTCTGCCCGAATTCGGTGGCGAGTTCACCGATCTCACCGAGGACGAGCACACCGCTGTCCTTGCGTTGGCGAAGTGGAATGTGGAGACGATCGACTCCTTCCATTTCTTCCGATTCCATGACAGAACGGTCGTGTACGTCGGTGAAGAGTCTGTCGAGGTCGACGAGACGCTCTCTGGCCTCACGCTGCCACGTTCGTTTCGAATCGACGCACGAGTGCCGCTTCCGGACAGTGTCGAGATCGCCTACCTGGCCGGCGACACATCGCGGACTGGGCGGACCCGCGAGGGCTGGCTGGGCCGGATGTCCTTCCTACGCCGCAACCCCGAGTCGCTGGATACTCCACCCTCAGGCGAGGTCAGGGCGGTGTACGACGGGGCCGACGACCCGCCCAGCGATCGGCTGCTCGAGCAGTGGAATCTTGCCCGGCGGCTGCTCCTCGACGTCGCCGAAGTTACCGAGGACGAGTTCCAGGAGCTCGGAGCCGCGATCTCGATCTCAGAGGGTTACGCCGAGGCCCTCGTGAAGAAATTCAACCGTAAACTGGCCGATAGTCTCAACTTTCGACGATGGTGGACCCAGGACAGCGACTTCTCCCTGCAACTGCGGCTGCGTGATTTCGACCTGGTGTTCACGATCCGCGACCGAACGGGCACCGACTACACGTTTGCGGAGAGGAGTCAGGGTCTCCAGTACTTCTTAAGCTACTTCGTCCAGTACATGTCGCACGACCGAAATAAGGGCGAGATCCTGCTGATGGACGAGCCCGACGCCTTCCTATCGAACTCGGGGCAACAGGACCTGTTGCGGATCTTCGAAGCATTCGCTCACCCGGACACCGACACGGCGGTCCCGGTCCAGGTCGTCTACGTCACCCACTCCCCGTTCCTGATCGACAAGAATCACGCCGAACGAATTCGCGTTCTGGAGAAGGGCGAGAATGAGGAGGGAACACGCGTCGTCAAGAACGCGGGGCGCAACCACTACGAGCCGCTGCGATCCGCTCTGGGCGCCTTCGTCGCTGAGACGACGTTCATCAGCTCGTGCAACCTGATGTTGGAAGGCCAGGCCGATCCCATTCTCCTCGCCGGGGCTAGCGCTGTGGCGAGGAGGGTCGCGCCTAGCGGAAACGCGCTCGATCTGAACACTCTGACCCTTGTCCCGTGTGGAGGTGCTCGCAACATCGCCTACATGGTTCACCTGGCTCGTGGACGTGACGAGGATAAGCCGGCAGTGCTCGTCATGGTTGACGACGACGATGAGGGCCGGGCGGCGATCGAGGACGTGAAGGCGATGAAGGGACTATTGCCAACGTCGCTGGTGTTCACCGTTGCTGACACAGTAGACGGCGAGCGGCGCCCCGGAATTGTCGAACTTGAGGACCTCGTTCCCGTCGCGTTCGCCAACGAAGCCGTTAAGCGGATCGCGGACGCGGTGCTGCCCGCCGACCAGGCAGGGGCTTTCAGGTCCGCATGGGTCGACGTGAAACCGAGACGTGGACAGCGGCTCTTCAAGTTGCTGAAAGACGCCACGATCGCTGCCTGCACCACGGGCGAACTGGGTCGGCCGCTTGAGCTCGAGAAGGTGCCCTTCGCTCGAAGTGTGATGGATCTTGCGCTGGCCAAGGACGCCGACCCCGAGCGGCAACAGGAGTTGTACAAGAACTTTCAACCGGTACTCGCGCACATCGAGATGAGGCAACGCGAGGCCATGCGCGACCATGCACAGGCAAGGATCTCGACCGTCATCAACCGGCTTCGGAAGAACTTCATTAAGGACCATCCGGGGAGGATCCGCAAGACCGATGCGGTGTCGTTGCTGGAGTCGTTGCAGGCCCAGCTTCCCCTCGAAGCAGCCGAGGCCGATGCGGTGCTGCAAGGAATGCGCTCCATCCACCGCGACTTCAAACTGGCCGACGATCCTCGCTCGATGCTTGATGAACCGGACCTATTCAGGGATCGGCTTTTCACTCTCAGCTACGGAGCGACGAATGCGGTGCAGCAGGAACCCTGACAGGGCGTCGGCTGGTGGACACCTGCTGATCTTCGCCCCCGAACCTGTCAGTCTGGTTTCTAACCGATGGGGGCAGGACAAACTGTGGCGTGGTTGTGCATCAGACCCGGCTTGCTTGGGCTGTCTGATGCGGTGTTCCGCTCTGTTTACGAGGGCTCGGCTGAAAACGATAAGCGCTGGGCCGAACGTGAGGCGGGGGCGAACGGGTGAGCGCGGCCAGCAACCCCGCTGAGTCCAGTAGGTTTGCCTGGGCGCTGGTCGGCCAAGTTTGCCGGCATGCGCGCGAGCTCTCGGTAAGATGTCTCGCACGGTGACTGCCGCGCAGGTTGAGGAGAACAAGGGCCATGGCACGTGCAGACCTGCTTCTAGCACTCGTCCAATCGGGTGCGGGTGGTGACGACCTCGCGTTCAGGCGTGCTGCGGAGGCATTGATCGCCGAAGAGGAAAACAAGCGGCACAATGTTCTCGCTTCGCAGCTCACCGAGGCGCTGCGCCGAAAGCGGCCCCAGTCTTCATCGAGTGTGACGGCGCTGAGCCGCAACGAGGCGACTAGAGGCTTGTTCTTCGAGCAAGAGCCGGAGCGCCGTGTATCGGATTTGGTCCTACCATCCGAGGTACGCCACGCCGTCGGGCAGCTAACCGAGGAACACTATCGACGCGATCTGTTACGCAGCCATGGGGTTGAACCTCGGCACCGCGTCTTGCTCGTGGGCCCTCCCGGTGGTGGCAAGACGTCCTTGGCGGAAGCGGTCGCCACCGAACTCGCAGTGCCGCTGCTCAGCGTTCGCTACGAGGGTCTGATCGGGAGCTTTCTCGGCGAAACTGCGTCGCGGATGGAAGCACTCTTCGACGCAGTGCGTGTTCGTCCCTGCGTCTTATTCTTCGATGAATTCGACGTGGTCGCCAAGGAACGCGGAGACACACACGAAACGGGCGAGATCAAGCGCGTAGTGAGCTCTTTGCTGTTGCAGGTTGATCGTCTACCTAGCCATGTGGTGGTGATAGCGGCAACCAATCACGCCGAGTTGTTGGACCGAGCGGTTTGGCGCCGGATGCAACTGAGGCTTAACCTTCCGCACCCAACTCGGGCGGGGAAGGTTGAATGGCTACAAGCTTGGTCTGCCAAGTCCGGAATCCGCTTGGGTCTGACGCCGCGAACCATCGCGGACCGGCTTGGTCGGGTCAGCTTCGCTGAGTTGGAAGAGTTCGCACTCGACGTTCAGCGACGTTCGATCCTGTCGGGTCCTGAGCCGGACGACACGGCGGTTACCCAGCAGGTTCTTAAACAATGGTCCGCGCGAGCCGGCGGTGAAGACGGGTAATGCCGCCTGAAGAGCGCGCCTCGACCCGACCGGTGATCTTGGGGCGCATTGCCCCACCCCGCGCGATACCGCCACGTCGTGGAGGCGGGGGACGAGCCCAATTCACCGATCCGGATGCCCGCGCGCGGCGCATCGATGCACAATTTGGCGCTGCGATGGCTGCAATCGGCGACCAGGTGCGTATCTCGGATTCTATCCAGGCCGCTGATCCGCAGCTGGTCCTCGTTTTCGAGGCGCTTGACGAACAGATCGACCTGACAAACGTTGCCGAGAAGCTCGGCATCGAAGTGTTGATTGAAGCCGAAAATGCTGTACTGCCGACCGACGAAGTTCGGCTCACGAGCGACAAGCCCCGCAATCCGTTCATCGCATCGTGTCTTCACGCGGTCTGCATGAATCAGTCGGCGTTCGACAACCTCTTGTCATTGTGGCGTACATGGAGGGACAGTCGAGAGCTGCCGCGAGGGTACTCACCACTACGAGACTTGTTCGCCCACCTCAAGGATGTTCGGCCGTGGGGTCCGCAAGACCGGTTGCAGACGATAGATTGGGATGAATATTTCGACGGCCGAATCGACGACCGCCTCCACTCAATCGAGATCGAGCTTTGGTACCGCCGCGGCCCCACTGCACGCGACAAGAGCCAGCGGGAGGTCGCGACTCTGGTCGAGCAGGCGGGTGGGCGAGTCGCCACAGTCGCAGTCATCGATCAGATTGGATTTCATGGGCTCAAGTGCGAGGTCCCGACCGCGCTCTTGCGCGAACTGGCAGCGGGCAACTTTGATGGTGTCCGCTTAGTTCGTTCCGCCAACGTGATGTACCTGCGAATCACGGGGCAGGCGCTGCCGATAGTCGGACCCTCCATCGAGATCTCCGAGGATATCGACGATCCGCTGCCTGGTGGCGACCCCGTTCTTTGCCTTCTTGACGGTGTGCCCATGGCGAATCACGTCCTGCTACGTGATCGAGTAGCTGTCTATGACCCAGACGATCTCACCCAGCTTGCGACGGTCGGCGAACGCCGACACGGAACTTGGACAGCGTCTATCGCTGTGTGGGGTGACCGCGGCTCGCAACAGGTTCCGGCGGCTCGGCCTGTGTTAGTTCGCCCCGTGCTGGTTCCATCGGACGAGACAGCCGATCGGACAGAGGAATTGCCATCCAACGAGCTGGTACCAGATCTGATGTGGCGGATATTCCGGGAGTTGTTCGAGGACGGCCCGAGCGGGCCCGCCGCGGCACCCACCGTCGCTATCGTCAACATCTCAGTAGGTGACCCCGCGGTGCCCTTCGAGACCGTCTTGTCTTCCTGGGCGCGGATGCTCGACTGGCTGAGCTACGAATACGGTGTTCTCGTCGTAATTTCCGCAGGAAATCATGGCAAGCTGACACTAAGTCCTTTGGTGTCAACCGATCTCACGGGAGCGGCCGGAACTGACCGGCGTCAGGTACTGCTGGATGCGATCGATCGTCGACAGAATGAGCGGAGACTGCTCGCTCCGGCGGAATCTGTCAACGCAATCACCGTGGGAGCCACTCACGACGACGGTTCGACCGCAGTCGCGCAAGGTTACCTCGTCGACCCGACGGACGGGTGTCCAAGCATTAGCCCCGTGACCGCGACGGGAAGTGGATATCGCCGCAGCATCAAGCCGGACGTACTGGCCCATGGTGGTCGCGCGTTCTACGTTGACGGTGCAACAGCCCAAGAAGCGATCACGCTGCGTGGCCTCTCGCCCCTCGGCCCCGGGCTCAAGGTGGCGACTCCGCCGGGACTCAATGAAACTCATGTAATTGGAACCAGTTTCGCCGCAGCACTAGTATCGCGACAGGCTGCACGCCTCCATGATCTCGTCGAGGAAATCGCGACGGGAACCTCCTTAACTCGCCGCCAGCGAGCGGCGGCGATAAAGGCATTGCTGGTGCATGGCACTGCGTGGCCGCCTGATCTAGCCTACGATCCCTTGTCCCCGGAGATTGCCATCGGGAATGGAGTCATATCACGGGACTATGCGGACGGATGTGCCAGCAACGAGGCAGTGATCCTCTACCTCGGCTCAATTGGGGCAGCGGAAGAGCAGGAGCTGTTGTTTCCGTTGCCTGACGGACTCAATGTCCGCGAGGCAAAACGGATCGATGCAACCCTTGCCTGGCTTACGCCAGTCAACTGGCGCAGCCGCCAGTACCGTTGTGCAAGTTTATCTTTCGTCACACCGAGCGGTGCCATCCCAACGCTTGGTACGCCAGCTGGCCATCCATCGGCCGTAACCACTCGCGGCGCAGCAACCGTACAGCACCAACGATGGGAGCTGGAAAAGACTTTCGCTTCGGGGCAAGGAAGCGATATGAACATTCGGGTGAAGTGCTATGAACAAGCTGGCGGACTTGGTGGACGCGCTGTGGACTTCGCCGTGGCAGTCTCCTTGTGGGTAGCGCCGACTATCAACGTTGATGTCTACAGCCAAGTCCGGGACCAGGTCGCTGCGCGCGTAGCGGTACGACCTCAATGAAGCGTGCCTACCGGGTGGAAATTCGCATCCCCCCACTCTCCTAGGAAATGAAGCGCTCCGTGAGACAAAACGTAGTGCAGCGATCATGAGACAACTCGGATACCCCCAGGTCAGCCGCGCGTGCATATGCAGCGAAAAGTGAGAACCTACACGCGCGCGCAACTGCCCCCGCGCGGCCCGCCGGCCAACGACGCCCCTCGAACTCCCGCACCACTGTTCGCCGAGTGGGTGCTCAACGATCGCAGTCCGCGGCGCTGCACCTTACGTCAAGCACCGTTGATGGCGATCAAATCAGCGTCAAGATATCTTGACAGCAGTTGATAGACTCCTATCGTGGGATGGGAGTACGCACCCGGCGGCAGAAGCGGCGAATGGCATGAGGGCTATCTCGTGGCCGAATTCGATGACGGCCAGCGGGCATTCGGTCTCTTCGGCATCGGCATCCCGGCCGGACACTTGGCCGTCGACCAATACGGCGACGGAACCTGGGGCGAAGAAGCCGTCCGCCGCCACGGCGGCCGGCCCGAGTTCCAGACACGCCCCGCCGGCGAGGTCATCGGTTGGCGAGTCACCTGCAATTGCTACCAGTCAGGATCAGAAGCACCCGACCACCGATGGTTCAGCCGACAACTCTGGACACGGGTACCCTCGCCAACGCGCCATGATCCCAAGGCATTTCGCATCTACGCCGCCGACGAGGACGTACTCGACGTGATCAGCGGTGACGCGAATCCCGCGGCCCACGACGTATGGTGGCGCGACCACATCAGCGAGCTTGACGCAGCGATGGCGATTCGTGTTGCAGCCGAGGCCGTCCGTGCCGGCGAGGAGCAGCTCGACCGCGCTGTCGCCAGCGCACGACGCCAGAACCTGACCTGGGCCAAAATCGGTGCGGCAGCGGGAATGACTGGTCAAGCCGCCCACGCACGTTGGTCAAAGCGAATGATCCCAGCGGGGTTGACTGAACCTGCGCAGGGCACGATCGGCCAGTTTCTAGCCGCCGACCCAGGTCTCCCCTCGCGATTCAATCCCAACCTGGCGGTCTGTGTTGACGGTGAAGGCGTGCCTCCCGCTTTCAGGAGCGGACACCACTCCGGCGCCGACGACTCCCTACCGAGCGTAACGGCGGAATCCCTTGCTAGCGAACTGCGTTCACGCGGATGGGTCGCGCGCGAGAGCGGGACCGAGGAGGACACCGAGCAGGTATGCGAAATCGACGAAGACGACCACGGCCAAGGAGTGGACGTCAACGTCTACTTCCTCCGGTACGAGCCCGCAACGTGGATCGTGGGCGCGAACACGCACCATGCACCCACGCCCAGCACCGTTGCCGAGCTGGCTGACCGCATCATCGCAACAATCAGTGAGGACGCCCGGTGAGCACCGCGTATTACAACGAAGAGGCCTTTTTCGAGGCTTGGCGCAAAGGCGTACAAATCGCCGGGGCTCTCTATTTCGGCGACGGCCATACGTCGAACGTCGAGACAGCCACGAGCAAGTACGACCTAGCGCCGGACTACGACGCCGTCATGAGCGCCCTTGGCACCCTTTCCTCCGGCGAGGCGGTGTTCCTCGCCGCGATGTACAGCTTCTACAACGACGATGCCGGCGGCAAAATGCTGGCCCAGCTCGACGCCCCAGGCCTTGCCGGTATCTCGGCGCACCTGGACGAAGCCCGCTGCCGGGTAATTGCTGATCTTTTGGTCTCCTACGCCGGATGGTAGCCATACCCATGTCCGACAACGCCACCCCGGCCAACAAGTGCGATATCGGGCTGCTCCCGGTGATACGCGCCGAGCCACGGTTGCTCACCCTCACCTAGGCCCCCACGACCCCCGGCGCCGGAATCGCCCGGGCGGCATCTCCTTATAGCGAAAGGAACCAAAGCACCCGTGCCGCCGATCCCCATCGAGTGGCTTGGACCCAACAACACCTTTGGGGCCAACGTTCCCGGCTTAGACGAAATCGGCGCGATAGCCATCCCATACGCCCGGCTCCCAGGCCGGGCCGCGACCGCCTACCGCCCGCGCTACACATACTGGGCTGACATCGCCGACGAACTGATGGAAGACCTGATGGCCCTTCCTGGAGCTGGCGAACGTACCCTGCGCGCCACCCTGGCCGCCGCGATCGAAACCGTCGCCGCACACCGCGCAGCCCGAGGTCGACGCCGGCTCACCGCACCCGCGGCCGCTCATGTCCTCCTCGATCGTCTAGGTCCAATCGACCGGACCCTGCTTACCCGCCTCGTGTTCCCGATCGACCCGCACCCTCGCGAAGACGTCGCGGCCGATCTTGGCGTCGACCCGGCATGGTTCGAGCGCAACCGGCCCCGCACCAAACGCCGGTTCGCCGAAATGCTCGCCGAGCCGGCCCACCAGGACGTGACCCGCCACGCCCGCGCTCTGCGGACTGTTCTTGGCCCCTACACACCCAGCCAGCGCGTTATCCACCATCTCAGGGAGTTTCGCTTAGACCCTTACGGCGCTGAGGCTCAGATGTACCTGTATCTCGCCGGACCGTACGCGCCTCGCGGCGACTGGCACGAGAACCGTGCCATCGACGGTCAGCGTCGAGTGCTCGACGTCGTGGCGCGCGCATTCGACACTTCCCCCGTTCAAACGGACAAGACACTCACCGCGAAGCTCGTCGAAGCGGGCATGCCCGCTGCCGTCGTCCCGACGTTTCTCGGCACTTTCTTCAGCCTGCGCCGCCTCAATGGTGTCTGCGTGCAGTGGGGTTCGACGTCAGGTGAGCAGGCCGAAGCGGTCTTGCACGCGATGGGCAAGCCGATGACTGGCGCGGACATTCACGCGATGATCGGCCGCCAGGCGCTGACACTGGAGACGCTCATGGGAACGCTGTACACCGACGACCGCTTCGTCCGGGCATCGAGAACCACCTGGGCCTTGCGGGCGTGGGGAACGGTCCAGTATCAGGGCGTTGTCGACGAGATCGGCCGCCGCATCGACGCGGCCGGGGGCCGCGTACGCAGCGCTGACCTGGTCGCTGACATTCTGGCCGCAGTGCCCGATGTTGCCGAATCGTCCGTGCGTGGATACATGGCATCCCTGGCCTTCATCTCCGAAGACGGCACTCTACGCCGCCGTCGTGACGATGACCCCTTGCCGGCCCAGCCTCACTGGAACACCGCACGCGGAACCTTCCAGCACGGCAATACCATTCGACTCGCCCTACCTGTCACGAGCGAGCTGTTGCGCGGCTCCGCGGTCCAAATTCCGGCGGCCACCGCAGCCGGCGCGGGAGTGCAACCCGGCGTGCGGCGGAACTTCGGCACAACTGCCGGAGACGTCGCGATGATTTGGCCGCTGTGGAGCACCAACGGGCCACGCCTCGGAACTATTCGCGCACTCGCCAAGTCCCACGGCGCGCAGATCGGCGACACCGTGGTGCTGATCTTCGACACCGCCAAAGAGACGCTCACTGCCCGCCGCATTCCCGCGGGCACCACCGGCGAGCCTCTGCTCGAGCTCGTTCTCGGGACGAAGAGGATCACGCTACGCAGTATCGCCACAAGGCTGGACTGTTCACCCCAGGACGTTCACACCATCCTGACCCGGCGCGGCGATACCGCCCTCGCCGCCGTCGTCACCCGGGTCTGTCAGTCCCTTGCGCCAAAATAGAACGCACTACGCCGCGATTCACCGCACCGCACCGAAGGCCGAGGAACAGATGATCACCGATAGCCGAGAAACAGCCCCCGCCAGCACCGCGTTCGAACCAGCGCGCGTCGGCTTCGCGAACGGCGAGGTGAAGGTCGTCCACCGCGCCGAAATCGATGATCGGACCGGAAGGCTCACCATCGTCGACCGCGTCAGCTACCCCGATCCGAACGACAATCAGTTGAGCGAAGCTGAGCACGTTCGCCACTATGCCGCGCATGCTTGGACATGGGTTGAACCTGAAATCGACAGCGGCACACTGTGGGTTCAGCACTACCCGTGCACACAGGACGGAGAGCCGCTCAACGATCGCACCGCCTGGTTCCGTCTGGCATGGATGGTGCCGCGCGAGGAAGCGGTGAAAGTCGCTGCGCGATACGTTGCTGACCAATTCACCTACCGCTGGACCGATGTCGCGCCGCACATCGAGCAGGACCTCGAACCGCCGGTCCGGACATTTGCACGGCCGTTGGTGGACCGCCAGGGCAGGTTCCACAATCTCGCGTTCCGCTGGCTGCCGCACCCCGCTACGTGGCCGGAGTCGAGGTCGTGATGAAGATGGTTGTCGGTGACCGTTTGCGCATTCGGTGCCGGCCGGTATCCGAGTGGATACTGCCGCAACGCGATTCCGTCACACCGCCGACCAGCCCGCAAAGAATCGGACACCGATGAACGAGTACGAGCACAGGGCGCAAGAGGTGATAAACGGGCTCACCACGTTCCTCCACAACTTGTGGGTCCGTCAGCTACTTGGACAGGCACTTGAGGCGGCCCGCGGCGGAACTCTCGCGCTCGACTGGCGGGACCGACTGACCAGTCCCACCGGTTGCCCCCCGGACGTGGCCGCCCTTGCCCTTGAAGAAGTGCGGCAGCTGCCTGTCGCCGCGTGGGAGCCGGCCGCGTCGGCGAGCTGGGACGAGGCGTTGGGATCATGGTTCGCCACCACCCGGGCGCTGCTGGTCCAGGACTACATCCAAAAGGCCGCACAGCAGCACCACGCGCTGGAGACTCGATCGAAGATCTTTCTGCACTTAGCGCCAGGCCCCTCCGACAAATTTGCGGATATGGTCCGCCGGGAGGAGTACGGGTCGGACGTTGCCACCTTCAATCTTCTGAGACAGCAGACCAACCTTCACATCGTGCACCGCGACCGCGCGTGCGCGTCCTATCTGGCTGGTCTCGCCGCCGGAGGCAGACCCAATGACTGGGTCGCCTGGTTCTCGCAGCGCATCGACACCTGGGAAGACCGATCCGCCGCTGAGAGCAACCGGATGCAGCTGGACTGGATCACCAAAAACTGGGAGCAACTACCGCTCTACTGGTTGAGCTGACACAGGCTAACGGGAGCACGGTTGCCACCTCGTTTCTGCCCCGATGTCGGGGTCAGAGCCACTTTAGGCGCCTTACTGATCGGATTCCTCGGTGGCTTCCGACAGGATGCCCTTCGTCAGGGCCGCCGGAGTCGTACCCAGGGCGGCCGAAATGCGTGCCAGGAGGCCGACTGTGATGTTCCGACGCCCGTGTTCGACCTGGTTGACGTAGGTCCGGTGGATGTTGGCGCGTTCAGCTAGAACACCTTGCGCGAGGCCCAGCTTTTCGCGTCGGGCCTTGATCTTCGCGCCCAGGCGCTCCAGGACGGCGGGGTCGTCATCGTCGGACATTCGGACCTGCTTTCTGGGTGCTGATGTAGCACATAGTCTACGGTCCAGGGTGTCGATCGCGAACTCAGAACAGTCCTTCACCGGTCGCCTCCTGCCACCATTGCTCAAATCCGCCGCGCTTCTTGGATTGCGGCCCGGCGGGGGCCGCGACGAACAGATGATCGGCGTCGCCATCGGACCGGTCCCGCAGGATGTGGCGCACGATGCCGTCGGCCCCGACCACTCGCTCGCCAGGCTGGGCCGCGAGTTGATCAGCCATGGCCGTGCGTGTGCCGGTGGCCAGGACGTCGAGCGCGCGCGCTGTGATCCCTGTGCCATTCCGTGCACGCCGGACAACCCGGCGTACCTCGTAGAGGGACCACTCAGCGGAGTCCAGCCGGGACTGAAAGAGTGCCAGCGCCTCGGTGAGTTCTGCATCGGCGACCAGGTCCGCAGCGCTGCTGCCGACGATCAAGGTTTGGGACGGATTAATGCTGCGTGCAACGTATTCCAGGAACAGTGCGTCTGCCGCTAGGTGCGGTTCGCGCCGGTAGCGGCTGATGACCTGATCCCGGCCCGCTGCGCTGCTCATAGCGAAAGGGCAGAAGCCGCAACACGATTTCGGGATTTCTTCGCCGAGTACATCCAGTACGTATTGAGCGCAGTCGCGGCGGGTCCAGCCCCAATCTTGCAAGGGGTACCAGCCGACCCGCAGATCGGTGTCGTGTAGGCGGTCCTTGTCCGAGCGCGACCGCTCATCGGCTTCGAAGCCCACGGCGTGACGGTACCTGTGGCCTTTGGTGATTCGAGCGATCACCGGATCGAGGGCGTCGCCCTTGGCATGCACCGAGCACAGTCGTTTGCCGCCCAGCTGGGGAAGTGTTGCCGCAGCGAGCATTTCGTCGCCCAGGGTGTAGACGCCGTCGGAATGCAGGCGTGACGGCGAGCGCGAGTCGTCGAGGACGACGACGCCGGCTCCCGCGCGTGTGGTTCGGCGCTGCGCGCGGGCCACCTGAACAAACCGCACCGAGTGGGCTGCGAGCATCGGGATGATCAACCGGGACATCGCGCTGATGGTGGCCTGGCTCTCGTGTCCGGTCATCGCCGATACCACTGCCAATTCGGACAAATCGAAGTCCCTCGACGTCGGGTCGGTCATCCAGCGCACGAGCATTGAGGTGGAGTCCAGGCCCAGCCCAAAGGACGCCACCACCGTTGGTGCGGGTTCGCTCTGATCAAGGCCGCCGAGTCGATCATGGTGACCGGGCGTGTCCCTGAGAGTGTTTGTTGCTGCGGCCATTTCGCATCTTTCATTCCACTTCAGCTGTTGCCTATAGTCTACAGCGCGATGTAGACTATAGGCAACACGCCGGAAGGGAAGGCCTCAGCCAAATGAGCGATCTCACCACTGACCAGCGATGGCTGCTCTATTTCATCGGTGGATGGACGATCCGCGACTGCCTGATCGACTCCACCGGCACCGACCACCTGATGCAGTCCATGGCCGGGGGGTACAACCATAAGCCCCCCACTGGCGGCCCGGAATGGATGACCGCCTACGAAACACGCAACGGCAAAGTCGTCTCACCCGGCCACGGCGACGTGCGGGTAGTTGTCACCAAAGCGCAGATCAACGCCTACGCCCGAAGCCTGCCGACCTCCATTCGCGACGAACTCATCGCCGCCAGAGACGAGGAAACCACGGAACGTAACCGCACCCTCGGCTGGTGCCACTGCCCCCATGCCCACATCGCGCCGAACGCCCATAGCGGCCCGTGCACCCGCTACCACCCCACTGAAGACGAAGACCACGCGCACTACCTGGAAGCAGACCGACTCCGGGCCATTACCAAAGACATCCTGCGCCGCGCCCTGCGCCTCGACGAACAGGCCGAACAACTCGACCTGTTCACGCTCTGACAGTCACCAAATACCCGACACACCAAAGGAGTACGCCATGACGACAACCACCTACGTCGCCACCGTCGCCCCATTCGATACCGCTGCCACCGAGGACAGCGGCCCACTTGCGCGCGTCAGGTACGTTACCGAAAATCACACCTTCGTCCGCGTCACTCGCGTGCAGCACGACGTCCTGCCCGCCGTCACCGGATACGGTCTCGACTTCTGGCTGACCGTGGACACTCTGGCCCGGCAGGTTCACCGCCACATCCTGGAGCTGATCGCTGCCCGAAAAATCCACCACGTCACCAGCTTTCAGGAGCTCTCACCCGAGCACCGCGCAAAGATCGACCACTCCCCCGAATTGGCAGACCTCGGCCCAAACGGCTTGCTCTACGTCCACTTACGCGTCACCGATCTGCTTCGGTTCGGCTGACCCACAACGCCTCATCACCTCCGACCGCCGCACCCCGATCACCATCACCCGACACCACGAAGGACCATCATGAGCAACCACCTCGAATGGGGACACGCCCACACAGCTCTCGCCGAGATGCGACCAGCGGACAAGCACGACCGCCGCGACTACCTCCACGCGGCCAAACCTCAGCCGCCGTACCCGCCCATCTGGCAAGCCAATCTCGTCAACTCCGACGGCGACGGCCTCGCCCTCATCGGCACCCGCGAGGCACTACTGACCTTCCTGGACACGGCCCGCGCCCACGTCTCCCACCACACCGATCCGGGCCGCGACCACGCCTGAACCACGCCCGACTCATCCTCTCCCCCATCGCACCCGAAGGACCCCAACAATGGCACTCACCGAGCCCGTCGACCCCTCCGACATCAACCTCGTCCTCCAGAACGGCATTGGACCGCAACTGGAATGGCAACTGGACGCATCCGAACTCGAACGCCGGCTCGATGCCGCCGCCTATGCCGCCGCGGCGATCCTCAACACCCCGTTCTACGAAGACGACCTCAGCGCCGCCGAACGCGCGAGTGCCGAGCAGGCCTACGCCCAGGCTCCATACGCGATCCGCGAGAGCACCCACTGACGTCATGTGCACGATCGACCCCGACATCGACTACGACTCCCCGCACGGGGCACGCGGATACGGCCAGACACTGATGGCCCTGTCAAAGCTGCTCGCCGCCGACTGGCACGTCACCGATTCCGGGGGCGGCTGCCAGCTCATCGTCTCCGGTGCTGTGCTGGAGGGCGGCTACCGCATCCAGGTCTCCGACCAGGGCGGCCCACTGTCGCCCTACCTGCACCGTGTCCGCGCCTGCCGAGCTGGGCGCACCGTCGGCTGGGCCGTCGGAATCTACACCGCCGCAACCGACTACGCCGAGCTGCACGGCTGGGCCGACACCGCCGACAACCACGCCGATATCGCCGCGCTGACCGCTGCCGCACTCGATGACTGCCGCCGCCACCGCGGCGCCACCTGCCACTGCCCCACCACCGAAAGGAACTGATCACCATGTCCCTCGCCGCGTTCGAAAAGTGCGCCCGCTGGCACTTCGCCAACCCGCCGGCCACCTGGACCGTGCACAAGGTCGACGCCCGCACCTGGCACGTCCGCGCCGCCGACGGAGCAGTCATCGACCGCTTCACCACCAAACGCGCAGCCGAGCAGGCCTGCACCGACGGCACCTACGTCAAGCTGTGGCACGCGAAAACCGCGTGGTACATGGGAACCGGCGCCGACCCCCGCGAACGCGCCCTCACCGACGAGGAACGGGCCATCGTCGACGAGATTGTCGGTTATGTGAACCGGAACACGACGACCTTCGAGGAGGCCGCAGCAGACCAGTTGCGGCGCATTCGATTCCGCGACCGTGACGCCGACGACACCGAAGTCTGGGAGGCGACAGTCTTGCCTGACGGACGGTACGCGGTCAAAGGCGTGCACTGGTGGACCTTTGCGGAGGCCGAGCTCGAGTTCGTGGACTACCCGGAAACAACGCAAGGAGAGCAGCAGGTGCCCGATGAGCTTGACGAGCTCGCCGCAGCGTGCGACCACTGGGACCGGATCATCGAGAGCGACTTGGCGACCAACGATGCCGAGCACGAGGCGGCACTGAGGATCATCGAGATAGCCCGCCGTGTCACGGCCCGGCCACGCAACGAAGCGAACGTGTAACTGCCCCAATTAGTTCGGGGCCGACCCCGCAGCGGGTCGGCCCCGGAAGCCGTACTCAGAATTAAGCTTTTAGCACCCCTAAACTGTTGCCTATAGTCAACACTACGGTGTAGACTATAGGCAACCCCCGGTGAGGGTGACCGGGACGAAAGAGGGGACACGCCAATGACTTCCACCGCCGAATACCGCCCAGCACTCGGCAAGCGACGCTTCGCGCACGACGACCTGGTGGCCGTCGACCTGTTCTCCGGCTTCGGCGGATTGACCAGAGGCATTGCACAAGCAGGCTTCACGACCATCTGCGCGGCCAACCACAACGAGTACAAGATCGCCGTTCACGAGGCCAACCACCCCGAGGCCGAACACTGGATCGCCGACCTGGTGGACAAAGAATCCTCGTCCTACCACTCGGTGCGGGACCTGCCCGCCGCCGATCTACTCGCCGCCGGCGTGAGCTGCGTCAACCACAGCCAGGCCAACACCAAGAAGGCCTACGAACAAGGACTTTCGCTTTTCGACTTGGAAGACCCCGAGTTCGAGGACAGCGTCACTCGCTCCGAGCGCGACCGCGCCACCGCAAACTGCGTCCTGCACTACGCCGCCACCCATCACCCGCGCCTGATCCTGGTCGAGTGCACCACCGAATTGACCTCCTGGGGACCGGCCATCCAAGGCAAGCGCAAGGTCGGCGACGGCAGCACCTACCGCTGGTGGCTCAAGCAGTTCGATTTGCTCGGTTACAACCACCGCGTTCTCTACCTGAACTCCATGTTCTTCGGAGTTCCCCAGTCGCGTGATCGCCTGTACATCGCCTTCTGGGACAAGAAGATTCCGACACCCGACCTGGAACACCGCCCGCTCGCCGCTTGCAGCTTCTGCGACAAGATCGTCGAGGCCGTGTGGACGTGGAAGACCGGAGTGCCCCCCACCGGGTCGGTGCGCTACGGCAAGCAGTACGAGTATCGCTGCCCCTCCTGCCGCAAAGCCGTGGTCCCGCGCATGACGCCGTCACTGGCCGCGATGGACCTGACCGACCTGGGAACCCGCATCGGAGACCGAAAGAAGCCCCTCGCCGCGGCGACCATGGCCCGCGCCGAGCGGTGCCGCCAGCGGTTCGCCGAGTTCCCCGCCGTGTTGATGCCGGCCAAAGCGCTGCACGGTTCTGAGCGCCACCCCTGGCAGCCGATGGCCACGCAGACCAGCCAGCAGGAGACCGCGATCCTGTCGACCGGTGCCCTGGTCGCCGCAGCCGGCAACACGTACGAACGTCCCGGATCGACGTGCCGCAGCCGCGACCTGAGCCAGCCGCTGTGGTCGCAGACAGCCACAAATGCCACCGGCCTGCTCACGCCGTCGGTCGCGATCACCGGGCAGACCCTGGCCGCGCATCGGCACAACGGCGACGGCAAGCACCTCACACTGCCGATGGACACCGTGACCAGCACGCACGAGCGCGCCGTCCTGCTCGGCGTGACCAACTACCAGGGTGCGCCACGAGGACTCGACGAGGCGCTGCCCACCCAGGGCGGCTCGGAGACCCTTGGACTCCTGTCGACCGGTGTTGTCCCCTTCCGCCAGAACACGATTCCCACCACGCACGCCGAAGCGATGCCGACCGTGACGTCCGACCAGATTCCCGGCCTTCTCACCGCCGCAGGCCGCGTCCAGTGCAACGGCTCCATCGAGGAAGCCAAGTACCGCGCCTACCCCGTCGACAAGCCGATGGGCACCGTCGTCGGGTCGGCCGTCACCCAGGGCGTCCTGTTCAGCGGCTGGTTCAAGCAGAACGGCAGCACCGGTACCGAGACCGCACCACACCCGCTTTCGGACCCGCTGGGCACCATCACCTCCGCCGACACGACCGCCGTGATGACCGCCGAATGGCACGCCATGCTCGCCGACCTGACGCTCGAAGACTGCTACTTCCGCATGATGGCCCCTCATGAGATTGGCCGGGGATGCGGCTTCGACGTCGACTTCGCCGACTACAAGGGCACGTTCGTGGTCTGGGGATCGGCCCGCAATCAGGTCGACGGCTACGGCAACGCCGTCTCCCCCCAGGTCGGCGAGTGGATCGGCCTCCGCCTGCGCGCCGCCCTGCACCGCGAGACCGTCGCCGCCTGACACAACTTCCCGGGGGTGGGGTGACCGAGCCTCCCCCACCCCCGGCGCAAACCCTCCACACACAACCCAAATCACGCGAAAGGACCAATCACCGTGTCCGCCAAAGCTCCCCACCTCCCCTTCACCACCGACGAGCACGGCCAGGCCATCCTGACCACCGTCCCGATCACGCTCGCCTACTTCGAAGGCCACCTCTACTACCTCACGGCCTGCTGCGGCGCCTCAGGCAAAGGGTCCATCGCCGACGGCACCCCGAGCATCGTCTGCCGAAACTGCTACCGCGGAGTGGACGACGTGTTCGCCGACAGCTGGCAGATCGATGACGAGGCCGGATGGGCGCGCTACCACTGCCTCGTGCGCGCCGACTGCATCGCCGATGCCCAAGCCCGACAGCACGTCGCTCGCGTACGCCGCGCCGCCGATCGCGCCGCCGCCGTCGACGCCGGCCATCGCCGGGAGCCTGCTCGCCAGGAACCGCCCGCACCGGTTCTCACCGAAACGGTCAAAAGCCTGCTGGCCGACTGGTTTCCGCTCCGGGACCGGCTCAACGACCTGCGCGCCAAAGAACTGTTGTCCACCGGCGAACGCGCCGAAATCGAGGAGAACCTCCGCGAACTGGTCGACATCGCAGACGAGCTGGTCGCCCACTTCGTCCCGGACGTACACGCCCGCTTCGCGATCACCGGCGACATCCTGCCCTGAACCCAGCGACCCCAGAGACTGGGAACTCCCGATGGGACCGAAGTCGTCACCGACATTCTGGTGTTGCGCCGCAAAGACATTGACGCCGCCGCTCGCACTGCGCGCCCGCCGCTGCCACGAGCACCACATCTTCGCCATCGACGGCACGCACAGCGTCCGCGTCGGCATCGACCGCTACTGACGAAAGCCCCGACCAATGCACACGTTCTAGCTCGCCTCGCACCAACCTCACTGGCTGGCCACGGCGGGCGTGCCGCTATTTTTCTCCCACCGCCGTCTTGCCGGCCGCAAGACCTTCCCCCGTGCCGCAGCCGAATGGGCACTGGACTCGGGCGCGTTCTCCGAACTGTCGCTCTACGGCCAGTGGCGCACCACCGCACGCGAATACCATCGCGCGGTCCGTCGCTACGACGACGAAATCGGGAAACTGTCATGGGCTGCTCCGCGACCTCATGTGCGAACCAGACATGCTCGCCAAGACCGGACTCACCGTCGCCGAGCACCAGCGCCGCACCGTCGAGAATTTCGTTGAACTCCAGGAATTGTGGGACGGAAAAGACTACGACAACCCCTACATGCCGGTAATTCAAGGATGGTTGCCAGAGGACTATTTGCGGTGCATCGACATTTACGAGGCGCGCGGCATTGATTTGGCCCAGTTCCCCATTGTTGGAGTTGGTTCGATATGCCGCCGCCAGGCCAGTTCGCAGATTGACACTGTTATTTCCACCGTCCTGCGGCGCGACCCCGATATGCCGCTGCACGCATTCGGAGTGAAAGCAGGTGGATTGAAACTATATGGCCGCAAGATTCTCACCGCCGACAGCCTCGCCTGGTCCTACCAAGCCAGACGCGAACCACCGCTGCCCGGGCACACCCACAGCTCGTGTGCGAATTGCCTTGACTACGCCTTGAACTGGCGCAACCGTGTTCTTGCAGTCCGGCCCAGCCAGCAACTCGCCCTCTTCGACGACGTCGCGTAGCGCCCCACCTATTCGGTGAAAGCTGCGGTTGGCAATCGGGCAACTACCGAAATGGCATGGAAGAAGAAAAGCGCATCAGAACCTGCCTAGTGCACCGCATCATAGTGGTAACGAATTGCAACAGAAAAAAATGGTAAAGACATGCTGAAAAAAAGTCTAAGAATCATTCATTAAATGGTGCATGAGCTGCAGAAATACTATATGATAGACGTGCGTTAAACAGTTTGCCAGATCAATTCGGAGGGCATCATGAACAGCACTGTTACGGTCTACACCAAGCCCGCCTGCGTGCAATGCAACGCGACCTACAAGGCACTCGACAAGGCAGGCGTCGCCTACATCAAAGTGGACATCACCCAGGATGACGCGGCGCGTGATCACGTGATCAGCCTGGGGTACCTGCAAGCTCCCGTCGTGGTCGCCGGCCAGGACCACTGGTCGGGCTTCCGCCCCGACCGGATCAAGGCCCTGGCAGAAGAGGCAACGTTGTCATCTGATGCAACGGCGGTCCCGGCATGAGCGCAGGCGCTCCCATGTCATTCGACATCCGCTCCTACCCCTTCCCTCCGCCGCCCGGGTACCCGGTACCGCGCACGGGCATCCTCGAAAAGCTGCTCGCTCGGGTATTCGACCGCCGGCGCATCCGTCACGACGTTGCTCCATACCGGCCTCAAGACGGCGGCGTGATGCGCACCAGCGATGGCGCCGTATACATCCCAGAGGCCACGCCCCCGGTGCGGCCGATCATGGGATTCATCCCCCGAGAGTCATGGCGGAAGCACGCCATGTCCAACCGCAGTCAAATCCAGGCGCTGGACCGCTACGTGAACGCGCTCTCGACCGAGTTGCGCAGCGCCTCAACGCACCTCCCGGCAGCAGACCGCCGGCGAGTGCTGACCCTGATCGCCGCCGAGACCAGCTCCAGCAACCTGGCCAGGCGGTGACCACGATGACCACGCACCTGCCATTGAGCTGCACCGCAGACGAACTCGGCACCACGCCGAGCGACACCGCCCCGGCGACCGTCACCGCCGGGCCAGCCCCCGACCTGACCGACTACGACGTCATCCTGGTCAACTCCAGCGCCGGCAAGGACAGTCAGGCATCACTCGATGTCGTGGTCGAGCAGGCGCGCGCCGCAGGCGTCATGGGGCTGCGTGGCGAGGAAAGCACCGCCCGCGCCCGCCGCGCCGCGTACGCCGCCAACCCGTCGGCATCCAACGGCCGCCGCCGCGTCGATGACTGGTACCCCATCCACCGCTACACCGTCGCCGACGTGTGGGACCGCATCGCGGTGGCGGGCACACGGCCACACCCCGCCTACGCCGCAGGCATGTCCCGACTGTCCTGCCGGTTCTGCGTGCTCGCTTCCCGCGCGGACCTCGTGTGCTCAGCCCGCCTCAATCCCGCGCTGGCCGACCGGTACGCCGCCGTTGAAGCCGCCGCCGGGCACACCTTCCGCGCCGACTTGTCGATGGCCGACATCATCGCCGAAGCGCGCGGACAGCAGCCGCAGCTGAGCCTGCTCGACCTTGCTGACATTGCGTAACCACACTCGAAGGGAGCCCTGCGATGCATCAGTTGACCATCGATCCGGCGCCGAACAGCGGGCCAGTCGTCAGCGACCACGTAGATCGCAAGACGGCTGCCGCCGCGCTCGCGGTCTTCGTGACCGCCCACGACTGTGACCCGGTCGCCAACCAGATCACCGAGCACCACGAAAGCTACGACCTGGTGTGCCTGGCGCAACGCCGCGTCGTCGCCACCGCCACCATCGAGCCGACGGTCGCAGCCGGATCGTGAGCACACCCCGGCAGGCCGCGCGCACCGATCTGGCCCCCTTCCGTGTCGACGACGCGGCGTTCGAGGACTGGATCGACCTGCACGCCGACACCATCGAGAATGAACTCCCTTCCCGCGACGCACTGCCCGGACCTGCCGCGCTGTTCGGCGGACTCGTGGAGGAAGCCGCCGCGATCGGTCCGATTGTGGGCGACCACCGGGTGGAGATTCAGCTCGTCGTGGCCGACGACCCGCCCGGCCCCGGCTATGTCCTAATCGTGCGCCCACGCAGCAACCCGGCCCTCCCCGGACTGACCACCGGCTGGACGCACCTGACCTTCCCTGCCCCCGACGACGAGCCACGCGACGCACTGTGGCGATACCTCACCACCATCTGCGACCAAGCCAACCAGCTGCTCACCGACCCCAGGAAAGTGCTGCCATGATCGACAATCGCCCCTACGCCTTCGAGTTGGCGCATGATCTGCTGGCCGACCGCACTGCCGGCCGCGACGTCGAGGGGCATTACGCGAACGCCGAACGCAATGGCGTCGGTCGCGCGGCCCTGGACCGAGCCGCCGCGACTCTGCAGCGTCTGGCGCCTGAGGATTTCGCGACGTGGATACGACACGAGTACCTCGTCGATGGCTGGCTACACGGCTACGTCGATGTCACCGCGGGTTCCGGCGACGAGCTGACCACCTGGGTGCTCGGTCAGCTGGCGGAAACGCATTACGGTTCCGACCGGCCCACGTGATCCGTTGTTACGCAATACTTCCGCACCGGACTCGTTGTTCGGTGCGATTCGGTTCCGCACATCAGGCTGCCGCGCGCCAATAGTGCAGTGCCTGTTCACCACAGCGTCGGTTGCGCGGTACCGAGCAGTGCCGCGGTCACCCGGCTAGCGTCCCAGCCGTCGGCGACGGCCGCGCGTATTGCGCGCGAGCGCTCGGCCCGGGCTCTCACGCCTGCGCCGCGCGCCACGATGGCCGGTCTGCCGCCGCCGCGCCGCATGCGTACCATCCGCTCCATGTTGTCGCGCTGGCTGCCGCCGACGACATGCTCGGCGATGCCGCGCTCCACCTCGAGCAGTGGGACAGTTCGCGTACACACTGGGTTGTCACAGGTGTGCAGCGCGAAAACCGTTGGTTCCAACACCTTCCCGCTCAGCGACAGCGCAAGTGCGTACCGGGAGCTGCGCACGACGCGCCGCACGCCATCGCGTCTGATTCGAAAGACGCCGTAGCCGTCGTCGCTCAATGCACCCGCCCATACCCAGCAGTCGCTGTCGAGTGGGCCGGTGACAATCCGACTGTGGAACCGCGCGATTTCGTCGGCATGCTCGATAGGGTCGACGCGCAACGGTAGCGGTTGCGAACGCCCCCGAGGGCGCGCCACCGCCTGAATTCTACCGTTGCCCAACACCTTCGATGCTCCGCGCTACTGGGCGCCCGCGACGGCATCGCCTGCCGGCGTCCCGTCCGTGTCGACCGATGTGCGGTTGGGCAGCGGCACCACCTGAGCATCAGCGCTCGGCGTATCGGCGACGTCGGCGGCCTGGGCCTCGGTGGCGTACTTGAGGTATTCCCGCAGCCGGCTCACGCCATATCCCGTCGCCGTGCTGATGTTGGACAACGTCTCCCCGCGTAACCGCATCGCCTGCAACGCCTTTCCGGCTGCAGTGCGGTGGGCCTGGCGCTTGCGTTCGGCTTCGCCCTTGAGTTTTTCGATCCGATCGGCCAGCCAGGCGTCCACTTCATCCACCTGCGCAACGCGCACCGTGAACTCCGTCAAGTCGCCAATGTTGGCCCGCTCGCGCGCTTCTCGCGCCTCAGCGACGCTCTGCTGCCGCTCCATGAGACGCCGGCGCGCCTCCTTGCGGCTCGTGGTCTTCTCCATGGGTCCCGATGATAAGACCACTCCCGCACACTTTTTCTCGATGTTGTCGCCGACCGCCGACCGCTCGATTTCCCGCACGTCTCCGTGTCATCGCTCACCCCTTCAGCAGTCGTTTGCTGGTGATCAATTTCGGTCACCTTTGGTCGCCCTGTCATCCCCTGCCGTCACCGTTCACTTTGACCTCCCGTTTCCCACCACCAGGCCGTTGACCTGCTCCTACCTTTTTGCCCTCCGCTTCGCACCACACACCTCTTGCACTACGGTCACGAAACGGTAACGGCCGGATTTGCGGTAGCCCGTTACAAGACCGCGAAAAAGCGTGCGGGGGTGGCCTTATGGTCACCCCGTGATGCGGCCATGATGAGCATTCACAAGCTCTCAGCGGGAGACGGGTACCTCTACCTCATCCGCCAAACTGCCGCGCAGGATGCCGAAAACCGCGGCCGCACTTCACTTGGCGACTACTACGCCGAAAAAGGCGAATCACCGGGGCGTTGGGTCGGCAAAGGACTAGCCGGCCTGTCCGATCTGCCTTCGCGAACCCTAACCACGGACGCGGAAGACGCGATGTGGCGCGTGGACCCCGGTTCGATGGTCACCGAAGACCAAATGAAGGCCCTCTACGGGCTGGGACTGCACCCAAACGCCGGCAAGATCGCCGAACACATGATCATGGCAGGCAGCGGCAAGGCCGCCACGAAAGCCGCTGTGAGCCTTGGCCGCCCGTTCGTCATCAACGACGCCGCGACCGAGTTGCAACGGCGGCTGGCCGTGGCGTACCGGGACCACAATCTGAGCCAGTCCCTGCCGTGGAACTCTCCGATCGACGAGACCCTGCGCGCCCAAATGCGCACCAGCATCGCCCGCGAAATGTTCGAGGCCGAATACGACCGTCCACCGCTGGACGAACGCGAACTGACCGGTTTCATCGCCACCCAGACGCGCGATCAAACCACCTCCACTGCGGGCTATGACCTCACGTTCAGCCCCGTCAAGAGCTTCTCGGTGCTGTGGGCGGTGGCACCCCCAGAGTTCTCGAAAATCCTTGAAGGCATTCATGATCAGGCCGTCGCCGACACCATCGAGTACATCGAAAACAACATGGTGTTCACGCGTATGGGCGCGCAGGGAGTGGCCCAACTAGACACCGAGGGGATCATCGCGGCGACCTTCACTCACCGCGACAGCCGCGCTGGAGACCCTGATCTGCACACGCACGTGCCGATCAGCAACAAAGTCCGCGCGAAGGGCCATGACGGCATTTATCGGTGGCTGGCCATCGACGGCCGACCGCTTTTCAAGGGCACCGTCGCGGCATCGGAGTTCTACAACTCGCGCATCGAAGCGCTCGGTATCGAACGCGCTGGGCTGCGATTTGCCGAGCGCCCGCCAACCGAACGAGGCAAGCGTCCAGTCCGCGAGATTGTCGGCGTACCCAGCGAACTGAACGAAGAATTTTCCTCGCGCCGCCACATGATCAATCACCGCTACACCGAGCTGGCGAAAGCATTTCAGGCCGACCACGGCCGCGAACCGACCACTGCCGAAGCAATCGCCCTGCACGAGCGAGCCAACCTCGAAACCCGTGTTGCCAAGCACGAACCGCGCTCTCTGGCCGAACAGCGCCAGCAGTGGAGAACCCAAGCCATCGAGGTTCTCGGCAGCGAACACGCCCTGGCCTCCATGCTGGTCCAGGTCCGCACCCCCGGCCGCCGCTCTGTCGACGACATCACCGAAAAGTGGGTGTCCGAGACCGCCGCCGCGGTCGTCGAGACCGTGTCCGAGTCACGCTCAAGCTGGCAGTACAACCACATCTATGCCGAAGCCTTGCGCGCGGTACGGGCCGCCGGCTGGGCCACCGACCTTGGGCTCGTGGAAGCAGTGACCGCCGCCGCGCTCGATGAACCGAACAGCCTCGCCCACGCCCGCGTCGGCGACGCGGACTTGAACGAACCGGACGTATTGCGCCGCCGCGACGGGGCCAGCGTCTACACCACGCACCGCACCGAACTGTTCACGTCACCGGAAATCCTGGCCGCCGAGAAACGGATTCTGGCCGCAGCCGGGCGCACCGACGGACGCACCGTGGACCGTGAGACCGTCGAAATGGCGCTGCTGGCTGAAACAGCAGAGCGTGGGCGAACATTGAACGCCGGCCAGGCCGCGATGGTGCGGGAGATGGCGTGCTCTGGTGCACGCTTCCAGCTCGCGTTGGCCCCCGCTGGAACCGGCAAAACCACCGCCATGTCGGTGCTTTCGCGGGCGTGGGAGGAATCCGGCGGCAATGTCCTAGGACTGTCACCGAGCGCCAGCGCCGCGCAAATTCTGCGCGACGACATCAGGACCACCACCGACACGATCGACAAGCTCATCTGGCTGCTGCGCCGCCCATACGCCACCGACGATCCGGCCCGCGAGTGGTTCGACAAGATCGACGAGAACACCCTGATCCTCATCGACGAGGCCGGTAAAGCCGGGACACTGCAACTCGATGAAGTAAACACCCTCGCCGAAGCGCGCGGCGCGCGCATCGCGACCATCGGCGACGACCGCCAACTCGGGTCCATCTCGGCTGGCGGCATCCTGCGCGATGTCGAGCGGATCTACGGCGCGTTGAGCCTCACCGAGGTCATGCGATTCAAGTCGCGCGCCGAAGCCCAAGCCGGTTTGGCGCTGCGCGAAGGTGATCCGTCCGCGCTGGCGTTCTACGCCGATGCCGGCCGAATCCACGTCGGGTCGGGCGACACCATCATTGATGACGCCTACAGCCGCTGGGCCGCCGATGTCGCCGCCGGGCACGACTCCACGATGCTCGCTCCCACCAACCCGATCGTCACCCAACTGAACCAACGCGCCCGCCTGGACCGCCTGGAGGCGCTCGCTGCCGACCCGGAAACAGCCGCCCTTTCGCCGGCCAAGATGAGGGAAACCGCTCTCGCGGACGGTCTGCGAGCATCCGCCGGTGACATCATCGCCACCCGCAAGAACAAGCGCTATCTGCGCCTGGCCGGCGGCAAAGACTACGTCCGCAATGGGCAGCGTTGGCGCGTTGATGCCGTCACCAGCGGCGGCGTTCTGAAGGTCTCCCGACTGGACAACGGGCAAAAAACAACGCTTCCTGCCTGGTACGTCAACGCCTACGTGACCCTGGGCTACGCCTCCACCATCGACGCTTCTCAGGGCATGACCATCGGCTCGCGCACCACCAAGGGCACCTGCCACGTCATCGGATCAGCGAACCTCACTCGCCAGAAGCTGTACGTCGCAATGACCCGGGCCACCGACGAAAGCCACATTTACGTCGAGACCGCCGAAACCGACGCCCACAAGGTTCTCACCCCGCGCGCGACCCACCCGGACACCGCCATCGACGTCCTGACCAAGGTGCTCGCCAGCGACGGCGCCCAGGTCTCGGCCACCACCGCCGACAACGTTGCCAAAGACCCCTTCACCCGCTTGGCCGGCGCGGCGCGCTACTACACCCACTCGGTCGGCGCGCTCGCCGAGAACAAACTCGGCCCCGAGACCATGGCAACGATCGACGCCGCCGCCGACCAGGTCCATCCCGGACTGACGCGCATGCCGGCGTGGCCCACCTTGCGGATGCACCTGGCCACCATTGCCGTCGCCGGGGACGACCCGATCATTGCCCTGCAACAAGCCGCCGGCCGCCGCGAACTTGCCAGCGCCTGGGACGTGGCCGCGGTGCTGGACTGGCGCCTGGACTCCAGCGGTGCCCACTCGGCGCACACCGGCCCGCTGCGCTGGCTGCCCGACCTGCCCCGAGGAATGTCCGACGAAGAGAACATCTACCTGCGGGCGCGCGCCGATCTGGTCACCGAACTCGCCGACGCGATCCGCACAACCGCCGCCGGATGGGACGCGACCACTGCGCCCGCGTGGGCGCGCCCACTGCTGGCCGCCAACCCCCAACTACGCGGCGAAATCGCGGTCTTCCGCGCCGCGCACGACGTCCCCGAAGCCGATACCCGTCTCACCGGCCCGGACCAATACGCGGTACGCGACCGCAAGATTCAGCGCCTTCTCGAAGACCTCGCTGCCGCCGAAATCGGCCGGACCGCACCGGACACCACCCGGTTCAATGACCTCGTCGACAAGGTCGACCCGCGCGTGCGCCGCGATCCGTACTGGCCACAACTGGCCGCGCACCTGGCCAAGATTGCCCGCACCGACATCGACCTGGCCCAGCTCATCGACGATGCAGCCTCCGATGGGCCGCTCCCGGACCTGATGCCCGGCGCCGCACTATGGTGGCGCCTGGCCGGACGGGTGCAGCCCGCCACCCTGGAAGCGTCCACTCCCTATTTGCAGCCCACATGGCTCCCCGATCTGCACACCGTGTTTGGGACAGCCGTCGCCGAAACGATCATCGCCGACCCCGCATTCGGCCGCTTGGTCGCCGCCGTCGACAACGCTGACCCGCTGCGCTGGAATCCGATCGACCTCCTGCACGTCGCGCACGAGCACCTGCGCGACGTCGACGCCGAGCACTCCACCCCGATCCGGCCCGACGAGTACGCCCTGCTGCTCACCTACTCGATCGACCTGTTCGCCACCGCGAATCCGTACGACCACATCGACATCCCGGTCCCCCACGAAGAACCGCTCAGCGTTGAAGAGCACGAGGAACTGGCCCACCGGTTCCCTGATCCCGAACACCCGCTCGAGCATCCAGACACCCACGCAGGCCTCTCCGACGACGCCCTGCTGGAAAAACTCGGCCTCGGCTACGGCGGCAGCCTCATTCCGCCGGACCTGGGCGAGGACATCCCGCCAGACCCGTACGAGTACGACGGCTACGCCGGCGAGGACGACTTGGCGTTCGAGGACCTGCTCACCGAACGGCCGCCCACCCGACCCGTGGCCGACGTCTTGGCCAATGTCATCGAGCTGCGCGGCCGCTACCACGCTGCCGGCGAACAGCTCAAACGCCTGCGCCGGGCGGTCATGGCCGATCAAGGACCGGCCATGACCGCCGCACAGGACACCTTGCGCGATCTGCGTGCCCGCGCCGACGCCGATCGCCCCTACATGCTCGCCGTTCAAGACGTCATGGCGCGGTGGGCGGACGCCGAACAGCACTACGACAGCATCATGGCCTGGGTCACGCACGAACGTGCCGAACTGTCCCGTTTGGAGGCTGACCCGAATGCCGACGAAGTCGCCGTGGACCTCGCCCGCTCGGGGGTGGCGCTGGCGATGTCAAACCTCCCCGAGCAGACCCCGGCCGAACAATTCCACGCCGACCTGACCGAGGCGTTGACGCGCCGCGCTGAGGCCGCCGGCGGCGCTGACCGCATCGTCACCGCCGATGACGTGGACACTGAACGTCGCCGCGCCATGGCCCAAGACTGGAACGCGGTCACCGCCGCACGGGTTGAGCGCGACCGCCTCGCCGGTGAACTCGACCGCGCCGAAAGCGCCACCGCAATAGCCTTCGCCGAAGCCGAAACCCGCAACGCTGCACACGTTTTGGACAACGTCGCGGCGCTGCACACCGAGATGGAAATGCTCCGCTCCGCCGGTTCCTACGTCGTCGAGCGAGGATTCACCATCGCCGATTCCAACACCGACCTCCTCACCAGCGATACGCTGCACCGCCTCAATGCGATCACCCGCAGCGGGTTCACCGTGACCGCTGTGCACGCCGGCGACGACAACGTCGCCCTCGATGCGCTCGGTGTTCTGCATACCGCCGCGACGACCAAGGGCCGCCGCATCCTGTGGTGCAGCCCCTCCGCCGAACGGGCCTCCCGCATCGTCGGCCCCGACGAAGCGGACTCGGTGCTCACCGTCGAGCAGGCTCACCAGCAGATCGCCACCGGCCAGTACGAACTGGACTCGGACACCACGATCGTCGTGGACCGGGCAGGTCTGGCATCGCCTGACGTGCTGGCCGACCTCGCCGAGCAGGCCGACGACCGCCGTGCCCGCGTCGTTCTGGTCGACGGCGACGAGCGCGGCTGGCCTCCAGCCCCGTCGGCGCCGATGCTCAAACTGCTTCACCGCGACCTGCCCTGGTCGGTCACCCTGTCCGTCGAGTCGGCCACCCCGGCACGCCGCGCCCTCCAGCCCGACCGAGACCCGTTGCTCGACCAGGCCGAACGCTGCGACCCGGCAATCCTGACCAGCGAGGTTACCGAGGCTCTAGAAGAACGCCGCCGCCTACGCCGCGACCACGAATCCGGCAACCGGTTCCACAACGAGCGCTGGCGTCTCGCTGACAAGGACCAAGATCGCACACGCGACGCGGGCCGCGAACGCTAAACACGCGGCGCCTAATTCAGCGCTGATCAACCGCGTCGGGCGGTCTTGACCTTCCCGTGTCCAACGCTCAGCCGACTTATGGGCGCCAACCCCTGACCACATCACTGTGCCGCGTGTCTGCCGGCCACCAGAACAGGTTGCTGCGCAGGAGGTACCGCAGGTCGTGCCAGCCGATGTCGTACACCGACGTTGGCGGATCGGCGTCCAGGTCGAATCGGCTGGGTCGCCACGATCTGCCCGGAGTGGTCGGTTGTGCCACAGAGTTCTGCGGTAACCACACGGGGTGTTCGGCGACCTCGGCCACGATGACTGTCTGCTGACGTTCATCTTTACGATTCGGGACCGGTCGATCGTTCTCGTCGGTGATGACCGCCGCCACCGACGCGATTTCCCGGTCGTGCAGGAAGCGCGCGGCGCTCACCGCCAGGTCACGCGCATCCCAGCGGTCCAGTTCAGCATCCCCTGCCAGGTAGACGACCGCTAGCGTTCCCTGGGTGTCTCCCGGGGTCCAGTACTGCACGATCGGCGTCCTGTTCGGGCGCGGCGGCCTCAGATACCGGTAGATGTCGGGTACAGGCTCGGCCGCAACGAACTGCGCCCGCAGCAAGTGGCTGGCCCCACCCAAGCTGGTGGGTGTAGGCGAGCACAGTGGATATACACGCGGGATGCCCCGATGCGGTACCCGCCGGTTGGCCCGCGAGTGTGCGCAGTAGTCGAACACCTGAGCCAATGTCCACAGGTTCGCTTTCCCACGACCGGCCACCGCGGGTTCGGGAAAACTGTTGTCCCCACAGGCATAGTTTTGGACGCTCCGCACCGTCACGCCCAACTTGGACGCGAAGTCCGCCGTCGACACCATCGGCACATGCCAGACCGATGCCGACGCTAGCGTGCGCTCTGGCTCGTCAAAGTCGTCGACGTGCACCTGGCGGCCCTTCTGTTGGACTATCGAATTCCGAACATCGGAAATATGGAGGCGAATCATGCTCCTGCCCAGCGCATTTCGACATACGCCCGGGTGTCGCTGACAATTACTGGTCCAGCCGCGGCGCTCCGACCGCCGCAATGCGTTCAATCAGGTAATCGCAAACTGTCTGTGCGCTATCAGCGTCGAGGTGATTGCCGGTGAAAAACAGCCGTACGGGTGTCGACTCGCCATCGCCGGCCGAGCCCAGGAACGCTGTGCCGCCCTCGGCTCGCGGGTCGGCGATGTTTGTCGAGCCAATCAATATCCGCGCGTCGGCCATCCAGATGGAGGCCAGCGCGAGCCGGAAGGCCGACGATCCGACGCGCTGGCCGGGCCAGTTGCGCTCAACAAGCTGTCTGAGCGTCTGTGCCGTGACGAGAAGATGCACTTTGAGTCGGTAGCTCTCGACGACATCGCGCAGGAGGGTGGGGTCCTGCATGAAGTACGGGTCGTCCACCTCATCGACAATGACGAGCAATTCCGGCTCTGCGTCCACCGTGGCGGCTTCCTCACGCCTTTTCAGCTCCGCACGAATCACGTCGCCGAATCCGGCCCAGTCTTCTGCCACGGTGATGTGCGGGAGCTTGGCTTCCTCGGTGAATTCTTCGGACCACTTTGAACGCACAATCACCTGTACCTGTTCCGGGCTGTAGAGCGCTCCGAGCGCCAACATGATGGTCCTGATCACCTCGCTCTTACCTGATCCTGTGCGCCCGACGACCAGGCCCGGCAGGGCGTTGTGGCCCAGTCTGGTCAGGTTCAGCACCGCCGGCCCGGTGCCGGAAAGGCCGAAAGGCACGACGACATCACCGTCGCTGACCGCCGACTCTGACCACCGGGGCTGCCAGGTGGCCACATCGTCGATGCCCAGTGCGTCGAGGAAATCCTGCGGGCTGGTCGGTTCGGGCATCCGCTGCGGCGGCGAATCGCTATCGGACTCTTCGGGTTTCGTGCTTTCCACGGCTGCGTGCGTTGCCACGATTTGGATCATGCGGCCGCCTGAGCGGCGCTCATAGAATTCGGCGTGGCCTGGCAGCCGTGATCCTGGCCGCACGTCATCGATGATCGTTTCTCGGGGACTGCCGTCCAGAACAACGACCGTCGCGCCGCCGACGTCCATGGCATTGATCAGCTTGTTGCTGCGGCCCTTGGCATTCCAGTTGTCGGATGTGATGGCGGCGATGACGTGCAAGTCCAAGAGACGGGCATTTTGAACGGGCTCGACCAGCGGCGCAAGGACTGTCGAGAGCGAGCTACCACCTGACAGTAGATGCAGGTCATCGACGATGAAGAACCACTTGGGCCGCACCGGATTCCATTCTCTGAGCTGTGCCGGAGTGAGATCGGGGGGCGGACGGCGCTGATCGAGCTTGTGGGCGAGCTCCTGCGCGGCTTGCGCGATCCGTTTGGGGTCGTACAAGTACACAGTGCGATACTCGTCGGTTAGCTCATCGGTCAGCCGCATATCCGGATCGAACACGACCACCTGGGCTTCCTGCGGGGTGTAACGCGCCATGATGGAGGCACAGACCGCCTGTAGGAACGTGGTTCGCCCGGACCGGTTGGTGCCGGTGCAGTAGACGTGCGGGTATTGCTCCAAGTCCAGCCACACGGTGCTCAGGTCGTCCTCGTCGATCCCGATCGGGATCGCGTGCCGTGGCGCCGAAGGGGGCAGCGGCGCGAGGTCGGCGAATGTCACGTGGGAGGGCATCGCCTGCCACGACTGTCCGACAGCGGCAGGGTCACCCTCGGCCGCTTTGAGTTTTTCCAGGTCGGCGATGCTGACGAGGGCGCCCGCTGGCGTGTTTCCTTTGACGATCACGAAGCGCCGGCCCGCGGCAACCTCTTTGAGCATCCAGGATGACTGCCGTGCCAGATCGGTCGCCGAAACCAGATCGCTCATGTCGATACGCATGATGCGAGCCTATCGCCGGCGGCCGACCTATGTCACTAGCTTTACGTAATTTTTTACGTAATTTTTTACGCATTCCCCGCTGTTGGGGGAACATATGCTTAGGCGGGCAGCACTTGGACCGGCGGTGGCGTCGGGTCGAACGGATCGACCTTCAAGTCCTTGCTGGGCAGCCAGATTCCCGTGTGCGGCAGATACTCTTCGTAGCCGTACTGCCCCAACGCGTCAGGTGGGAGGAACTGAGCTTTCGGGAAATCCGATTGCGGCACCCATGCGCCCGATCCTTTCCCTAGCTCCACCCACGGGACCGAGTTGCCGTGACTGTCAGTCAGCGGGGCCGGGCCGAGCGCGCCCGGCTCACGCAGTTGCAGTCCGGGCAATTCGTCCTGACGGACCCAGTTGCCTGAGCCGCGGCCCAGTTCCACCCACTTCGGCCCGTCCGGTGTCGGCGCCGGACCCAAGCCATTGGGGCCACGGATGATCGGTGCATAGTGGTGCTCGTCGCCCGGCTTGTAGTCCACGGCCTGAACACCCGGGGTGTTGCCACCGTCGGGGGCCGCACCGCTACTGCCGCCCCGGGCGATCGGTGGCGCGGTTTTCAGCGTCTGCGCCGCCGAGGACAGGCTGCCCTCGGCCACTTGGGTGTGGTAGTCGGCCATGGCGGTGGTTGCCTGAGTCTGCTTGTGCGCGATGTCTTGGGTGCGCATCTGCACTTCCGCGGCGTTCGCGCCCTTGGTCGCGGCGAACCGCTGCATCGCAGCTTGAAGGTCTTGATGCGCCTGGGCGAACTCGTGGGGAGAAGGGGTGTTGGCTTTGGCGGTATCGAAGCCTTGCGCGACCGTGCGCGCGTGGAGCGACAGCTTCTCCGCCTCATCCCCCATGGAGTCCAGCCAGGCAGCATGCTCCCGGGTATTCGCGCCAGCGCGTTGGTGACCGTCATCCCAACTGGCGTCAATGGCGTGCCCGGCGTTGATGATCGTTTGAGCCTGCCCGCGTAGCTGTTGGGCGTGGTTGGCCCAATGGTCAGCGAATTGGTGCAGGCTCGATGATCCCGGGCCACCGTAGAGCGCCTGTGCGTGGGCTTCGCCCGGCAGCGGAGCCGGAGCCGTCGGAACCGACGGGATCGCCGGGACGTCCGGGTGCGGTATCGATGGAATGGTGGGAGCGCTGGTGGCCGGACCCGAGCCGGAGCCGCCGTTGAGGATCGAGGACGCGTTGGCGTCGTCCTGGCCCTGCAGCATCAAGGCGGTGCCGGCGACGGCGAGCCCACCGACTTCCCGTAGCGCGCTGCCGTGGTTGAGCAGGGTGGCCAGCGCACTGGATGCGGCGTTGATTTGTGCGACAGCTGAAACCGAGGTGAGGTCGAGTCCGGGTGGTTCGGCAACCGCCGGGGTGTGCAGTCCTGCGCTGCCCGACAGCTGTCCGGCCGCGGCGGTCAGACCCGTGGCATCGAGAATGATCGTCATCGGTGTAGCTCCACATCGCTGGTCGATAAAAATGGATGGGGCCACTGCACCCCCTGACTCGATGATAATGGGGCCTGCGGGGGGTGTCGGACTCCAATTTTCTGGTCAGGATGCGACGGCGATCGGTTCGCCGCGCAGGACCGCCGCGCTGGCGTCGATGATCTTTCCGACGGTGTGATGCCCGATGCTCAGTCGCCGGCCGATGTCGCGGTTCGCCATGTTCAAGTCGTAGCTCATCCGCAGGACTTCTGAAACATCGTTAACGGCAACGTCCTTGACATTGACGATCGTCAGCACTTTGCCCGCAAGATCAGCGTATTTGCCCCGGCCCGGCTCGGTGGTGGCGGCGGGTAGCGCGGTGGGAGCGGGTTCATCGACCGGGGCTACGGCGGTGGTGTCGGGCCGCATGGTGGGCTCGGCGGTTTCAGCTTCGGCCCGTTCGGCGACGACCTGTGTCGCTGGTGCGGGTGCTTGGCTGGATTGTTTCGCGGCGCCACGGTGCCATTTCATGCTGAGCAGGATGGTGAACCCGTGAATGGTGAGTGCGCCGAAGATCGGCGCTACCCATCCGACTACCGCGCGCCAGATCAGGGGTAATTCCTGGTTTGGCGGCAGGATCGCGTGCAGGTCGTTGGCGATGATGCTGATGAGCAGGCCGCCGGCCAACACGCCCCAAAAGAAGCGTTTCTCGCGTTTGCTGCCGACGACGACGCCGAGGGTGGCCAGCACGGTGGCGCCGTCCAGTGCTCCGGGCCACAGCCAGGCTTGGTCTGGCGGCACGTGCGCGCGGGTGGCGATGTCTTTGAGGGTGCTAAAGCTCAGCCTGATCGCGGCGTAGCCGACGCCGATCGCCAGCAGGGCGGCCACTACCCGGATGAGGTTGATTGCCCACGGGGTCAGGGGCATGCGGTCGTCGGTGGACATGCGGGTGGTCCCTTCCAGAGCAGGTGTGTGATCGGTGGTGGCCGCCCGGGCTACGGCCGACCACCACCGTCGCCGGTGTGGCTAGGTGATGCGGCCACGACGTCGGGGCCGTTGTAGATCCAGTACACGCCTTTGCGGTTCTCACGGACGGTGCGCTGGATCAGCCCTTGGGCTTCCAGCGCACGCAGATGGCGGTAAATCCCGGTGTATCCGTGGGTGGCTCGTCGATATTCCACCAGATGCCAACTGCGGTGGCATTCAAGCACTTTCAATCCTGGACCGAGAGTGCTGCGGTGACATAGCTGTGCACAGGAATCGTTGCTGCGCTCCACTTTCCCGGGCATCCGCGCGGCCAGTTCAGCGGTTGCCAGCGCGACGGGGCTAGCGCACAGTTCAGCAATCAACTTGTCCCGCAGCAGCAACGTGTCGGCTGTGGTCATCGCTGTGCAGTCACCGACACACCGCCGGGCTGGTCAACGTACCGTCGTCTGCCGGGATTGCGGCGCCGCCGGTACAGCTTGGACGGCCGCGGAATGAGCAGGGCAAGGCCTTGTGCCACAGAGCCGTTCCTGCCGGCAATTTGTTTCAAGTATGCGCCAAGGTTGTCGGCACCCTCGGGCACCAGCGCCGCGACCGCGATAGCCAGCGATTGCAGCTCGTAGCGGGGCATGTCCTGAAGGCGCCGCCACACGTCGACTGGGCTCTCGCCCCCGTGCACAGCATCGATCAGGCTCATCGCACGCGCAAAGTCATTGCCGCACTGCTCAATCCGCCGCGCGTGCGAGGTATACACCACGGGCAGTTCACTTTCCCGCAGGTGGTAACGGATTTCGTCGGCTGTCTCCGATTCGCCATCTTCGAGCAACAATGCCGCCCGGATGATGGCCTCATCGGTCCACCGGTCGTGACGCCATCCGTCGGAAAGGAATTCCTCACGACGAAGCCGCAGAAGGGTGTGCAGTGGACCGCAGTCGATCCCGAAGAACTCGGCGACCTCGCCCAGCGAGGGGCGGGCGCGCCGCAGCTCAGTGCGCCCGGTGACCACCTCGTCGAGCACGGCGATCCGGGCCGCAAGTTTGTCGCGGCGCTTGCGTTCCCGATGCGCAGCCATCCGCTCAGCATTCATCCGCTGCTCAGCGTCGGTGTCGTAGGAGCCATCGAACATTGCGGTCATCAGCGTGTGCCTTTCTGCGAGGTGGCGATGTTGAGGAAACGGCGGCGGATCAGAACCGACCAGGACGTGGGGCGAAGGCCGACGAAGCCACGTCCCCAGGTGCGGCTGGCCAGCCGCTGCGGATGCGTGAAAACCCAGTGATAAACGGGCACGTTGTCGCGGACATGCGGCTGTCCCCATGGTCGGCAGCAGCCGCGTGAGCGGTGTACATCGACCAACATCGCTGCGCCGAGCCAGCCCTGCTGGTCGACGTGCCAGGACGTGTCCAAGCCTGCTCGAGTCGCCGCCGCAACACCGGCGCTGTCGATGCGGGTGCCGCCGTAGATCAGTACCGGTCCGCGGTAGTCGGTCGACCAGGTGCGGTTTTCAATCGTCTTGCCACCCAATGTCTCCGGAATGAGCAGCAGCGATGCCCACGGCCGCCGCAGCGTCAGTCCCATGGCGTGGCCTTCGGCGGCGAACGCGTCGCGTGGCGGGTTGGCCACGTCCAGCAGCACGTTGCGGTGGCAGGTGCTATCACCGAGAGCGCAGGTGCAGGACAGGTCGTGCCCGCCCAGTTGGCGGGTCGCCGCGATGCGGTCCGGTTGACCGGCCAGCCAGACGGCGTAGGCGGTCAGTGCCGACTGGCGCTGATCCTCCGTGCGGGCCTCGGCGGCGAACGGGTTGGCGAACTCAGTTTCAGCGCCCACCGATACCGCGCCGACGGCGGCGGGGTGGCCGGCCCGGTGCATGCGTGGCTGCGGTCCACGGTCGGTACGTGGCGAAGGCCAGTTGCCAGTCCGGTCGTGTGTGGTCAGTGCCATCGTCATGTCTCGCTCTTTCCGATAGGACGCCGGTCCGGTGCGGACGGCCGTCGCGCGGGTAGGTATGTGGTGGTCATCTGAAAATGGCTGCGTCGGTGGCGAAGGGTCGATCACTGGCGCTCATCGGGTCGTGGGGCCTGGCGCCCGGGCGGCGCCGTCGGCGGCGTGTCCACCGCCGGCGCCTGGGGTTTGGCCGAGCTGCTGTTGTGGCCCAACCCGTTGGGTGGCTGCCCGACACGGTTCTGGGGCTGCGCCGCAGGCTGATTGCCTACCGCGCGACCAGGTGCCGCACCGTGCGATCCGCCGCCATGTCCGTGCCCGTTGCCGTGGTGGAGGCGATGAGCCACCGTGGCGGCGGCTTTGGCGGGGACCGCGACCTCCGGGGCAACAGCGGTCGCTCCCGCCCACGCCGCGTCCTTGGCCGCGGTACGACCCGTCTGCGCGACGGCCGACCGGGCTCGTGAACCGCTTGACGGTGGCGGTGCGACGCCGTCTCCGGTGGGAGGCTTGGGCGATCGCGGTCCCGTGGGGGGCGCGGTCGGGGTGTTGCCGCCCGGCCGATTCGGACCGGCGCCACTGGCACTGCTGCCCGGGGTGCCCCGCCCGGGTCCGGTGGTGGGTGGATGGGCTTTGCGCCCCGGCGCTTTCGGCCCGGTGCCGTCGGGATCGTTCTCGCCCTTTCGGCCTTCGGCTCGCGACTTGCGGAAGTCCCGCAACCGATCGCCGGCACTCTTGATCACCCGCCCGGCGTAGTCGACTTCGTTCACGGTGCGGGCAGCCCCGGTGACAGTGCGGTACGTGCCCTTCACAGCCCGGATCGGGCCCGGAATACCGCGGTCGCCGAACATCCGCAGGAGGGCAATCCGGAAGGCAAACGCTCCTGCAACAGCGATGAGCGTCATCACCAGCACCTTGGCCAGAGGGTCGGTCATGCCGATCGTGCCGGGTAGCGTGCCTCGAGTCACGCCAGCCATGATGAGCACCAAGATTCCCAAACCGGCTGTGCCGGCGATCATTTCGGCGCCATGCAGCAGCATTCGTGCAGCTGCTTTCTTGGCTGCCTGCCGAGGCGGACCGGGGAAGGTTGCCATCGCCGCAGCAGGCACCAGGATCAGGACATTCCAGAAGGCTTTGAACCCGACACGGAATGCCTCCATGCCCATGTAGTCGACCGCGAGCAGGATGACGCAGATACCCAGATTGCAGCAGAAGAACAACCCGACGGTCAGAAAGTCGAGGTGCAGCGCGTGCTCGTACGCCTGCGGCGCACACGCCTTGATGTACGTCGCGGGGGCGTCGCCGATCCCGCTGAGCAGCCCTGCGTTGTATTTGGCGGCGCAGCCGGGGATGGTGTCGATCACCTGTCCGAAGGTCAGCAGTTGCATGATGTCGCGCACAAGGACGTCCACCAGCCAGGAGCACAGCGTGTCGAGTTGGGCGCTGGTGCCGCCGGCGGCGACCGGCCCATTGTTGACCACGCCCTGGGCGATCGAGTAACCAATGGATCGGCCCATCCCGAGCACCCCGTTGTCGCTGACGAGGTCGCCAACAGGGTCGCGCAGCAACACCCAAAACAGGATGAGCGCGACGAAGCCGCTGAGGATGATACCGATGCCAGCCGCGTATCCCGTTGTGAGGCAGATGAATCCGCCGACCACGACGCAGACACCGACGCCGGCGGCAAGCAGGTGCGTCCTGGCGACGATCATTTTGAGGGTTTCCACGATCGGCTCGGCGATGGCAGCCAGCCATCCCAGCCACACCACGCCCAATGCGAACTTGACGATCCAGATGCCCACCGAGCAGATGAAAATCAGGAACGCCGTCTCGGCGGCGAGTGCCTCGTTGAGCTGAGCATAGGTGCCGGCGGTTGCCAAGGACGACATGATCGCCGGCCCCCACGTCTCCGGTGAGACGCCGAACTGCGGGCCATTGGACCCGATCATCTCCGTCAGCGGCACCACGGCAACGAAGTGCGCGCCGATCGGCACGCCGTAGCTGTCATGCAGGCCGGTGAAATTCCATGCCGCCGAGAGGGTGTCAGCGGTCGCGTTCGGCGCGAAGTACACCGCGGTGATCGAGAACGCCCAGATCGCTTGGAACATGAACCATACCCGCCGAACGCGTGGCCGCGTGTACATCCACGCGGCGATGGTCTCGCTCATGCCGCCCACCCCTCGTCGGCCATATCGCGGGTGTCGAACGCGTCCACCAACTCCTGCTGCACCGGGGCGAGCATGTCGACCAGCCCAACGCGGCCCAGGTCATCGAACAGGTACGCCAGACCGCGTCCCTCCTGGACACGCGTGTCGAGCACCTCCGGGTATTCGTCGGGATTAATACCCAAGCGCCGGAACGATTCTCGTGCGTAATCACGGTCAGTCGGCTTGAACGGGGTGATGACCCGCATGGGGAGATTCTGGATGCCGATGCCCTCGAAATGCTCGACATACTGCGAGATTGCCAGCAGCCCGTACTTCTCTTTGCGGCCCTGTAGCCCCATACGCTCAGCGTCTTTGCGTCCCACCGGTGACGCGAAATACTCGCGCGCCTCCTCGGCGACGAGGAACCCGAAGGCATCCGGGCGACGTGTGCGGGGATCGGTGTAGGTCAAACGGGTCAGCGAGGCGATCATGCCGTACACCGCCAAACCTGCCCTGGCGCGGGGCGTTTGGCGTCGATAGAGGTGCACTTCCTCGGTCTCGGACGTCGATGGCAGCTGCAGGCCCCCGAGCGTCCAGATCACCGCGTCCTTTTCCGACAAGGGAGGTGCGGGCAGCGACTCGTCGAACATGGCTCGGCAGTAGTCTTTTTCGGAGAAATAGATCAGGCTGTCGGCCAGTTCCTCATACTCGGCGTATTCCTTGCGATCCAGGTTTTTGAACCAGCGGACCAGACCGCCAAGAGAATGTGCGACACCGTCGTCGGGGCGCAACAGCCGCGCGAACTGGCGCGCCGGTACGGACACCGCGTCCATGCCCATCATCGGCAACAAGTGGTCGAGGGTGTGCTCGACGGCGTCTTTGCCCGGGAAAATCTTGAGGCCGTCCAGCGACCACTGCCCGGCGACTGGGTCGATCAGGACCACGCGGTCGCCATGGTGTCGCAACGCCGGCACCCATTCGCGCATCGTGCCCGGCTCCATGATCGAGGCTTGGTGGCCGCGCTTGATGAGGCTGTCCACGACGCGCTTGCAGGACTGCGACTTTCCGCCGCCGGGCGCGCCGAACCACAGCATGCCCGGTGCTCCGCGCCGGTCCTTCATCCCCTCGAAGTCGAGCAGCACCATCTTGTTCCGGCGGGTGGCCAGATTGCGGGCGAACGGAATACCGGTGTCGTGGCCCAGGACCGAGGACACCAGCGGCGCGTAGCGTGCCCACTGCCGGGTGGTGGTCGGCTGTGAGAACTGACTGTGCGGGGCACGCCCTTCGCTGCCGGGATGTCCAATCTCCCACAGCGATGACTGTGCGCCGCCACGTGCGGCGAGAACCGTGTCCAGTTCCTCGGCGAAATGCGTCTTGAGCTGCTGCACAGCGTCCGCCCGTGCCGCTTCGGTCGCCGCCCCGATCGCCAGGACGGTTGTCGAATGCGTCGCCCGTTCCAGCGAGCTCGAGTTCAGTTCCCGCTCGTAGTCTTCGCCCGCGGCGTATCGGTCTGCCAGGTCCGCGTCACGGGCGCCTGAGGTCTGAAACGACTGGTCGTTGAGGTTGCGCTGTGCACGTTCGACCCGATTGAGCTCCTTTTCCCGGGCCGTAGTACTCACGTGCTGGTACCAGTCGCAATCGACGTCTGCGCCGAAGTGCACGTCGTAGGCGGATTGAAGGATTTCCGCGCCCGGAAAACGCAGTCCGCCGCGAGGCAGTTCGGCCACCGGCAGTAGGGTCTGGTAGCTGGAACCGGCGGGACCGCGAAGCACGACAACGGGTTTGCGCGATGGCCACGTCCGCCGCCACCACGAACGGTGCGCTTTGCGGGCGTGCTGGTCACCCTCGTCGAACTCGACAGGCAGCATCCACTCGAAATCGGAGGAGGTCAGCTGGCGGGGACCACCAGCGGCATGCGGGAAGGGCCGGGACACCGCTCCCCTGGTCCAGTGCCGCTCATACAGCCACTGGATTTGCTGCGGTGTTGCCGGCCGCGCCTGGAACTGCGCGGGAATCTTGCTGAGCAGTTCGTCGACGATCGCGCGGAACCCTTCGAGGGTGTCGGGAGCGTCGTGGTCGCGACCGACGACGGTGCTCGCGAATTTCGCTACTGCGCCGGCGCCGCTGCGGCCGGCCATGCCAGCATCGACCGGTATCCGGACACCGAAAACATCTTCGTAGAAAGGGTTTTCGCGTACGAATGGTTCCCACTGGCGGACCTCACGCACCCAGCGCGGCTGGTGCTCGCGGCCTTTGAGCATGCGTTGCAGCAGCAGCGTCGGGTCAACCCGTGCGGACATGCCCCAAAACACCATGCCCGACGGCAGCTGGCGGACCAAGGGGCGGTGGGCATTGGCAAGCACGCGGCGCTGCTCGAACGGCTCCATGCCACTGGCCTGACCGGAGAGGATAAAGTCCGCGTAGACACCACCTTTGGTGAAGACGAGGTTATCGATTACCGCTTTCGGCGGCGACTTCCACGGGTCGCGCTTACCGTTCGCGGCGGCCCGGCTCTGTGTGCCGATGAAACTGTTGAGCAGCCACAGCATCCGGTACTCCGGTGAGGGTCGGCTGATCGGAATTTGCCGGGCCAGGTACACCAGGAATGCTGTGAGGATCACACCGTAGATGAAGATGGACCTGGCGTGCCCGGAGTCGAACCAGTGGTAGGTGGCCCAGCAGGTGCCACCACCGAATACGACAACGGCGGCGCCGTCGTATCTGCCCCACGGCCCCAACAGAAGTCGGGTGTGCTCGTCCAGATAGCCGAGACGGATCGGGAAGTCCATCACACCGCCGAAGGAACGGGCGGTGCTATTTTCGTCGTAGTTGTCGCTCACGTGCGCATTCCCCCTCAGGTTTTAGGCGCTACTGCCCGTACTGGCCGCGCGTGATGCCGCCGGTGTGGTTGTCGATCGTCTGCTGTGCGGAGTTGACCAGACCAGCGGCTCCCAGCGTGATCGCCGCCAAGGCGATGGCGCCGATCAACTTGCCGGCGGCGGCTCCGAATCCTTTGTGGTAAGCGAAGATTGCGGTCAGAACGCCCACGATGAGCAGGCCGATCGCGCCGGGGACGCGAAAGTCGTTCCAGAATGTGACGGTGCCGGTGAGGAGGTCTCCTGCGGCCAGTGTGGTGGTGACGATCATGGTCGTTGTGCTCCTTTGGTGGTGAAACCCGAACTGCCGGTGGTCAGTTCGTCGATTGTTGGGCGCTCGTGACCGGTACGGGCACGATGTCGTCATTGAGGGACATCAGCGGTGAACGGTTGATCCCGGCAACCGCCCAGTGCCCGCCCACGCCGCGCAGGGTCAGCGGGTAGCTCATCGACACGTTCGCGTATTGCGAGGACAGCGCGGTGACCGCCGCGAGCACCTGCGCGGTCTGCCCGTCGGCGGGCTGCGCGGGCACGGCCGAGGCCGCGGTGACCGCGGTGACCACCGATATCGGGTTCCCTTTGTCGTCCTTGAGGGCCACGTACGGCGCGCCCAGGCTGGTCAACAACGAGTCCGACGTGACGAACTGCTCGACGCCTGTGGAGGCTGTCAGGTAGGCCGTGAGGAATCCCGAGACGACCTTGTAGGCGGGATCGGTCGGAGCCAGCGTCGTCGGGTAGTCCTGGGCGAGGTCCGCGCCCGGACCGGGCCCCTCGACGCGGTACGGCAGTCCTGCCGCGCGAGGACCGAATTTGGTCCACAGCACCGCGACCCGGTACATCGCGCGACTCGGTGCCGCCGCGTCGTAGGGCCGCTGGTTGATGCCGACGACCACCGAGTACACCTCGGCAGCATCGTCTTTGGCGGCGGTGCCTTCAGCCGTTACAGCCACCACCGTCGGGGAACCGATCACCAGCGCCGGGGTCGTCGGCAGATTCAGATGGGACGGGTCGACCGACACGAACTGGCCGAGCGCCTTACCGGTGGAGCTGGTGGCGGTCAGCCAGGTGGTGACGTAGTCCTCGGCGAACGAACTGACCACCGCGGACTTGTTCACAATGCTGCGCGCCGGCGTGACGACATCGGTGGGACGGCCGAAAGCGAAGTCCCACAGCGTGTTAAGACCACTGATCGCCGCCAGCACAATGATGACGATCGTGCCGTAGCGGCGCAGCGCCGACGACGATGCGCCCACCCGCCCTTGCCAGGTCTTGTTGAGCTTCATGCCGGCGCTCCCGCCATGCTGCCGACCGCCTCCCGCATGACCAGCGCAACGCTGCCGCGCTGAGCGGCGTCCGCGACAGCCCAACGGTCGATGCTTGGTTGCAGCTTCTCGTCGATATCGGCGACCGCCTGGGAGGCCGCGTGCCACCCGGAGGCTCCCTCAGTGTTCAAGCGATCGACCATCTCGCGCACCCACGGCATTCCTTCACCGTTGCCGCGCGTGGACGCCGCGTACACGAGCGCGGTCAGCGGTGCCACTGCCATAACGCGCCAGGTGACGTCGGCAGGTCCGTGCCCGCTGAGCGTGAGGACGTCTTCGGCGTAATCAGCTGCGCGGCTCAGTGATTCGAATCGCAGTTCGCGGCTGGCTGCGCGCATCCGGTGCTGCATGGCGGCGGCGTTTACATGCCACATGCCCAGCAACACGGCCACCGTCCACAGTGCGACCCAGGGCAACGTCCCCAAGGTTGCGGGTGTCATGTTCGCGGGAAACATCAGCTCCGGTCCGGCGCCGGCGACGACCATCGCTCCGAAGATGGCGGAGCACAAGGTCAGCGCGCGGCCCGTGGTTTGCAGCGCTCGTTGGTCGTGCATCCATCCCGGGATATTCCGATCCAGTCGAATGAGGTGCGGGAGCTCAGCGTCGATGCCGTGTTGATCCATCATCAAACCGCCTCGTGTCCAAGGATTTTCAGGGTGCTGATGGCGAACGTGGCATCAACCGGGTCACTGCCGTCACTGCCCTGGCTGCCCAGCGGGGACACGTTCGGCGGCGGGATTGGCGCTCCTGTGGTGTTTGAGTCGCCAAACACGCTGGCCAGGCCGCCACCGGGGCGCGGTGCTGTCGTGGGCGCAGCGGCCGGGTCCGCCGGCGGCCGCTCGGTCCAGCGGATCAGCATCTTGATCCGCGACACCAGCACGGGCTTGAGCGGCTGAATCGCTTCGCCGTGCACGTCCTTGGTGTCCTGCGTGATCGGCGTGATCGATGGGTTGTCCGGAAAGCTGTACTGCACCAGGCGTACAACCCGGTGCTGCGACCACTGCGTGACGCCGCTGGCGTCCTGCCCGACCCAGCCGCACGTGCAGGAGATGGCGGTCACCATGTAAGTGCGGCCCAGATCAAGCATGATCACCTGGCCGTCGCCGCCGCCCCGGACGCAGACGAACGCATTGTGCGGATCGGTCCCGCTCATGGTCTGTGCGGGCGTAGAGCCTTCCGCGCACGATCCGTTCGCATCGGCGGTGTACGGCAGTGAGCGGTCCCTACCGGGGCTGTCGGTAGCGGCCGCAGGGCTTGGCGGCGGTTTCGCGACCGCTACCGCCTGCGGCTCACTGAGCGACCCGCCACTATTCGGCGCGGGCTTGCTGTCATGGGAATACAGGATCACCGAGCCCGCCAGAGCAGCGACGACACCAGCGGCGACCAGCCCGCCGAAGCCCCACAGCAGCTTGTGATCAAACCGCTCTTTGGGCGGTCCGTCCTGCCCGGCGTCGAGGTCCACCGGCCCCGTCGGCGCGTCGTCATCGTCGTCAGCCATCAGTGCGGCGACATCGACATCGCCGAGGTCTTCGGCGTCGTGGTCATTGTCTGGGGTGCTGCTCTGCCCGTACTGCTGCAGACCGCGTCCCCAGTCCTCGTCGGAGAGTGCGTCGGAGGTGGTCATGAGGCCGCCCGGTGGCTGATCACGCGCATCGTTGATGCGCTGGGCTGACGGCGCTGCACCAGGGCAGGCGCCATGTCGACCACCACGGGCGACGGCGCCGTAACCGGTGCCGGACCCACCCACATCGACGGCCACGCCGGCACCGCACTCGGCACCTGGTGAACACCGCCGGTGGACAACGTGGTGTTCCGTGACTGCATGTTTTCGCGTCCCGGCCACGTCGGAATCGAGTCGACCATCGCCTGCGTGACCGGCGGCTTCGGACGCCCACCGCCACTGCATGCCAGCATCAGAAAAACGATAAATACCAGCGCAAACAGCACTAGCGCGCTGACTGTTGGCACTCCCACGAAAGCTCCCCTCGATTGCCTGGCGACAACAGTCGCTCCAGCGACTACCCTCACCTCTATGCCTGTCGAGTCTGACAGATCAAAGCAACAACGACAATAGGTGAACACACATGCGACAGATCACGCCTGATCGTTACGACGAACTGCGGCACGAATGGATCACCGAGCACGCCGGCATCTGGAACTTCCAAAAACGGCGCGGCGAGAAACTGAACCGGCAGATCCGCAAACGCACCCGCATGACAGCGGGCGCACGACCAAATCCCTATGACGACAACCTGACTCACCCCCACTGGGCTCGCAGAGGGTCCACCGTGGAAATCAGCCTGGAAGCAATCATCGTCCTGGCCAGCGCACTGCTCGCGCCCCTGGGATGGGCGGCAGGCAAGCTCCTATACGAGCTGACTGTCCAGTACATCCCGGCCCGGCTGCGCGCCTATCCGATCCCCGCGCTGTTCGCTACCGCCGTCGGCATCGGGGTCCTCACCGTCCTGCTCTACAGACCGGACGACTCCCTGTACCGGACTCTGCTTGCGCCGTACCTGCTGGCGCAGATACCCGCGACGTTCGCGGTCGCCGGCATCTACGGCATCTTGAACGGGTGGCTGGCCATCGACGGCTCCGCGACATGGTGGCCAATCACCCCGCCGCCGCCGCCGGTCGACCTCAATCTGCCGTTCGGCCCTGACGACCTCACGGCCCCACCGGTATTCGACGTCGGCGAACCACTATCGGCGGTCGACATGGCACCGGTCACCCAGATCACACAGTCCCTGCAATCACTGCACCTGGTCAAGACCGGCATAGCAGTCTGCGCCATCGGGGCCGCGTGGATGATCGGCGCGGTCGCGGTCGGCGTCAAAGATGCCCTCACCGACGCCGCTTCCACGACGTCGTGGACACTGCCAGCCCCGAGCGCGCGCTGAGCGCGAAACCTCAACCACTTCAAGGAGTTCGACACATGTTACCGACAACATCACTTCGACCATGGACCTTCGCGACCGCCGAGAACGGCGAGGGGCTAACGCACACCTGGATACGCGACTGGGCCACCGACCGCGACCGCCTTCATGCCGGCGCCGCGGCCGCGGGCTGGCAATCGCACTGCCTACTGGACGTCTACGACCACGCACTTCTGAGAACTCTGACGGTCACGGCAAGCTCGCGCGACAAACTCGCCAACCCGCGCCGCGAACCGCACATTCTGATCACCGTCGCCCCCCACATTCCGTGGACGCTCCAGCCCTTGCCGCAGCTGGCGGGCATGGGCCGCGCCATCAATATGCACCTCGCCGTCGTCTCCGACCACCTGCGCACAGCCAGATACGGATGCCCTTTCACTCCAGCTGAATTCGCCGACCAGATCGGAGGGTGGTACCCCGCCCCGCCGCCAGCACTCCCCCGCAGGTCCATGGGGACGGGGCAGCCCGAGCATGAGTGAAACCGCGGTCAACTTCCACGTCGCCAGCGTGACAGTCCGGCACGCCGGTCTGGGCAGCGATGGATGGTTCGTCTCGATCGACGGGCACGAGCTCAGCGGCGGCGGTAGCTCCCTAAGTGAGGTACAAGCCGCGCTCTGGAACACCCCCGTTGCTGGCGGTATCGCTACCGTCGCCGAATGCGGCTCGATTCCTGTTCCACATCAGGCAGCCGGGCGCGTGGCGTCGATGACTTTGGCTGATCTGTCGATGGTCCCGGGCGGCGACGCCGTGACTGTGGCGGTACGAGACGGCGACGACCCGTGCGCAGTCTGAGAACAACCACTGGCTGTCTGAACCGCCTCGTACACTCACTCACCAACCGGGAAGGCGGACCAGCGTGACACCCTCCGAGACGCCCAGCAGCTCCGACATCAACATCATGTCGGTTTTCATCGCCGCCGGCGCAGACCCCGACCGCCTTGCCCGCTGGATGCGCGAGAACACCGACACCCAGACGCCGGTCCACGCCCGTGCCACAGCCGGTGAAGCGCTACGGGCACAACACCGTCGGTAGCGGCGCACCTCATAAGCCGGAGCCCTCAGACGGGGGTTCAATATCAGCGTCGGACTGCTCGGTCGAAGGGCTCCGCGCCGCGCGGTCAGACATCGTGAGAGGAAGGTCGGGCATGTCCTCGTCGGTGCGCCAGTTCCACACCGACACACCGGCAATCGACTCCTCGCCGTCAGCGTCGCCCGCGGGGCGGTCGATGAACGCCGCTACTGGCGGTGTGGTGTCGGTGAACGTGAGCGACGCCATGGTTGTTGCGCTTCCGTTGTACGCCAGCACTTTCCGGAACGACCGTCCCGCGTCGACAGCGGTGCTCAGCAAGGTGCGGTCAGCATCGCCGGTGAACGGCAGCCAGTTGCGGTCCGTGGTCATCAGTGACAACTGTTCGACGGTCGCATACCCGGCCCGCGACACCGAAAAGGTGCAGATCGCCACCAGGCGCACATCGCCCGGCTCCGACATCTGCCAGTGTTCCAATTCGACGGCAAATCGCTTGGCGAGCTTGCGGTACAAATCCTCCTCGAGGAACCACGGATGCCCCGGCAGGTGCCGGATCTGGAGCTTGAATCCGTGACTGGTCGCTTCCAGCGCCTTGACCTCGCCCACTCCGATGAGCAGCTGCGTGGTTTTACCCGGTTGCCGCCGCGCTGTTGCCCACGCCTTGATGCGGCGCTGTTCCAGCTCAGCCTTACGGTCGGCCGAAAACGGCTCGGGTACGAACAACGCAGGCCCGAGCGGATTCTTACGAACCAGCTTGCCGTCCACCGCCATTCGCAGACGACGGTGGACCACCGCCCAGGAACGATGTCCAGCGAAACTTGGCTGCCACGTCGTCAATTCGGCTTCGTCCCACAAATAGTGCAGCACCGCCTTTAGAGACAACTTGTTGCCGCTGGCTTGAACGGTGTCCGATGGAGTTCCCGAAGGCTCGGGCGCTGCGCGACCAGCGGATTTGGACAGCGAAAACCCCAGGCGCAGCACCGTTGTTCCGTCCGCAGGGTTGTCCACGATGGACTGCTCAGCTACCGCGCCGTATCCGGACAGTTCTTCCGGCGGCAGCCAGGACCGGCACCGATGGTGATGGCTGCCTGCGGTACCCGGCATCCGCTTGACGATGAGCTCGTGCCCGCTGCTGGCGATGTACATCGGCACAGGCGGATACTGGCACAGGCACAGCGGCCGTACATGAAGTGCTTTGGCAGCACTGAGGACCTGCTGCGACGATAAGGAGTGCACGTCGTGGATGCGGCGGCCCTCCACCTCAAACCCTGTGGGCTGTTGGCCGTCCAGCGTTGGTGTCATTACTGCCGCCCTTCCCTTCGCGACGCGAATGAATCGCGCTGCCCTGAGGGAACTTCCGGTGTGAACACGGCTGCGGGGTCGTCGATGAGCATGCCGGCGCTGAGCGGTGCGTGCTCAGCCGGACGTGGCCAGCAGCGAACCGCGACGCCAAGGACTCCGCCCAGGAGCACAGCGGCGGTGAGCGACCATAACGCCGGCTCTTTCACTGCCTCGAACAGGTGAGGCAGATAGGCGCGGTAGTCGAAGTCGGTCGCAAACGGAATATCGGGGTCGGGCGGTGCGTGTCGGTCGCTCAGCATGATTTCGGGCAGCGCAAGAACCGCGAACGGGGCCGTCATGACCAGCACTAGCGCACTCGTGAGGGCTGAGCCGAATTCTCCTAACACGGTACTGAATACCGCGAACGTGCCCAGGCACACGATGGTGACAGCGAGGGACACCTGGACCCCGATCGTGCACCAGGCTAGGTCGGTCTCGCTGACATGCAGCCATGCAGGTACGTCACGCCGGGGAGTGGTGGTGAGGCCGACGAGGACGCTGCCCGGTCCAATAACGATGAGGGCGGTGGCGCCGGCAAGTTCCAGCCAGCCAGGCTTTTGCATCAGCGCTTTCCTTTCGTGAGCACTTGGTCGTCTCCGAACAGTGCGAGCTGGACCGGATGCCGGCGGACTTTCTGGCGGACCGCTGGTTTGGTCCGGGATTCTCGGTGGGCGACCTCTGCAATGGCGGCTGTGGCGATCGCCGGCGGCACGGCGTGGGGGTGCGGGCTTGATTCAATGACTAGTCGCATGGCCGGGGGCACGAGCTTCCAGTGTGGCCCGCACATGAAACCGGTGCACGGGGTGTCGCAGTCGTTTGCGTGGCACGTGCCCGATGCTGAGCTGTTCTGAGACATACGTTCTCCGTGGTGCGATTGGCTGGTGTTCATCGACGTTGGGCGGGTGCTGTTGGACCCGGCGGCCCGGCCGCTGCGGTGCGGAGGCGAGATGGTGGGAATGTCTTCGTCAAACTCGGGGTCGTCGTCGGCGATCAGGAGCGCCGTGGCAGGCAGGAGGCTCATGGCCGCTCACTTCGACGGCAGCAGGGAGAGGGCGCGGGCGTTCTCGATGGCGTCGGCGGCGACCGATGGCCACACCGCCGCATTGTGACCATCGGTATGCCAGGTGCAGCCCTGTCCACCGGCGCTGATCGGCGCATCGCACACTTGGCTGTGGTGCCATGGGCAGCCGGCGCTGAATCGTTCGATGGCGGCGCGCAGTGACGGGTGCGCGGAGACGGATAGCACGATCGTGCCGGTGGTGCTGTGGTAGTGCCAGCGGCTCGATGCGACACCGAGTTCGCGTAATTGTGCAGCAACAGAGGCTAATTCGCATTCAGGCAGGGTGCCGATACCACACTCTGTCGGACGTGGCCTCCATCGGGGAATGCGGGCATCGAGGACGATGAGCGGGTGTCCCTCCATGCCGACGGGAAGGAAGCGCACGATCCGGTCTCCGCTGATGATCCGGACGCCGCAGCGTTCGACGAGAGCGGTGTCGGGTTGCTCGGTGGCATAGAGCCAGCAGAGCCCAGCGTCGAGCGCGGCGCGGAACGTGGGTGCGGCCAGGGTGGTGCTCATGTTGATGCTCCTTGATTACGCTCGCCGACGATGTTCGGCGCGGTGTGATCGGTTCCTATGGCGGCAGGTTCAACGGTGGGCATGATGGTCTCCTTGTTGTCACGCCGGCGTGGCTTTGTCGAAGTCGGCGGCGAATTGGTTGTGTACTGCCGCAACAATGTTCGGGGCAGCGGCCTTGTCGAGCCGGATGGACAGCTCCCGGTTTTCGGTCAGGCTCTTGGTGGATAGGTTCTGGCTGCCGATGATGAGGGAATCGTCTGTCAGGACGATCTTTTCGTGCATATACAGAGCGTTGGGCGACTTGGGCAGGACGCGTACGGCACAGCCGGCGTCCTTGACTTGAGTGACGGCGGGCGTGTCCGCGTCGTCGGCGTTGAGCACGATTTTGCAGGGGACGCCGCGGCGGGCGGCCTGAGCGATGGAAATCGCTGCAGCGTGGTCTTTTAGCTCTTCGCTGGTCACGTTCAGCACGTCGTGCGCGGCGTTGATGGTGCGGATGTATTCGGCTCGGGCGGCGGGCGACCAGATCAGGCCGGGTGCGGCAATGGCCTGTGATAGGCGGCCGGTGTCGGTTACGGCGTAGTCTGCGTCGAATGTCGCGGCGACTGCCGAGACCTGTTCGGGCACAGTAGAAACGATCATGGCGTCGCGTCCGGTTGGGTAGTATTTCGCGTCGAAGTTGGCGGTGCTGATGATGGCGGTGTCGTCGTCGATCACGACCGACTTCTGATGCACGATGGTGCGCGCTGGTGCCCATTTGACGTCTACCCCGGCAGCTCGCAGCCGCGTGTAGGCCGGTTGGTTCACTTGCTGTCCGTGAAATGCGCTGTCCAGCAATACCTTGACGTCGTCGCCGCGGGTTTTCGCGTTCTCGAGCGATTTCTCAATGGCGTCGTCCGCCAGTTCGTAGATGACGACGCGGACCGACTTTTTGGCGCCGTCGATGTGTGAACTGATGGTGCTGTAGCCGGCCTGGGGCTCCTGGATCAGGGTGTACGGCCCGTCGGTGATTCCCGTTGTGCTGGAGCCAGTCAGGCCGGGGATGGGTAGGTGGCTGCACCCGGCGACCGTGATGGTCACGGCGGCGAGGGCGGCTCGGGTGAGGTTCTTCAACGGTTGATCTCTCGTTGTGATGGTCGGATGTGTTGTGCCGTCGGTCATTCACCGACGATGAATTGCCGTAGTCGGTTCATGCGGCTGGCTGCTGGGCTAGGTCGGGTTGACGCTGCTGGCACGAGTGGCGCTCGGCCAGCTCGTCGGAGCGCGGCTGCGCTCGCCTGGTCGTATAGGACCCGGAACCGGCTCCAGTCGGGAATCTCGACGCAGTGGCCGAGACCGCCGCGAATAATCAGTCGGGCGTGTTCGCGGTCGGGAGGCAGCAGCTCCTGCCATCGCAACCCTGCACCGAAGTCGCTGTTCAGGCTGCGGTGACCGTCCGCCTGCCCGAAGCTCTCCGATCGGCGGAAGGTTAGGCCAGACCAGCTTTCGGGGCCGGTGAGCAGCTTTTCTTCATGTGCGCCGAACATGATGATGTTCGCCGGAAAAATCTTGCGGAGCTCGTTGGCGTACACCGGGCCATAGACAGTGTCGAGCTGTTCTGAGTCCTGCACGCAGGCCAGTACATTGACCCCCAGCCCGCGACCTTCCCCGATAATGCGGCGAAGACTCGGCAGCGGCGCGGTGTTGGGTAGCTCGTCGATCGCGATGAGGAGCCGGTGCATCTGCTCTCGCTGCGCGGTCTTTTCTCGCCAGCGTCGGTAGAGAGATTCGAGCATTGTCACCGCTGCGCCGGCCACGGTGCCGTCGGCGGGCGCGAGGATGAACACGGTCGCTTGTGGGTGATCAAGGAACGAGGGATCAAATGTCCACGGGATGTCGCTGCCCATGGCAATGTTCAGGCTCATGCGCAACCAGGGGGTGATCGCCTTGCGCATCGTGATTGCCACCGAATCACGCTGCCGCGCTTCCATGTTCAGGATTTTCGTCATCCCGATGGCGAGCACTTCATACTGGTGGCACAGGGCCGCCGCTTGCAACCACCCCGGTTCGGCGGCGCCTTTCTCGGTGGTGTCCATGTTGTCGACGGCCTTGAGTACCCAGTCCATGCCCATGCCGTTACCGTTGGGCGATGCCGCGTAGAGGAAGGCGGCCAACGGGCCGGAGGCCTGTGACTCCCACACTCCCCCGTCGGAGACTTGGTCAGCGCCGCTGCCCATGCCGACAGTGGCCATCTGCATGATGTTTTCAGCGATGGTCAGCGCCTCTAGCGGCGTTTCAATGGTGGTGGTCGGGTCGTAGATCATCGACTGAACCCCGGCCGGGTAGGTCGGGTTGGCGATGGGCCGGAAGTCGATCACTGCGGTCGGCCCGTGCCGGCACTGCATCACCAAGTCGATGATGTCGTCTTTACTGTTCACGACCAGCGCCGGTCCGCCCCACAACGAAATCGCGGGGGCGAGAAGGCGGCGGGTTTTACCTGTCTCGGTTGGTGCGGAGATGAGGCAGTGTGCGGCCGTGCGCGGTACATAGAGCTGGTCGCGGCCGTTGACTTGGCGTCGCATGAAGCCGAGATACGGTGTCTGGGGCTCCTTATACATCCGTCGACGCCCCCCAGGATGACTGCGCCCGCAGTACGCGCAGGTGTCCGTAGATTGCGCAGAACGGTGGTGCGCTGCGCGCCACGATGTTCAGAACGAACATCGCAACCAGGCACCAACCCAGCTCGGAGGGCTCCGGTGTGCCGTTGGCCGCCGCGAGCACGACTAGCATGCCGAAAACCAGCACGGTTTTTTCAGCGAACAGGTACACGAACGGGAGGATCACGGTCATCGCCCAGGCGATCGGATCGGCACGACGCGGCAGTGGCCGCGCCCCGTGCACCGTCTCGAGCAGTGCGAGCAGCCCCAACGCGGACATCGTGAGCAGCATCACCGGCGGCGCGAGGATGGCGCTAATCAGCCTGTGGCCGGCCAACAGCACCGGATCGATGAACGCGAATGGGGTGACGTGCGTGTGGATGTAGACGTGCGTGAAGACGGCACACCAGGCGATGACAATCGTCATCACGATGGTCCGGGCAGTCTTCGTGGCGTAATGGACGGCGCCAGAGAACGATTCGATCAGAGGGCGTCCCACGACCGTCACCCATGAGCGCACCGCACGGGCGGTGTGCACTGGCCGATCCCAACCGAGTGCGTGAGCCCACCGAGGCACGGGAGCGACACCGTCGGTGGCGGCAGCCGGCCGGAGTTCCTCGTCGATGTCTTCGTCCAAGCCGCCCCAAGCCTCCCATCGCTCGGTGATGTCGTACCGCGCCAACATGCAGTCCAGGTCGTCGTATTCGATGCACAGCTTCCCGGTCACGTCGTGTACGACGGCCGCCGCTACGTGGCGCTTGGGCAAGTCAGGGCTGATCCAGAAGGCCACGACCGTTGCGGTTAAGGCCCGCACCTCGTTCTCGTCTTCGACGGCCGACGATGGGTCGTACTTCATGACCGCTACGAGCGTCGTGGCCTGACGGTGGACGTCGCGCAACTTCCGGAGGCTGCGATAGCCGTAAGCGCCGCAGCGGCAATCGTCAGCCGGTTCGCAATGTCCCGCCGGCTCGCAGATGGCATTGGCGTACATGCTGTCAACCCATCGGGCCTGATGTGAGGTCGCCGCAACAGGCAGTAGGGACCACTTCTCGACGTCAATTTCAAAGGTGCACACGGCGTAGGCCGCCTGTGGGGCGACCACTTTCATGATGGTCTGTTCGGGGTTGTCAGCCAGAGAGGTCATTGCACGCTCCTGCGCGGTCGAAGGGAACGGGGTGTCAGCGCAGATCGCCGAATAGACTCCAGGTGGTCACCGTCAGGTCTGGGTGTTCGCGCTCGACGATGGGATGCCAGCAGTGCCGGCAGGTGCCGATCAGCCAGTCGCCGTCACCGCAGGCATCGGACAGGTGGACGTCGAGGACGTGGTCTTGGTCGGGAGACCCGCTGCACCCTGACGGGTCCAGCAGCGCGAATGCCTCACCGGCTGTCCTGGGGCTGTCGTGGCGCCCAGCGGCGGCGCGCATCGCGCTCAACGCGGCGGACGTGTCATCGCTGGCCAGCCAACGCCGCATCACCGCGCGGTCGAAGACCGCCGGCCGCGCGAAGTTCCGATTGTCGGCCCGCAGCAGGTCCTCCACCGACGCGCCGTATCGGCCTTCTGCGCCGCGCACCGCGTGCTGGGCCAGATCGAGAAGGTCACCCCAGTTGGGCAGGATCGGCTCGGCCGGGCGCCCGGTTGGGCCGCTGGCCAGGGGCGGCAGTCCATAGCTCGGGTTCGCGCGGATGAACTCTTCCAGCAGCGGCCCGTGGTCGGCGATGACATGAAATCCGTCTGCCGCCAAACGATCACGCAGGACCGGATCGGCGATGAAGCTGTCGAACGCGGCGGTTGCGGTTGACCACCCCGATTCGCGCCGATGCCAGCCCCACACCTGATTGTGCGCATCGAGCAGCGCCCAGCCCGGCGTGCGCCGTGTCAGGAACAGGATGTCGTGTCCGGACCAGATCCCCAACAGGTCGCCGTGTTCGCCGCCGCGCAGCGGGCGCACGTATCGAAAGACCGTTTCATTGATCGCCGCCGTCATCAGAGCTGTCATCGTCAAATCCCTTGGTCTAGTCTGCTTTTGGTGTCGCTGAGTTGCCCGTCGGTGGCGTTGGAGTACTCTCCGCATCCGCCTGCGCCGAAGTTCTGCCACGGAATGAACCGCCACGTTCCGTCACGCCGGGGGCAGAAGAATCCCCATGCCTGGGTGCGGCGACCGGTCAAAACGATGGTCAGGCACGTCTGCTCTCGGCCGGTGTCGTCGCGAAGAAGCTGTACGCGGTGGCGGTGACCGGCACGTCGAAACGCCAGGCTCCCCGGGCCGCGCCAATGCGCACCGTTCTCGGTGACCTCGGTGTAGGACCCTGAAACGATCAGCGTTGCGAAGCTCCACGGGTGCGAATGCAAGGCGGGTGCATCATCGGAGCCAACGAAGCGATGCAGATACAAGTTATGCCAACGATTTCTCGGCACGAGGAAGTATCGGTGCAGATACACGCCCCGCTCGGAGCGGATAACCTGGTGCGGTCGTCCACTGAGAAGTGTACGCAGCCACGGTTTTTCGGTGGGGGTGCTGACAATGGCGCTCATCAGCGCTCACCTCGCCGGTTGACGCATCGGCGATGGCAGACCTCACAGCGCAGCATGCCAGGGCTGTACGGCACGGCGGCGCACTCCACGCACAGGCCACGGCGGTACGCCTCATCAGCGGACAGGTGTTCGCCGGCCGTGGCGATACCGGCCACCCTCCGCGCATAAGCGACCGCCTCAAAAGTGAAGGGGCCGAACACATCCACGGTGAGGCCGTGCTGCTCATACCACTGGTACAGCGCATCACGCACCGCCCCGTTCACCCCGCCAGCGAACACGGCCTCAACACTCACCCCGCTCGGCGACGCTGTCGGTGTGCGGGACGCCGCGTGAGGTACCTGAGAATCAGCTCGCGGACGCTCAGCAAGGGCCATGATCACGCGCCCACCCCGCTCACGACAGTGCGCAGCGACCGCACGACAGCTGCGATTTCGTCCGCGACCTGCACGGGGCGCTCGTGCAAGAGCATGTGCCCAGCGCCGTGGAACTGACGATGCCGGGCACCGGGAATCGCGCTGGCCATCTCGTACGCATGCGCTGCGGGTGTCACGGTGTCCGCGTCACCGCTCAAAATGGTGGTGGCGGCACCAATATTGCCCAAGACAGCACGCTGGTCGAAGCGGCGCAGATGCGGCAGGAACCCCGCAGCGGTGCTCAGCGCCGTCGTCGACAGCGCCGCACTGCACATCGAGCACAGCACACGTCGCTCGGCGCGAGCGCATCCCCGGCACAGCCCGACCAGCTCGCAGACCGGCCGTGAAAGTGCTCGCACCGCGTGCTCAGCCGCGTAAGCGGGGGTGTGCGCCACCAACGCGGACAGGAAATCCGGTGCAGGAGTGGACAACAACCGCCCCAATCCGCGATCGCACAGTTTTCCCGCAGCGGTGGCCACCAGCACCAGCCCCTGCGGGCGCACAGGCTGTCGATCAACCGATCGCGCGCTGTACGTCATCGCCGCCATGCCGCCCAGCGAGTGTCCGGCGACCGTAAGAGAGCCGCTCACCCGCAGCGCCATGAGCACATCGGTGAAGTCGTCGGCGAGCTGTTCGACGTGATACGTGCTCATCGGCGCGCAGCTAGAGTCGCCGTGACCACGGTGGTCGTATCGGATTACCCGCACCGCGCAGCCGAGCAGTTCGTGCAGCGCCTTGTCGATCACCTGCCAACTGCCGGCGCCCTGGCACAGGCCATGCAGAAGCGCGACCGTGTGCTCGGCATCAACTGGGCCGCTGTCATACACGGCCAGGGATACACCGTCGCGGGTCAAGATGGTCTGGTGCACCGAGCGCGCCGCGCGTGCGGCGTGCGGCACGGTGCACACGGTCATCGCGGTCGCCTCGCTGAGGAGAGCGATCCAGCGCTACCGCCTGGCCGCAGCTGTTCACGTCGACGCTGCAATCCAGGGTTGTTCACGCGGAGTCGAAGCGACCGCTCGGCATCGGCAGTCAAAGGTCGGTACGCCCGTGATCGAGACCGAATCCAAACTGGCACAGTGCTATTTGAATCAACACCAGGAGCTCCCTGCGCGAGGGCGCTGGAATCCTCGGCGCCCGCGCGTGGTGTGTCCATCGCTTCATGATGTCAGAGAGAAGCAGGTAACACAACCCGTAAACATGCTAATGTTTACGCAAAGTTGATTGATTTACCGCCGTGGAGGACACCATGACTGTCGAACCCACCACCGCTCGTGAAGCGCTCGACGAGGCCCGCTTGGACATCGCCGCCGCGCAAGACGCGCTCCGCGACGGCGACGACCTTCGCCGTGCCCAGTACGCCCAAGCAGCCATCGACAGCGCCGCCACCACGCTGCTCGACCCCGCCGCGATCCGCCGCGAAGTGCTGGCCGCGAGGTTCTTCCTGAGCGCCGGCTTGGCACTGGACGGACGGGCCAACACCTGCGGTGCGGACAGCATCCACACTGACGAGGAAGCCTCCGGGCTAAGCCCTGAGGACCAAGCCTGGCTGCGCAACTACCTCCAGACGCGCAAACAGCGAACCCTCCATGCGCTCAGCGCGGATAACTCCATCGGGCTGTAGGCAAACGCGAACCGCGTTCGCCCAAACGCGGTCTGCCACAACCCATTCACGCCAGAACCATCGAACCGAAACAGGAGCGGGGAACGCATGGACCGCAACGACGACGTGCTGTCCAACTGCCTGCCGGTAACGCGGGGTGTGCGCACACGACTGCTCGCCATCCTCGCCGATGCGTACCCAAGCATCCTGATCACCAACGACATCCAGCGACGACTGCGAGCCAGGTTCGGCTGCAACCACCGTTACCGCCGGGAAAACGACGACCCGCAACACATTCCTGCCTCACTCCCCCGTGACTGCAAGTTCGGGAACGACTGCCCGGGTCAATGCTGGTACGCCCAGGCATATCCGCAGCTACGCCGACTCGCCGCGCTCGGCATCATCGAGTGGTACCCGGCTCACGCCGGCGGGCTGTCCGCGTCGTGGCGCCTGGCCGACCCCGCCAGTGACCTTCCCGACGATCCACCCCCGGTCGCTGTCATCGACTTGGACGGCCCGCGCGTGTAGTCGACGCCGTGGTGCGCCGATAGACACGGCTGTCCCCCAACCAATACCATTCGTACCTATGTTCGACAGTTGGGCGGGTTCGCTGGCTCCCAGCGTCCGGAGGGCCGTGAGCCCGCCACGACCGGTCCTGGTCGACCTCACCCGAATGATCCCCGCGCCCGATGACGCCTTCCGACTCGATACCGTGCCAATGTGGACGAAACTCGACGGACTGGACGTCAGCTGCGAGGTCACCGGCCTCGTCCACGGATGGGTCAAATCCGCCCGGGGAAGCTGGCTGGCGCTGGTTAGCGTCGATATTCCCACTGGAAACCGCGAACGCCAGGCAACCGTGCACCATTTGTGCGCGGCCCGCGCATTGACGCCGCTACCGCCGAACACCACACCCGCAACACTCCTGCGGAACGTCCAGCCCTGAGCGTGCACCGTCGCCGAGGCGACGTGCGGGACGTGGCCAGAGGCGCAGCTACCGGCCGCGCACTTCGAGCAGTCAGTCGAGTAATTCGTCGGCGGTTCGATTCCACTTCGCGGCGCGGTCGCTATGGCCAGCCGCCGTGCATGTCAGTGCAATTCAGGGGCGCGGTCGCCGTGTCCGACGAATCGGTAATGAGCCTCTGTATCCGAGCCGCCTGTTACAGAGAGGTCGCGCACATACCAAGATCGCTGACCATCGCGCTTTGCCGTCCCGAAACTGCTGGGGTAATCGGACGGTTGCGCGTATACCAGGCAGGCGACGTGACCATCCATGCTGCCGCCGCGAAAATGTTTGTGACCCGCACATCCAGTGCGTCCATTGGGACAACGCACAGAATCGGACACCTCTGCTCCTAGATGAAGTTCTTGTACTCGGCCGGCAGGGTCGCGTACAGGCCGTCGGCCAAGTCGTCTTCGGTGATGAGGGTGACTGCGTCGTCCGGGATATCGGACCCGATGTCCGGATCGGCCATGTCGACAGCGTCGAGGCCGAAACTGTCCATCATGCGCAGGTTCCGGATGGTGATGGCGCGTTCGACGATGTTGCGGGCGAATCGACCGTTGTTGAGCTCGTCGATTCCCCGGATGGTGTCACCGTCCTCGGTGATGGTGATCTTGTTGTACAACTTGGTGAATGGCTCCATCAGGACGCGCGCCAGGGCGCCTGGATGAACGGTGCTGTCGCCGTGCTTGATGATGGACGCGGTGATCTCCAGCAGGACATCGGGCGGATACGTCTCGAACCGGATGGTTGTGGAGAACCGGCCCTGAAATCCGCGGTTGTAGTCGATGACTTTTTGGACCGCCGCCGGGTAGCCCGCGGCAATCAAAACCGCCTTGTCCCTGTTGTTTTCCATCCACGGGACGATCGCACCGATGATGGCCTGACCGATCGGGTCGCCGCCGGCGAATCCACCGTGCAAGAGCTCATGGAACTCGTCGAACAGCACCACGCCGCCGAGCGCCTTCTCAAGCATCGTGCTGGTCTGGAACTCGACATCACCGACGTGTGGTCCCGCCAGCTTCTCCTTGCTCGTCTCTTCGACTTTCGACGTCGGCAGTACACCGAGCCCGCAGAGCGTCTTCGCGATCGCCTTGGAGGTCTCGGTCTTGCCTACTCCGGGCGGGCCGGTCATGAGCAGGTGGTTACTGATCACCGGGTTGCGTAAGTTCTTGCGCTCCCGCACGATTCGCGCCAGCGTGTTCGCTTTGAGCATGCGAACCTGGTTCTTGACGTCATCAAGGCCGACCATGCGGTCCAATGTCGCTTGGGCTTCGGCGAGCTGTGCGCGGGCGTCGGCCGCGTCCTTGTCGTCTTGCCGCTGCTGGGGTGTGCGCCCGGTAGCCGGGTCCCAGGGATCGTCGCGGGTTTCGATGGTGGCCTGATCGACTACGGAGATGCCGAATGTTGAGTCCGCGAGGGCCGTACGCGCCAGTTCGTAATCCGGCCAGCGCAGCAGCACATCGCCCAGAACCGTGCGGGCGGTGTCCTCATCGCCCTGTGCTCGGGCGATCATGGCCCGCAGGTAGGTGCCGTCACGCGCCACCGGGTCTTCGTGGACGGCGGTGTTCAGAGGGAAGGGCGAATCGGTGGCGGCGTCCACCGCGGCGCTGGCCCGGTCGAACTTGCCAAGGTGCGCGGCTGCTTTGGCTTCCAACAGGGCACTCGACCGTGACAGCACGTCATCGTGCGTCCAGGCTTCACGCCCGGCCAGGGCGGTGAGCACGTCCGGCCAGCGTTCGGTCATCTGCATCAGGACAGCGCGGGTGAACTGGACCCGCGGGTCAGTGCGCAGCCCGGCCAGCACTCGGCTGGCTTCGTCGAACTTGCGGTCTCTGAGCAGAAGGCTGACGTAGGCCAGCCGCGCCGTGGTGACGTCGCTGATGGCCGAGGTCACGTATTCGACGCTGAACGTCACGTCCAGCTGCCCGGGGGTGACGCCGGCGCCGCTGATGCGCAGATCCGAGCCCAGCCGGTCGCTGGTCTCGGCGAGCCTGGACACCGTGCCGACTGACCAGTCGCCGGCGGCCATCCGAGCCAGCCAAGCGTCTGCCATTCCCGGATCGTCTTCGGTGGCCAGGCGCAGCACCTCCAGCGCCTTGCGGGGATTGGTGGTCAGCGCTTTGACGCCCGCGCGTAGTGCTTGAATGCTCCGAGGACTCATCGGCGGGGACTCCCGTTGGTTTGTACGCGCAGGTGGGACAGGATGTGTGCTTCGTTGCGGGGGCGCATGATGCCCAGCTCAATAGGCCGCGATCGTGCGGGAGTGTCGATGGCAATCCGGTTGGCGCCGATCTGACGGATGCGAATATCCGAATCCGAGGGCAGCGCTTCACCGACCGGCAGAACCGTGACCAGGGAGTGTCCGCGTTCGCCGCTTTCGCGCAGCACCCGCTGAGGCTCGGCTCCGTCGGCCACGATGAGGGTGGCGGTCGCGGACCGTTCCTGGCCACGGGCCATGGCGATACGCAAGTCATCGCAGATCGGCCGCCACAGCCCCGGCCGCTCGGTGTGAATCTCGGCGGTGCAGCCCGACGACGTCGCGCGCAGCACCAGCGCTTGCACGACGTCGAGGTCGGCGGCGACCGCGACGCGCAGGAACTTGACCGGATCGGTCCACGACATCAACAGTGGCACACCCGAGAGTTCGGCCATGCCGTGCAGGAACCCGGTCGGGCCGACCTGGACGGCCAGCGGCGCGCCCAGGGGCCGGGTCGACAGCGGCAGGCTCATGGATCGGTCGCCCATCGGCAGGGTCGCGGCCAGCGCCTCGAATGCCTGCCCGGGGACCGTCTTGAGTGTCGAGAGCGGTGGATGGGTTTGCGGGGCGCTGGTGTGGATGCGCACCAACGCGCCGACCTGGAGTTCCCTGGTCTGCTTATCGCGCGTGATACGCACCAGCACAACGGTTTTGCTTGACCGGATGGTCCAGAGGTCATTGAGGACGCGGGTGCTCAGGTCCGCGCCGGACATCTGATACGGCGTGACGTAGTCGTTGCCCAGCTTCAAATTGGTCCACCCTTCCTCATAGGCGGACAACTCCCGGCCGCCGAGCAGTGCGGTGGTCGCGGCGGTGATCTGTTCTACGCTGCAGGTGGTTGCGCGGCATCCGGATCGGACGACGGCTTGCCGGATGCGTTCGGTTGCGGCGGCGATGGCTTCACCTACGTCGCCGCGGTAGCGCAGAGCGTCCAGGCAGCCGGTGGGGCGCAGGCGCAGCACCAGCCAAGTCCGCCGCGAACCGACGGCCGAGCGGTCGCTGACCATCTCGTCGTACCGTGCGGTGAAGCGCCCATCGGGGGCGGTGCGGGCACCGTCGCTGAGCACATCCACCGACTCCAGCTCGAGTCCCCCGAACTGTTCGAGCAGCTCGCCGCACAATTCCAGCGGGACGGTATCGCGGGAGTCCGCCCCTTCGGACACCAGCACTGTGGGCGCGTAGGGACGGCCGTGCAGGGCGATCATCGCGATCGCGTACTGGCCGTCCCAGGTCAGGGCGCTCGCCCCGACACTGGGCAACTCAGTCGCGAACGGGGTGGGGACGGTTGCGCGGGCTTCGCGACGCCGCGCGCTACGGCGATTGCGGCGCAGCCGCCAGGCCCGCGCCGCCCATTCGATCGCAGTGGCGCCCCGGTAGTTGAGTGCGGCAATCACGAGGACCAGCAGTGCGATCGGGATCAGTGCCCACCACGGTGCGACAGCCACCAAGGGGGCGGCCAGAACCGTGGCGATCACCTCGGCGACGATGGCGCGGCGAATCGGCAGCCGCACCTGCCATCGGGGCAGCCGGTGCCCGGGCTGGTCCTCACTGAGGTCCTCAGCATCGAGGGTGCTCAGGTCGGTCACGTCCACTCGCGGCATGGTCACTGTCGGCGCTCCCTCATCACACGGCTGGCGAAGAACGCGGCCACCAGGACGGCGACGGCGATACCGGAGCCGGCGAGCGCGACGATCATCGGCAGCCGATCCGGCGGTGGCGGCGGTGGCGGTGGATGCAGCGGCCGAGTCAGGTGTTCAGGCAGTGTGGCCGGCCCCACCGGGACGTCATCGTTGAGGGCGGCGAGTGCGTCGATCGCCCCGTAGCCCATCCGGTTGTCCACCACGGCGCCGCCGGCCACGTCCTGTGGTGCTGCCGCTGGGGAATGCGCGGTCGCTTCGATGCGCGCGATCACCTGGGCGGCAGTCAAATTCGGGTATTTGGCGCGGATGAGAGCGGCCACGCCGCTGACGTACGGGGCGGCAAAGCTGGTGCCGTTGATGGCCTTGAGCACCCCCGCCTGCTCATCGAACGTCCCATTGATCACCGCGCCCTTGCCGTCGAGTCCTTCGACGAAGGTGCCGGGCGCTGCGACGCCGACCCACGGGCCGGCCAGGCTGATTTCACGGCCCTGCTGATCGACAGCGGGCTGACCGCTGCCGTCGGTCGCAGACACCGACAGCACATACTGCGAAAACCACGACGGCGTTGAGATGGTCACCACCCGCGCCCAGTTGCGGGGGTCCTTCGTGCTGGTGGCGTCGATGTCCGGATTCTGCGCGCAGCCCTGGTTGGCCAGGTTGCCCGCGGCCGCAACGATGACCACATCTTTATCCACTGCGGCGTACCGGATCGCCGCGCCCAGCGTGGTTTGATCGACCGGCTTGAGAACCGGGATGCACGCCACGATGCTCATGTTCAGTACCTTGGCGCCCGAATTCGCAGCCAGCACAACCGCTTTCGCCAGCGACGACACGGTGCCGGCCCGGCGGTCGTTCTCGACATCGGCCGAGGTCGGGTTGGCAGGCACGAACGCTTCGGACGACTGCCGGATCGAGATGATGTCGGCGTCCGGTGCCACACCGACCAGACCGTCGGTCTGCGAGGGCTGGGCGCCCAAGATACTGGCGACCACGGTGCCGTGAGAGTCGCAGTCCTGCAACCCATTTGCCGCCGGGTCGACGTAATCGCCGCCGCCGTGGACGTGCGCCAACCGGGGCGGGGAACCCGGCGGTCCGGGCGCGACGTTGACTCCCGTGTCGATCATCGCGATGGTCTGCCCAGCGCCCCGCCCAGCGGAGCGCCACAAGGCGGGGATGTCCATGAACGCCTGGGATGCGGTCGGCGCACCGAGGTCGGAATTGGGCAGCACACCCGTGGGGGTGCATTGCTTTTTCTGCTGCAGCGGTTCAGCCGGTCCGACCGGATCGGGACTGGGCACCGCGCCCGGGTCAACCACCGGCGGGTTGACCGCCGCAGCGGTACCGGTCACCAACGGGCTGACCATCACCAGCGCACTGACTCCTGCAATGGCCATCGCCTGGCCGCAACGCCGGCCGCTCATGCCCAGTTCCTGACGAGCTCGTAGATGTTTAGCAGCCACAGCAGCAGCGGCCACACCGCGGCCTGCAACGCGTACTCGAACCATTCGATGCCCTTGCGTACCGGCGCCGAGAACGCGCGCCGCGGCACGACAGCGGCAACCACCAGCGCTGACAGGCCCAGCGCAGCGACCAATCCGGCGACGACCAAGCTGACCGCCGGATTATGGCTGGACAGTGCATATTTCACGCCCAGGGCAGCACTCATCGCCAACGCCGTGCCCACGACAGTGACCGCAGCTGCCCGGTCGTCCAGTGCGCGGCCGCCGAAGACCAGAATCAGCGCGATCCCAAGCACGAAGCCCGTCGCCAACATCCAACGGCCCTGCCACGGTGATACCGCGCCGGCGGCACCGAGCACAAAGAACGGAGCGATGGCGGCGACGATCGCCTGCAGATACCCATTCGCTGCGATCTGCGCACGACTGAGTTCGTCAACGCTGGGCGTTCCTTCCGTTTCGGCCGCCACCAGCGCCTCAGATGCCATCTCGTCAGCGTCGTCGAAGGTGAGCTTGCCCGTCACCGTGGGGAACGACGGCATCGGTACCCGTGCCAGCGTGGCCGACAGCGCTTCGACCTTCTTGAGCACCAACAGCGCTGCTACCAGGGCACCGGTCCACAGGTAGATCATCGGTACGCCGAGCGCATGCAACAGACTCATCAGGCCCGCACCGATCGACACCATTGTCAGCCAGCACAGCAGGGCCGCCGGAGCCGGCCCCAGAACCCACAAGGCCACCGCCAGCACTGCGGTCAGCGCTGCCGCGAACACGACATTCCACGCCCCCGCCGGGCCGGGAACCGCGGTGTATCCCGCTGCGCCCGCCGTCACCAATGCCCCGGCCCACAACCCGTTGGCGACCACTGTGAGGTGCTGGCGCCACCAGGCGATCGCGCCGCCGGCCACCAGCAGCACCGCGATCGTCGCGCAGGCGACCGGCGGCACCAGCGGCCAGTTCACCCCCGCCGCGTGATTCAACGCCCACACCCGCACCAACAGCGCGGCCACGAGCGCTGCACCGATCGCGGCGGTCACGGCCGCCACCGTGGTGGCCGTCTGTGGCGTGACCGATTTGAAGCGCCGCGCATTGATGTCGGCGATGGCCGAGGACGCGTTCTCAATGACCGGCGTGAAGGACACCTCGGCGTCTTCGACGTCGAGGATGAGCAGGGTGCCGTCAGTGACGCCCTGTTCACGCAGCGACTCGCCGCGTGCCAAAGCTGCGCCGCCGACGCGCTTGAGCACCACCTTGCCGGGGGTGATCATGTCCTGGTCGTCACGCGGACGCAGCTCGTCGGCCTGGTCGATGACCTGTCTCAGCGCTTCGCTGACGACAGTGGCTACCACTTCGGTTGCCGGGAGCACCAGGTCGGTTTGCCGTCCGCCGTACAGCACCGCGACGCGGACCTGCTCGCGCAACCTGACATGGGCGCTGGGTTTGGTCCCGGCGCGTTCGGTTGTCGCGGTCATCGGGGCTGACCGCCCTGCCAGCGACCGTCAGCCGGCCACTGGCCACCGCCGTGGCCCTGACCGCCGCCCTGCCATGGACCTTGCGCTCCGCCGTTCCATTGTCCGGGACCGGCGTGTGGCCCCGGACCCTGCCACGGGCCGCCCGGCGTGGGCGGCTGCGGCGGCCGTGGCGGTTGTACCGGCTGCTGGGGGTGCTGGGGGGTGCGTTCGGCGGCTCGGGTGAAACCATCGGCCAGCGATGCCGTCGCTTCGACGTACGCCTGCCACGTCTGCGGCTGGAGTCGGCTGATGTCGATGGCCACCGCATCGCTCAGGTGCGGATCGAAACCGACAGTGTGGACCGAACGTACGACACGTTCGAAGTCCTTGTGCAGTTGCTTGACCTGCGAGCTGGCGTCAACCTTTTTGGTGTTGCTCACGATCACCACGGCCTCACGCACCAGGTGCGGATAGCCGTGCTCCATCAGCCAGTTCAAGGTGCGGCTGGCGGCTTTGGCCGAGTCCAGCGACGTCGTGGAGGGCACCACCAGCGCATCGACCGGCAGATAGTCCAAAATGGCTCGCGTCACGTCATCCAGGTGTTGGGTACCGCAGTCGACGATCGCGATCGGATACAGCTTCTGCAGCCTGCCCCACGCCTCGTAGAGATCCGTGCCCGACATCGGCACTGGGCCGGAATCCGAGCCGAGCACCTCCAGCCCCGAGTGCGAGTCTTTGCCCAGGTAGTTGCGGAAATCGCTGTAGTTGACTAAGTGCTGGTCGTTGTTGAGACCCCGCCATGACTCGGTGGACGGTTCATCGATCCGCTCGGCCAGGTTGCCCGAGGCCGGATTTCCGTCGATGGCCACGACTTTCTCGTCGCGGTACTGCGCCAGGACCGCGCCGATGATGGCCGACGTCGTGGTCTTGGTGACCCCACCCTTCTCCTGCATGACTGCGATGACGTAGCGGCCCCGCAGGTTCACCTTGAGCCGCCGTTTGAGGTCATTCCAATGCGCTTCGCTCGCCGACAGGCCGAGGTTGATCCGGGTGGCCTTGTAGAGACCTTTGCGCCACCCGGTCTGCGGTACCGGCTTGTACGGCGCAACGACGTTGCTTTCGTGAATCTCCGCTCGCGTGCGGCCCACAGACTTTGCCGACTCGTCCAACAACTCATCATCGCGGCGGGCGCCCACACCAGCGGGGCCGAACGGCGGCTGCGCAAAACCGGATTGCCCACCCGGTTGCGGCGGCGGGGGCGGGCCCTGCTGCCACTGCGGCGCGGGCCATTGCGGGGCAGCAGGGGCCTGCTCCCGGGGGACCGCACGGTCCAGGCCGGGGTGCGGCGGCGCGGGCTGGTGCTGCGGCGCCTGCGGAGATTGAGTGTGCCGGCCATGCTCGGGGCCGGGCTGCCCATGCCGCGGCGTGCTGATCGGGGGAAAACCGCCGATCGTCGTCGGTTCGTCGGCACTGCGCCCCGGCCAGGGCGCGTCGGCGCCCGCGGGCGTCTGGGCGGCCAGTTCTTGGGCGGCCAGTTCTTCGGCCTCGCGCATCATTCGCGCGTGCGTTGCCCGGTCGAGAATGTTGGTGCCCTCGGGATCGGCCGACAGGCCCAAGGGGTTCGGTTGGACCGATTCCGCGCCGGGTTCCTGCCCCCCGCCCTGCGGAGCCGACGATTCGTTCCCGACATACCGCGAGAGGAAATCGTCATCGAAATCGTCATCGTTGCTCTGACTCACTGGCTCTCCCACAAGTTTCGTGCCAGAGCCGGTGGCCCGGACACCCCCAATATCCATACCGTCAAAATAACACAATTGAAGCAATAGAGGCAGTACGTAAACACATCAATTGTGTGTTTACTTGTACCGCGAATGGCCCTCCCAGGTGGTCCCCACTGTCGCCAGCAGAGCGCGCAGGGCGCTCCCGCCGGCATCCGCGGTACCAGGAACAATCTGTGTCCACCACGTCCGGTCCTCCCCGACGACAGGTCCGGTGACAATGCGGCCCTCCACGGTGTCGGTGACCGCGGCCGACGCCAGCGCGAAGTGATCACCCCGGGCATCGTGCACCTGCAGCGCGAATCCCGCCTCCATCAGCGGTTGATCGGCGGCCAACGTCAGGATGCGCCGCTGTTCGGGGGTCAGGTCCATCGACCCGAGCGCCGCGGCCGGGGTGTGATCGCCCTGCACGATCTTGTTAAAACCATCCAGAAGCGCCGCTGTGCGCACGGTGACCGGGTCGAAGGCAGCGGGTGCGACCGGACCGAAACCCCGGTCGCACAGCTCCATGATCCGCTCGAACAACACGCGCATCGACGGGACCGAGCCGACCTCCTCGATCGTGACATTGACAGCGTCGGGGCCGCCACGGGAAATCGCCGCATGCTTACCGTCGCGCCGCGCGATCACCATCCGGAGGCATTCGACACCGGGGCGGCGCACATCGACCACCAACGCGATGTCGGGGGCGCTGAGAATTTCCAGCCACCGCGCCACGGTCGGATGCACCTCGTCGTCCTCTGTGATCGCGCCAGCCTCGCGAAGAATCGGAATGCCTGGGTGCCACGTGGGCCGGCCTGAGGCAGAAACGTAGGGACGCAACAGCATCGAACCTGGAAGGTGCTCGATTCCGCACAGCGCCTGCAGCAACCACGTCCCTTCGCACGTGGTCTCAATGGCGTCGATCGGCTGCGGGCCGCGCGGAGCGGCGGCCTGTCGCTTGATGAAAGTCGGTGGGCGCGTCATCGTGCGGCTGCTTTCTCTGTTCTGTCCTGGCGTTGGTCCTGGCCGTGTTCACGCAACGGCCCGGCAAAGGAAACTGGAAGTGGCCGTTTCCGGCGTATCCAGCCCTTCGCCGGGCCGCGGTGAATCGACCAGCAGGTCAGTTAGACGTACTGACCTGCCGACTTCTGGTCGGCGTGGGTCATCTCCTCGTTGGCCTGCATGAGCACCTTGCCCGCCTGCTGGATGGTGGCCTGGGACTGCGCGTACTTCTGGTTGACCGCGGTAATCGCGGCGTTGAACGCCGCGCTACCAGCGCCGCCGAAGTTGTTAGCGTTGGCCTGCACAGTTGCCAGGCTGCGCTGGTGGTTCTGATCGGTCCGTTCGGCGGCGTGGCCAATCTGGGAGGCGACTTCGGCGATCGCCGGCGTTGCGTAGTGAATCAGCACGGGAATGTCCTTTCGATGAACGTGTGTGTTGGTTGTCTTGGGTAGTGAGCGGGTCGGCTAGACGATCAGGTTGCTGATGCCGCTGATCATCGACGCGCCGTCGTCGTCGGCCGTGCTCAAGATGTGGCCGTTGTTGCTCATCTTCTGCGAGTGGTCGGCGAACGTGGTGCTGAACTGCTGCCCCTGGTGCTGCAGCTGCTCCCCGACCATCTGCATGGCCTTGCCGGCGCCGCCTTTCATCGCGGTGGCCAGCGTCTCCATGGAGGCGCCCAGCGCATTCATGATCGAGGCCTGCTCGTCCGAGATTTCCTGAAGTGAGCCGGAATCCCGGCCGATGCCTTCAAGATCACCGAAAATGGTTGAGTCACTCATGTCTGATATGTCCCTTCATAGCTGTAGATGAATCGTTGATCGGTGCGGTTACCCGCCTGGTTTGTGCGTCGGTTCATCACGACGGCCGTGTGATGCCCTCCTCCCCCCGGAAAACCGCCCCCGAACCGCCGGTAATGACCGGCACGGTTGCTGGCGCACGGTAAAGCGAGGCCAGAGACGCCAGCGGGGTGCTGCGACGCTCTTTGCCTGCGTCCTGCTTGTCCTGCTCGCCGCCGCGAGCTGCCATCGGCCCCATCATCGCGCCGCTGCTGCCCATTCCCGCGGTGCTTGCCGGCGCCCCCGAGGCCATGCGCGCCTCGGTGAGGCGCGATACCGTCGCCTCCGGGTTGGCCGTGGCGGCGTTGATGGTCGGAGCCGACGCAAAGCCGGCCGGCCCCCGAAATGCACTCAGACCACCCAAACCACCGCCGCCTCCCCCGCCGGCGCCGCCCAGCCCGGAGACCAGGTTGGCCGCCACAGGGCCGCCGGCCCCGGGCGTGGCCGAGAGCCAATCCGCCGACATCGACGACGCCAGGGCGTCGGTGGTGTTGCCGCCCATGCCGGTTTGCAGCATCTGCGTCAACGGGCTGAACGCCGACTGCCCCATCTGCCCGAGACTGCTCAACGGGCCTCCGCCACCCAATTGGCTGCCCATCGACCCGACCTGCTGCAGCGGACCCATGAAGGCCTGGAGAGCCTGCTCGGGGCTGCTGGCCAGGTCTTCGGCCTTGTTGCTATTTGGTGTCGGCATTGAGGGCATTGACGCCGCGCCTTGGGTCGCCGGGGGTGGTGGCGGAAGCGGCGGAATGGACTGCACACCCGTCGCCGAGGCGGCGGCGTAGGAGTATTTGTTGCTGGCGGCCGTGACCCACATTCGCCCGTAGTTGGCGCGGTTGATCCCGATCAACGGGGTCAACATGCCCAGGAAGTTGTTGGCCTGCAGCACACCGTGTTCCGTCTGATTCTCCAACACCTCCCCGGGCGTGGGCGTGGCCGCTTTCAGGGTCTCAAATGCCAACGCTGTGGCGTGGATGGCGGCACTGGCCTCAGAAATCTGCCCGGCCGCCATCGCCTGCCACAGCATCAGCGGAACCTTCGACAGGACCGCCAGTTCCCCGGTTGGGTCCGGCCATGAGGCCGCCAGTGCGGCGTTGACCGCCTCCTGACCACCCAGGTTCGCGATCAGCCCCGAAGCCACGGCCACCAGGTTTTCAGCGGCAGCGATGAACGACTCCGCGCCCGGACCCAGCCAGAAGCCAGCACTGTTCTCTTCCGGAGGGAGGGCTCCCCATGCACCTGGAGCAGTCATCGTTGCGCCTTAACCTTTTCCATCGACCTGTATCAGACGATGTCGCCGATGATCGCGTAGTTGAGGGCGTCGGTCAGGTCGGTGATCGCCGACGAAAGGCCCAGGGCCACACCGTGTTCGGCGTGGAAGGCGGCTCCCGCTTCCAGCACCGCCGATGCCTGGCTGGCGAATTCGGCGATCTTGGCGGCGTTGGCGGCGGAGATTTCTTCAATGCCCGGGGGCACCACTGCCGCCGATGCGGCGGTCTGCCCGCCGTGGGCGGCCGCCTCGCCGGACAGGCCCGCCGCCATGCCCGAGGCGGCCATCACAGCTTCGGGTTCCAGAGAAATAAAGCTCATCACAACTCCTATGTTTGGTTGGACTTGCCGTCAGTGTACACACGACAATGCAAGTAATGGAATACGTAAACGCCTGATTGTTCACTCATGATGCAACCGGTGATGCTGGCCGCACCAACTGCCCAAAATCACCCCGATGGACACCCCCTATATCCGCCCTTACCACCATTATCCCAATACCTGCGCCGTCTTGCCGACACTAATTTTCTGACGTCCTACGCCTCGAGGACCGGCGATCACGGGCACTACTCGGTTCCCTCCACCAGTAGCGGAGGCAGCGCGATCTGCATGAGCTGTCCGCCGGCTTTGCGCTCGTACAGTTCGCCGCGCCCCGGTGCCCGCGACGCCGGCCGCACCTGGTCGATGATCTTGTCTGCCGGGTTTCCGTCTAGGACCACCACCGAGGCACCGGCAGTGTTCATGGCGCTGAGCAGTTTGTGCGACTGTCCCTTGGCGTACCAGTTGTCGATCGTGATCGACGCGATGATGTGCAGGTCCAGATTCTTCGCCGATTCGGCCGGCCCGACCAGCGGCGCCGTCAGCGAGCTGAGCGTGTTCGCCGGCGTGAGCAGGTGCAGGTCGTCGATGATGATGAACCATTTCGGCCGCACCACGTTCGCACGCCACTGCCGCAACTCGCGTGGATGCAGATTCGCCGGCGGCTTGCGCATCTCGAGCCTTTGCGCCAACTCGGCGCTGGCTTGAGCGATCTCCTTGTGCTGGTTCAGGTACACCGTGCGGTAACGGTCGCTGATCGCGTCAGCCAGGTCCTCCGACGGATCGAACGCGATAATCTGCGCCTGTTCGGGGGTGTAGCGCTGTTGAATGGCGGCGCACACGGTCTGCAAGAACACACTGCGACCCGACCGCGAGGTTCCGGTGCACCACGCGTGAGGGTACTGCTGCAGGTCCAGCCACACGGTGCTCATCTCCCGTTCGCCGATACCCACCGGCAGCGCGTGACGCGGCGCGGTAGTAGGCATCGGCGGCAGGTCATCGAAGTCAACCTCGGCCGGCAGCTGCCGCAGCCGTGGCGCGGGGCCGAACCCACGGGCGGCCCACTCGGCTGCCACGGCCTTGGCGGTCGCCTCCGTCGCCTCGGTGTCACTGAGCTCGGTGAACTCCGACAGGTACGGCACCGCAACCAGCATGTGATTGCCGGAGGCGACCAGGCCCCGGCCTTTCTGCTTGCTGGGCACATCCTCGGCGGCCTGCCGGTCCATCTTTGAGTCGGACTTGTCGCCCAGCTTCAGTTCGACTTTGGCCAGCAGCTTGTCCTCGTTTTTGATGGTCAGCCACTTGTCGTTGGCGATGATGACATGCACGCCGAAACTCAAGGACCCGTCCGCCAGCGCGATGATCCGGTCGTGGATGTCGAGCATTTCCGTCTTGAGCTTGCTGATGTTGTCGACCACCAGAAACACGTCGCCGTGCTGGTCATCGGGCACCGGCATCTTGTTCGGGCCGAACTTGGCCGCCCGGTACCGCGCCAGGTCCAAGCCCGACTCGCCAAAGCGTCCCCATTCGCGCTTGCGGTTACGCAAAATCCGCTCGACCTCGGAGACCACCCGACCGATGCGCTCGTCGTCGCCGGTCGCTGCGATACCGCTGACATGGGGAAGGCTCGCCAGGCTCGCCAGCTTTCCACCACCGAAGTCAAGGCCGTAAAACTGCACGCGCGCAGGGGAATTGGCCATCGCCAACGACATGATCAACGTCCGCAGAGCCGTGGACTTGCCGGCTTGCGGCGCACCGGCCACACCACCATGGGTGCTACCCAGGTCGACCGCGACGACATCCTGAGAATGCCAGTACCAGTCGTCTTCCCGGCCGTACGGCGCCACCAGGCCTGAATCTTCGGTGAAATCCTGCCAGCGCTCCCGGTGCCAGTACTCGGTGACGATCTCGTCGATCGGCAGCTTCTCGGTTTCTTCCAGGTCGGGCTTCCACATCCGGTGTCCGCGTGGCAAGGTACGCGCGGCCTCGCAGATGCGGTCGACCATCAGTTGGTCGACTGTCTGCACCGCCGCGTCGGAGACGTCGGCCTCGTCGAACTCGTCCTCGTCCTCCATCACGATCGTGTCCGGCAATGCGGACATCGCACTGGTGAATTTGGTGACCGGCAGATACTGGCCTTCGGCGCGATCCCGTTCCGCTGCACTGATTTTCGGCGGCGTGTACGGACCGGAGGAGTAGAAGGCGCGGTAGCGGGTGTGTTCGTCGTCGACGACCAGGAACGCCGATCCCGGCGGGGCGTCTTTGCTCTTGAATTCGTCGTACGCCCGCGTTGAGCCGATCGCGGCGCGCGATTCGCCGGCGGTTTTCACCTTCATGCCGATCGCGAACTGCTGCTGCGAGTGCATGCCCTGCGCCTTGCCACCCTCCACGCGCTGAGAAGCGTTGAGAATGTGAATCCACAACGATCGCCCCAGGCGGGCGACCTCGTCCATCGTGCCGCCCATCTCCGGGAGCAACACCAGCATCTGGGCGAACTCATCGAGGACCAGCACCAGCGCGCCGATCGGCTCCAAATCGGTGCGCCCCGCGGCGCGGGCCGCCTCATACTCGCGCACACCCTTGAAGCCCGCAGCCTTCAACAACTCCTGGCGCCGACCCAACTCGCCACGCAACACCGACTGGAATCGAACCAGCTTGTGCCGGCTGCCTTCCAGGTTCGACACGAGGCCCTCAACGTGCGGCAATCGTTCCAGATCGCCCAGACCGGACTCACCCTTGAAATCGCCCAGCAGAATCCGCAGCTGCTCGGGCGAATGGGTGGCGCACAGCGCCAGCACCAGCGACTTGAGGTGTTCGGATTTGCCGGAGCCGGTGATGCCGACCATCAGCCCGTGCGGACCCATGCCCGCCTCGGCGGCCTCCTTCAAATCGAGCTCCGCCACCACGCCCGCTGGGGTCTTACCGAGGGGAGCTCTCAGCCGGCGTGCCGGGGTTAGTTCATTCCAGGTCAGCCGTGGATTCCACGTTCGCAAGTCGAAAATGTTCAGCGCATCGGTGAAGTCCTGGCCAGCACGCGCCTGAGCCGCCTGCTGGGCCAACAACTTCTCGGCCTCGTCGGTCGGGGTGTACTGGGCCAGTGAACGGGCCAATGCTTCGGCTTCGTAGATGGGCATGACATCCGGGACCGCGGCAAAACGCAGCCCGGACGGTACTTCCTTGGTGATGGCAACCATCGCGAGAATTCCCCCTTATGCTTTCGCTGCTTTGAGCAGATTGACCGTGCCGTGCTCATCGGTCGCCACGAAAAATGCCGTGTCACCGGTAGCCAACACACTGAGCTCGTCGCCGGTCGCTTCGAGCACCGACACCCCCATCCGGCCCTCTTCGGTCAGAATCGGCGTGGCATTGGCTCCGGGCAGGTCCAGCACGACGACCAGCCACCGCTCGGGCGACTCGCCGCCCTCCTGCCGCGCTTGGAACGGCCGCCGCGACGCCAGCGACGACTCGAAGCGCTCCATGAATGCACCCACGTCCGAGAACATGAGCCTCGCCGGCCCACAGGCATCGACGAACTGGTCATCGCCCACGTGGGGTAGCCATTTCGCCCAATCCCAGGCCTGCATGTCATCGGTGATGATGGCGACCTGGACGTCGTCGGGTCCGTGGAACACGCACAGCTGGCATACCATCGCGCGCAGAATCCCCTGCACCGTCTCGCGCAGCTCCGGCTCGGCGAAAAAGCTCCAGCCTCGCTGATCAAACAGGTGCAGCGGCCGGGGAACATCGTGGATGACGTTCTGGGCTCGCAGCAGATCACGGGCTGCCACCGTGGTGACCGTCTCCCGGAATTCCGGTGGCGGAACTTTCGTCGGCGGAAGGAGTTTGGTCTGTAGCCGCGTGATTCCGACACCCATCCGCACGTGACCGAAATTGCGGGCATCGGGGGTGCGTTCCCACATCCGGTCGGTGCCCACCAAGGTGCCCAGCGAGCCGTCCTGCGGGGTGGGATGGTGGTAGGAGATTTCGGTTGCCTGCGCGCGACCCGCTTCATGAATCTTGACCCGCTGCTCGTCGATTCCACGCAAGTACACCGCGCGGTCTTGGTTCAGCGCTGCACCGTGGTCCTTTTTGCCGTTGGAGCCCATTCGGTTACGCATCATGCCGACCATCGACACCATCATCATCGGGAAGATGAAGAACGAGGCTCCTGAAAGTTGGCGTGCGCCAGACAAATACAGCGACACCATCAGCACGATTGCGGCGACCACGAACATGACGACCCACACCCAGGTCGGCGGTTTCGCCGGCGCGGGGCGGGTGATTTCGGCGGGGTCGGCGATCTGGATCGCTTCCTGCGGAACGAAGGGCGTGCTGACTTCCTGCCGAATGAAACCGGTTGTACTCACGTGCTACGCACCTGCTTTCGGGGTCTGGATCGCCGCCGCGTTCTGATCGGGCATCAAGGTGTCATGCTGGGTGAGGGCAGCCGACTTCGACAGGGCCGGGCCAGCGGGCAGCCACTTGATCACCGCCCACGGCGCCGGCGTCGGCGTCACCTTGCCTTTGTCCAGCCCCAGCGCCTGGCGACTCTGGTCATCGCCGTTCGATCCCGCCGCAGGCACACCGAATCGGGTTCCGTTGTTGCCGATGAACCACAGGCTCTCACCACGTTTCGAATCAGCCTGCACACCCGTGACCTGCACGTAATTGGCCGCGTTCGGACTGACGAACACCTCGTCCGCAGTGTTGGGTCCGGCACTGACGAACGGCACCACGCGACGCTCGTCACCGACCGGGATCGGCAGCCGCCGCCCCGAAATCGTCGAGACCTGCGCCTGCGGTTCGCCGTTGGTACGCCGCCACATCACGCACGTCACCGGCTCATTGGTCTTGTCCAGCAACTTGACCAGCCCCGGCGGATACACGCTCGTGTCGAACCCGACCGCCTGCGGCATCGCCGTCAGCGCCGCCGATTTGGCCACCATCACCTGCGCGCCCGGCACCACCGCAGCGTTGATGATCATGGTGGCCACCGTCTGAGGGATGCGCTGCACGCCGGCGGGCAGGGCCACGAAGAACTGAGGATCACCGGTGACGTCCGACACTTTCATGACGCTCCCCGACACCAGCGGCAAGGTCCCACTGGCGTAACTCACCGGCCCACCGGGGTTCGGGATGTCCGGAACCCGCAGCGGAGCCGTCGGGGCCAACGCCTCATACAAGGCACGAGACATCGCCGCCGGATGCAGGTCGCCGACGGGCAGCCCCAGCGCGAGTGTGACCGGCTTGTCCGCCAGGTCGATCGCCGAACGATGCCCGTCAGTGACCAGGAAGTTCTCACCGCCGTAGGTCATCAGCGCCGCCTCCGGAGAGACGATGGTGTGCGCCCAGTCCCCCAGCGTTGCCAGGCCGTCGATCACGGTGGTCCGCGGAATGACTTGGGAGCCTTGCGATCCCAGCTTGTCGCACAGCGACCACCCGGTGTCGCCCGGTGAGCGGACCCCCAGATCGTCCGGAGCGCCCTGGATACCCAGGATCGGCCCGATCGGCTGTTTGAGGATTTCCGACATCGGCACCAACGTCGGGTCCTGGGCCTGACCGGTGATCAGCCGGGCGCTTGCTTTGTTGAGCACCGGATGCCACGTGCCGCCCACGTCGACATAGACACCGTTGGAGCCACGCGCCTCCACCATGCTCGACTTGCCGATCTGACCCTGCGGCTTGATGAACGCGATGACGCAGAAGATCCCCACGATCACAATCGACGCCACGAAACTCACCCGCAGCGCGGCGATCGAGTTCTTCGACGGATCGTGCACCAGGCGCACATTGCGCCGGCCGATCGCCACGGCAATCCGGTGGCGCAGGAATCGCCACGCCGAAACCTGCTCTAATGAAGCGTAATTCAAACCGCCCGGCGGCATCTCTCTCCCCTTTACCCCTTCATCGCGTCTGTCTATGCGGCCCGTCTGACCTCGAATGAGCCAGAGGGCCAACGTCCGATCCTCACGGGCACACCCCGCTGCGGCGCCTCCACCGTCTGGTGGTCGTTCATCACCAGCATCACGTGTTGCCACGCCCCGTCCTGCCGGTTGCACAGCAGAATGTCGCCGGGCTGCGCCTGATTCGGCGGCACGCGCACACCCCAGTTCGTCATGTCGTACGTGGTGCGCGGAATCGCGATCCCAGCCTTGTGATAGGCGTACTGCACCAAACCCGAGCAATCCATACCGACGCCAGGCTTTTCCCCGCCCCACTCATAGGGCACGCCCAGCTGGGTCAATGCGTTGTGCACGATCTGATCCCCCACCGCGCCGCCCCCGTTGCCGCGCACCATGCCCGCCAGCTCGGTGGTACTTCCGTTCCCCTCACCGCCCGGACCGGACTGACGGGCCGCGCCGCTGAACAGGTTTCCGAGTGCGCCCAGGGGTGCCAGGGGCATGCCGCCGCCCATGGGGAAGCCGCCGCCCATGCCGCCCATCGGCATCTGGGGAAGCTGCGGCATCGCCGGCATCGTCGCCATCGCCGGAGCAGCCCCGGCGGGCGGGTGCCCGATGCCCTGGTAGCCCGCGGCGTTCGCGTTGGCTGACGCAGCGTGGGTGGAGGCGTCAGCGCCGCCCTGATCCAAGGTGGACTTGGTGTCCTCCAGATGCCGTTTGATGGCCGCTACCAATGCTTTTTGGCCCTCAATCGTGTTGGTGGACATGCCCATTGCCTGCACATCGGCGACCGCGGTGGCGATCACCGAGTCCATCCGGCCGCGCGAGACACCAGCGGAGGTCAGGGCTTGTTGCAGCTGCGCGCCGCTGGCCGCATCGTGCTCGCTCAGCGCCGCCAGGTGAGAGTCGATTTGTGTTGATTCGTGGCTGAAAGCGGTTGCCGCAGCGCCTGATCCGTCACCAGTACGATCCGGGCGCGGGCCAAGGTCAGGCGGGGGCGCCAACGCCACACCACCAGTGCCGAACGATTGGCGCGCCATACCCATCGCCGCCCCCGCAGCACGCACAAACCCATCCAAACTCACGATCAGTAACCTCCCGGTGCGTGATGGGGATTGAACTGGCCAACCGCCGACAAATTCGACCCGTCGCGCGCCACGTGATAGCGGCGCATCACGTAGTTCATCGACGCCGCAATGTTGGCGATCGGGTCATAGATGCTGCGACTGGTCCCCGGTTCGTGGTTCGCTGCGAACGTTGACGGGATGGTCTGCAAACCGCCACGTGACGAATTGGCCGGGGCACCATCGGCCATCCGTGCACCGTGAGCGTTGGAGTCACTGAGGTTCACCGCGTCCGGGCGGAAAGCCGACTCACGTTCAGCGGCCGTCATATAGCCGCGAGTCCAGTTCGCCCGCGCCACCGGATCGGTAATTCCCATATGGTCGAGGGCTTTCCCGATGTACGTACGGTACGCGTCCGGGCCGCCGGGGAACCCCTTCTTATGTAGATCGACCTCGCTGACCGGGATCGCCGCGGCCGAGGACGTGTTCTCCGAGCTCGGCACGTTGCCGCCGAGCCCATCGCCCACCGGGTTGCTCGAAGCGCGTCCGGCGTCCTGAGCGAACCCGGTGCGCGAGAACAGGTTTCCGAGTGCGCCCAGGGGTGCCAGGGGCATGCCGCCGCCCATGGGGAAGCCGCCGCCCATGCCGCCCATCGGCATCTGGGGAAGCTGCGGCATCGCCGGCATCGTCGCCATCGCCGGAGCAGCCCCGGCGGGCGGGTGCCCGATGCCCTGGTAGCCCGCGGCGTTCGCGTTGGCTGACGCAGCGTGGGTGGAGGCGTCAGCGCCGCCCTGATCCAAGGTGGACTTGGTGTCCTCCAGATGCCGTTTGATGGCCGCTACCAATGCTTTTTGGCCCTCAATCGTGTTGGTGGACATGCCCATTGCCTGCACATCGGCGACCGCGGTGGCGATCACCGAGTCCATCCGGCCGCGCGAGACACCAGCGGAGGTCAGGGCTTGTTGCAGCTGCGCGCCGCTGGCCGCATCGTGCTCGCTCAGCGCCGCCAGGTGAGAGTCGATTTGTGTTGATTCGTGGCTGAAAGCGGTTGCCGCAGCGCCTGATCCGTCACCAGTACGATCCGGGCGCGGGCCAAGGTCAGGCGGGGGCGCCAACGCCACACCACCAGTGCCGAACGATTGGCGCGCCATACCCATCGCCGCCCCCGCAGCACGCACAAACCCATCCAAACTCATCGGACACCTACATCGTTATGCGCAGCAGTGGGCGATGACCCGATCGCACGGCTATCACCGCGACGTCGCGTCATCGCCCACCCGCTCTCACACTCAAACAGCTTCTTAGGACGGCAACCCTGGCGGGGCTGCCGGCGGCTGCTGCGGCGGTGCCGCAGCAGGGCTTGCGGCCGGGGCGCCACCCTTGGGGGCCGCTGCGCTCGGGTCCATCCACCCCAGGAAATCCGGACCGGTGCCCACACTCGACAACGGCTGCGGCTGACCGGAAACGAGCACCTTGCCGTTACCCAAGGCCATCACCAGATGGTCCTGCCAGATACCCACGTCGCCGGCCTTCAACTTGGTCGGCGGAATCGGGTCGGTCACCGGAGTGCCCGGCGGAGGTACCGTCACACCCGCCTGATGCCACGCATCGGCCACCGTCGCCCCGCCAAGGGCGGCCTTGACCGCCTGCGCGCCCTGCACGGTGCGCGCTTCGGTGTCCTGCCCCCCAGGCAACGACACATGTGTCGTCGGAGCGGGTGTATTCGGGTCAGCACCCGGAGCGCCCTGATGGTTGCCGGCCAATTCCGTTGCACCACCATTGGTTCCGGTCGTCCCGGGGGCTCCCGCCGGCGACGTGTTGCCATTGGTCTCACTGCCCGGCTTGGCGCCGCTATTCCCCGAACCGCTCTCGGTGCCGTCCTTGAACTTCGCGTTCGACGGCCCATCACTGCTCGACGAGCCCTTGCTGCTATTGGGATCGTCATGGAAGGACGACGACGGATCACGGCCCAGCCCTTGAGCACCCAACCCACTCAAGGCACTTAGCGGATCACCGCCCCCGCCGAACGAGGGCATGCCGCCCCCACCGAACGACGGCATCTGCGGCATCGACATACCCGCAGGCATCATGCCCGCGCCTGGCATCATGCCCTGCCCGTACGGCGAAGTACCCGGAGCCGCCGCATTCACCGGCGCGCTCGACGGGGTCGTGCCCTGCTCGCTACTACTACCAGCCGGGCCGCCGCCGCTGGGGCCGCCACCCTCACCGCCGTTGCCGCCGTTGCCAGCGTTGCCGGCGGGCTTAACGTCGTCGCCACCGCCACCGATGTCGGCGTACTTCTGCGTCAACTCGCGCGTGTGACGGGCCTTGGCTTCGGCATCGGCGATCTGCTGGTCGATGATCTTCTTGGCCGCGGTCAACTTCTCCTTCAAGAAGTCCCGCAGCTCCTGCTGGCCAGCAGGAGTGTCCAGCCGAGGACCCAGTTCGGTGATCTTGTCCTGAACATCCTTGGTGATGCCGTCCAGCTGCTGCTGGCCCGCAGTCCCGGCCGCGTGGATCGCATCAATCGTGCTCGCCGCCGACTTGTCCAGCTCATGCAGCTGCGCGATGACATCCGCGACCTCGCGGCTCTCCTTGTTCGCGGCGTCAGTCGCCGCGCCCGTACCGGGAGCGGGAGCACCCGGCGGCGCGGGAAGCGGCGCCGGAGGCGGCGGGGGCGGCGGCCCGGGCGCCAACCCGCCAGGAGCAGGCGGAGGCGGCGGCGCTGCAGGAGGCGGTGCATCCGGACCGACATGGCCCACGTGAATCGGACCATTAGCGGTCGGATTGTCTTCCTTGCCCAACAGGTTCGCGCCGATTATCCCAGCAATCGGGGCGAGAGGCCCCAGCGGTGCGGCAATCGCCGTTCCCAAGACCCCGCCGAGAACGGTGTTGATCGGATCCCAATCATTCGACATCGCGGTGTTGCCCCTTCTAGAAGTTCAGCTTGCGTTCACGCGCGGACACCTCGCCGCGCTCGGGGTAGTGCCCGTCACGGTTCGGTTGAATGGACAGGTAACGGTCATGAGCCACGTCAGCGACCTTGACCACCCGCTCTCCCAACGTGTACGAGTCCCACCTCCGGAACGCATCGCTGAGGAATCGCACCCCGACGACGCACCCGTTGTCCCCCACCTCGACAGCGATGGTCCGCTTGACCGACACAGCCGAAGCCACAACCCGGACTTCTCGGGTGTCGTTCGCCGACTCCTCAGCAAGCTCCACGACAGCCCCTCTCAACACGTCACCAATTCATTACCACCAGCAGTTTACACACAAAGAAGCAATCGTGAACAGCGATGCTGCAACTGATTTTGTGTTGAACCGAAAGGCACCGTCAGCACAGACACAACCCCTGCTATGACGCCTGCCCACGCAACTGCTGCTCCAGCTCACCGACCTTGGCCACCACTGTCGACCCGAACCCAGCGTGGATGCCGCAATAGGCCAGGTCCGCCAGAGGCGGAGGCGTGAACTTCCAGCACCGCACCAACTCGACGATCTGGCTCATCCGGAAGTACTTCCGATACGACTGCGCCATCGTCACATTGAGTGCAGAACCATCGAAATCCTGAGGCGCATGAACCTCAGGCCATTCCAGCACCCCGTTGTGGCGCTTCCGAACCAGGCTGTCGTACAAACCCCAACCGACGGCATCGGCTGTACCACGGTGCACCGATTGCAACACCGCCAGTTCGTCATCGGTCACCAACTTGTCGCCAGAAACGTCCGGCTCAGCGTGCGCCGCATTGATGACTGCTGCGGTCAGATTCGCTGCCGCCCAAGCTGATACGTCAGCGCCCTTATCAAGATTGGCAATCCTCTGAGCCAGGCTGGGATCATAGGCGGCCAACCGGTGCTGATGCCCACCATCGAGGCGCGGTGCCTCGCTGACCAACGCCAACGCATCCCGATGCTGCATCCCCAGGAAATCCTGCACTCCGTCTGGAGCCTGCGGCCACAGTTCGGTGGTCACCATCGCCGAAAGCTGCGCTCCCCCAGCCTTTTTGCGGAACAGCTCGAAATGATCCGCCAGAATCTTCGAAGGCTTCTGGCAGCCCATCCAGTGGGCTGCCCACCCGAATGGGAGCACAGGATCAACCACAGCCAGCCGAGCCGTTGTCGGGAGCGCCACCGTCGGCGGAACATACCCGCCCCCGCCAGCGCTGGTCGCGATGATGATCTGCGACCCCACAGAGGTTTTCACCACGCTGACCGCCCAGACGATCAGCGACGGCCAGTTCTCGCACGCGCGAACCAAACCACCAAGTACCCTCTGCGCCAACAACAAATCCGGATTGACCTCGGTGCCAGAGGAAACCAAACCAGACGCGGCCCCTGCCGAACCATGCCCAGCCGCCATCACCGGCCCAGCAGCAGGACCGCCACCGCCACTAGTGCTACTCGAACCAGCGCCCGCAGGTGACGTTGGGGCAGACGGCGGCGCAGGAGTCGCGCCAGACGCGCCAGCCCCCGGAGCACTGTAGGGAGCCATCGGGCCACCAGCCATCGCGCCGGCAGGAGGCATCATGCCGCCACCGCCCATCGGCGCTGCGCCTGAACCACCCTGTGCGGCACCGCCGCCCATCTCCCCGCCCGACGGGCCGCCCCCCATCGGCACCCCAGCAGGAGTACTGCCCATCTGAGGCGCCACCGCGGCCGGCGGCTGTGCGGCGAAGGCGGCAGCCGCTTGCTGCTGCGAAAGCGATTGCGACACAGGAGAAACGGGAGCCGCGCTACCACCACCGGTTGCGCTCATGCCCGATGCCAGACCACTCTGGAAACTCGAACCCGCATTGGCCAACGGCGACGCGGACGCCGGCGACGTCGACGCACCGCCAGGCATACCGCCACCGCTGGGCATACCGCCCGGCATTCCCCCACCACCAGGCATGCCACCGCCCGGGGAACCCAGACCTGACGGCGGCTTCATGCTCGACCCAAGCCCGGACATACCCGAGCCCATACCGCCGCCAGACCCACCACCACGACCGCCACCAGCGCCACCGCCCGCGTTGGTAGGCATACCAGTCATCGGCATTTGGCTAGGCGCTTGACTCGGCGGTGTGGCTGTTTGCGTAGCGTCCCCGTTAGCCGCGCCCGGTGTAAGCGGGTTCTTCACGGGAGTTTGGTCGGCGTCCGGCGTCGCCCCGGGCTGCGATGCATCCGCAGCAGACTTGCCGTCCTTCGAAGCAGTCTTGGTAGTCGTCTGTGAGGCGTCGGGTGTGGTGCCTTTCTCGGCGTCCTTGCCCTTGTTCTCCTTGTTGTCCGACTGCTTGCCATCGGACTGCTTACCGTCGGGCGTCTTCTGACTGCCCGGACCATTCTGGGGAATGATGAACTTCCCGCTGAGCGCCTGGGTGACCTGCTTGACGCTTTCTGCCACATCGCTGTCGGCTTGTTGACTGTAAGTGGTCCACACTTGCATCGCCGCTGCTGGATTGCGGCTTTTCACGGCCTTATTGAATTCTTCTTGACCAGCTTCGGCGGTGTTGTCGATCAAGCCTTGGAGAACTTGGGTGTGGTGGGACGCCTGATATGCGGCCCTGGCTGCACTGGCGTGCTGGTCGTAGTGAGTGCTCCAGAGATCTGTGTTCTCGTCGTGTGCGGCGAGTAGGGCGTCACCGGCTTCGCCTTTCAGCGCCTCGGCGAATTGCGGCCGGTAGGTGTTCTTCGACGTCCCGATTGCTTCATCGAGGTCCCTGGCGACACCTGCATGGAATTCATGAAGGTCGTCGAGGAATTGGACCAAACTGTCCGGCGGACGCCGGCCGGCCTTGATCGCCATCGCGAACGGGCCTTCGCCGAGTTCGCTAGCGGCGTTCGCAGCGGTACTGGCGGCACCTGTGGTCTTCTTGGCCACAGAATCAGCAGCTTTCACTGCCTGGTGAAACAGCTGCATCCCGATGTGAGCACCGGACTGCGCAGCGGCAGCGGCCCCCCCGGTACTACTTTCCGCTCCCGCGTCCATTCCTTAGCCTCCGTAAGCCCTGCACAAATCCCAGACACGCTGGTCTGCGTTGTTAGCCGCATCCGCAGTCCACCCGACGGCGGGCCGTATCGCACCGCGCGTCTGTTCCCCACTGGCGGCTGCAGCATGCTGCCGCAGAAGCTGGAGGCTCTTATCGACTGCTTCACGAATCGTGCTATCAGCCGCCGAGTTGTCCCTCAGGGCGTCAGCGATGAAGTTCGCCGTCGGCAAGACGTCGAATGCTGTGTTCTGGGGTGACGGCATGGCGCGATAACCCGCGGCGAATCGCGTGCACAGGTCGACTGTGGCCGCGTGCACCTGCTCTGTGGTGGGCGCAGGCGGCGCGGCGGGTGCTGCCGCCGCGGGCGCCGAGCCGGTAGCCATGTGGTTGCCGATGAGTCCCCCGATTGCACCCGCGGTGAGTGCGATCGCAGCGGCACCGACGATCGCCGCGGTGATCAGCCCGCCCTTGGGGCTGCGCGGCGGCTGTGCGGGCGGGTAGCCAGGCTGCGGCTGCATCGGCGGCGGCAGACGCACCTCACCAGTGTTGGGGTAGGGCGACAGGACCGACGGGTGTGTGTACTGAGTGGCCATGTCTAAACCTCAATCCCGTCGATCTGTGCAGTGTTGGTTGCTTCGGCTGTGCTGATGTTGGCGATGGTGCCGCCGTTGGCGGCCACGAACTTGCCTGCGGCGTTCACGCGGCCTGCTACGAACTCTTCATGGACGGCCGGCCATTCCGCCACGGCCCCGGAAACCGCTCCCGACAGCGCATCCAGGCCCGGTGTCGGAACCGGGTGAATGCCCTCCTGGGAAGGAACAATGGAGGACCAGCCGCCGTTGGATGACTCCACCTGCGGCATATCGGCGTGGATCGCGTCCATCTGTCTTTCCTCCCTTCTGCTGCTATAGAAATGGTAACTGCCTGCACTGACGCTGCCGGACGTATTTTTCAGCGGCGACAGTGAAGGGTGTTAGCTCGCGCCGCGCAGCGCTGCGGAAAATTCGGCGGCGACGGGGTGGTTGGCGAATTCCTCAGGGATGTTCGCCCACTGCGCCCGGAATTCAGCGGCCAGGGCCTGGATGCCGTCGTATGCGCGCTTGGCGTTCTTGGCGATGGCCTCGTTCATCGCCTCTTCGAATTCTTCTACGGACAGCTGTTCTTGGAGGCCGGGTGGGATGTCGCAGCCGATCAGGCGCCCGCGGCCGTCGTGCGTCACGACGATCTCGTCGTCGATCCCGCTGCTCGCGGTGAAAGCGTTGACCTTGTCTTCCCACTCGTAAACGCTTTCCAACAGCTTGTCGATCATCGATGACATCTGCTCGGTCCGTGTGGACATCTCCTGTGTCTCCCTCTGCGATATGCGTTGCGCTGCAACGCAACTCCCCTGGTCTTGCTAGGTCTTCTTCTTGTCCCGGTCGGTGCGTTCGCGGCGCTCGCGCCGGACTTCACCGAACACTGGTTCGGTGTTGGGGACCGGCCGCAGCACAACACGGCGGTGGTCCTCGGGTTTGCGGCCTTCGTCGTTCTTGCCGCCCATACCAGCACCCATCATCGGCGGCATCATTCCCATCCCGCCCGCGCCGGGAGCGCCGCCACCGGGGCCGCCTCCACCTGGAGTGCCAGCGGTGATGCTGCTTCCTGCCGGCGGGCCAACGGCAGGGCTCGAGCTGGACAGCGGAGCACCGCCGCCACCCCCGTCTCCCGCGCCGCCGGATGCCGGGCTGGTCCCGCCCGAGCCGAAGTCGGTCGGGTCACCTTCGGGTGATCCGCCGTTGTCATCCCCAGGTCCGCCAGGCAGCTGAGGGGTCTCCATCTGCGGCATCCCACCCAAACCGGGAAGGGAGGACAGACTCGACAACGCTGAAAGAGGCGAGCCGCCGCCGGTGAGCCCGTGCAAGGTACCCGCGACCTGCCCGGCTGCACCTGCCCCAGCGCCCATGATCATGCCGGCGACGTTGGCGACCATGCCGGGAGCCGCCTGGTCGGCTGCCGCGGCGGGAGCCGCCGCCTCGGCAGCAGCGGGCGGGGTACCGGTCGGGGTTCCCGGCGGCGCGTCGGTCGGTACGGGCGAGTCTTCGTCACCAGGGCCATGCCCGTGATGGGCCTGGCCGCGGCCGGGGCCATCCTGCTTGAGGTGCGCCGTCTGGTTGAGCTTCTCGACCTGGCCGCCCGCGTGCACGATCGGCGGCGCCGGGGCCGGGGGCGCGGCGCCCGCTGTGGTGGCCGGGGCGGCGGCCGCGAATGTCTCGTAACTGGCCAGTGCGGTGGACTGCTTGTTGGCCAGATCGGATTGCAGCGATGCGACCTGGGCGGCGTTGCGGCCACCGGTAGCCCGGTAATTCGCCATCGCCACATTGAGCCGCTGGTGCAGGTCAGTGAACTCCTGCGGCGTGGGCGTGTTCTTGATCAGCGTGTCGGTGTGATCGGCGGCCGCGTCGGCGGCGTCAGCGACCGACATCAAGCTTGGATGCAGGGTCGATTCCAGCCAGTCGGCGTGCGCGCCGACCTTCTGGGCCGCCGTGGTCCGGCCGTCATCCCAGTGGTTGTGCACCGACTGGCTGGAATTGCGGACGTCCTGCGCTGTCGTCATCACCGCCGGGGCGATAGTGGTCCGGATGTGGGTGGCGAACGCCCGCAGGCTGGCCGGCCCTGGCCCGGCGTGGACCAGGGCTGAGACCTGTTCGCCGGTCATCGGAGCGAGAGGATTCAACGTCGGTAGCGTCGGCAACGTCGGGGCTGGGACGATCGGCGGTGACGCTGCGGGACCGCCGGGGGCTGAGGCCGGGGCCGATCCCGCACCGTCGATCACGTTAGAGATGTGGTGGGCGTTCGTGTCGTCCATGGATTGCAGGTCCGTGCCGGTACCGGACAGCGCCAGCCCGCCGGCGACCCGCAATTGCCCGGCGTGGTCCATCAGTGTGTGCAGTGACTGCATCCACGTCGTCAGCGTGTCTGCAAGATGAGTGGAGACGGTGTCGGATGCGGCAGCCGGGCATGGCGCGATGGTGCTGCCCTGGCTTGCTGAGTCAGCCAGGGCAGCACCATCGGCGCGCAGACCGTCCGGATCGACCTTCAAGTCCATAATCGCAGGCTACGCGTCCACGATGCGGTTGATCCGCGCTGCGGCGTCATCGTCGGTGGTCTCGAAGATGGTGGCTGTGTTGGACAGGCGTTGCGCGTGACCACGCGCGGTGGCCGCAGCCCGGGCGTAGGCCGCTTCGCGGGCCTGCATCTCCGTCCGCTTGGCCGCGACGAACGGGGCGTAGGTGTCCCCCACGGCGGCGCTGATTTCTTCGAGGGTCATGTGGTGGTTCTGGCCGTGGGCCTGCACCTTGTCGGCATAGGCATGCCACTCCTGGACCGCCTGCTTGGCGGCCTCGCCATCAAGAGAAATCGGTTCTGACATTCCGCCACTACTCCTTCCCGTTCTTTTCGATCTGGGATTTCAAAACAAAGGTCCAGTATCTCGCCCGGCTGCGACACCCGCAGCCGGACCGCCATCAGAACTCCGGGTTGTACGGCTCGGGCATCGCCGGCAAAGCCGGGTCCCCGGTGCGCTTCCAGTGTTCCAGCGTGTCGTCAATGTGATCCCACTCGTCGGTGCTCTCACTCACGCGCCGAAACGTCTGTGTCCCAGTGGATTCCGCACTGCCGTCGACCAGGCCAGTGATTCTCGCTGCGGACTCATCGTCGGTGGTCTCGAAGATGGTTGCCGTGTTGGACAGGCGCTGCGCGTGGCCGTGGGCGATGTCCGCGGCCCGGGCGTAGGCGGCTTGGCGGGCCTGCAATTCGGCTTGCTTGGCGTCGACGTAGGGGCTGTATGCGTCACCGACCGTTGCCCGCAGCTCATCGAGGGTCATGTGGTGGTTCTGGCCGTGGGCCCGCACCTGGTCACCGTAGTCACGCCAGGCCAGGACAGCCTGCTGCGCGGCCTCGGTATCGAGGGTTATCGGTTCGGTCATCCCAAATCCTTTCGACATCACAGGTGCGAAACAACGATATGCGTCACTTGCGTTTACTCATTGCCTAGTGTGTAGCATCATTCGTCTAGTGCGCAAGGTTTGAGTGCATCAGGTTCGTCCCGGCTCGACCCACACGACGGCTTCGGCCACCTCCAGGGGGAACTCACCGTGAGAAATGCGATCCGTGCGGCCACTGCGGGCCGCCTCCCTCATATCCGCCCGAGTTGGGCCGAAAAAGCACCTAGTCCGAAGCGCCTACCACCGACCGGGGCCAAACGAGCCGCCGCGCGTGGCTGTAGCCCCGTGGGTTGGCTTTCGCCGCCTGACCGGCGTGTCGGCGCGGTTCCACCGCGCACCGAGTGTCAGACTTGCCCGCAACACGAGTCCCACAAGTAACGAGAGGAACGTCAAGCCAGCCCGCACAGCATCGGGCGCCACCAACAGTCAGCACACCACAACTGCATATCCATACGCGGTAGGCCCATCAAGACCCAGAAAAAGCGAAACCCCCGGTTAGCGGCCGAGGGTAAACGCTTCTGAACTTGTCACCCGAGTAGCAGCTCAGGTGTTTGGTGCCTCCGCACCACCCTTTAGAAGGGCGCTTTGATGCCAACCAGCTCAAGCAGTCCTCACGGTAGCGCATACCCACCATCAGGTCTAGGGGACTGCGCAAACTGTGATCAACAGGATTGCTCACCCACAGACGACCACCCCGCCACCACCTGGCCCACCCACGCGGAGGCCGATACAGCGCTGCCGCACCAGCCATGACGGTGACCGTAGCCCAGCCATCGGTCGCTCCAGAGTCACCCGAGCGTGTCTGGAAGACACTTGCACCACTGATCAGCGCGCCTGGCCGGCGCTCCATGCGGCTCTACAACCCGGCTACCGGCAAATTCTCCGACACCGGGGACCTGACCAAGACGCTGCCGACCCGGCCCGCCGCGCTGTACCCATTCACGCGCAAAGGCCTGCGCACCGCACTCCTATACCTGGATTTCGATGACAAACGCGGCGGTCGCGCCCAAGTTGATGCCGACATGGCCGCCGCAGCTGAATGGATCACCCGCTGCGGCGGCAAAGTGGTCAGCGACCACTCCCCCAGCGGCGGACACCTGTTGTGCCCCTTGGCGATCGGCACCACAGCCAGCTTCGCCGAGCTGAAAAACATCGCTCGACTGCTTGCCGCGCGGCTGCCCACACTCGACTCCAACCCCAACACCACCGACCCGCAATACGCCTGCCTGAGCGCACCAGGAACACCGGCCAAGAACGGCGGGTACCGCCAACTCGACGGGACTCTCGCCGACGCCGTCGAGGCGTTCGCCACCCGCTCGGAGCCCAGCCTCCTGCCCCGCCTCTACGAGCTGCTCGGCGCCGTCAAACCCCGACCGATCGACCCCGCTGAGCCAGCCGCCCCCATTGAGGCCGGCACCGTCGCCATCGACGAGTACTGCACCGGCACCGGCGACGATCAGCGCCTGGCGCCGGCCTACATACGCAACGACCCCATCGACCCGGAAATCACCGACTTCGCGGTCCACGGCGTCATCGCCAACGGGCAACGCCAATGGGACAGCCCGTCTGAGGCCCGGATGGCCGTCATCTGCGCCGCCATCGCGCGTGGCCACAGCCGCGCCAGCATCACTGAACTCATGGCCCCCGGCGGGCCGTGGCAGCACGGCCTCGGCCAAGCCTTCGCCCGGTACCAGCACCGCGCTGGCAACGCACTCGACAGGGATTTCACCAAGGCGCTGACCTGGCTGTGCACCAACACACTCAAATACCGCCGCCAGCAGCACAAGGGGAAGAACTCACCGGGGGGTACAGCAGGAAGCGGGGCAAACAGGACCGGTCCGTGGGGACCGGCGGAACTGCGGCGCTGGCTATCTACGTCCATGGAATGGGCCGACTACGAATACGCCGGGAAACGGTACCGCTGGACCGTGCACGCCGTCCTACAAACCCTCGCCTGGCACGCCCTGACCGCCGGGGAACTCATCAACGGGGTTTGGGTGGTGGGAGTAGGCGGCCGCAACCTGTCACTCGGCGCCGGCCTGCTCAGCCCGGATGCGGTGTGGCGCGTGCTGCGCGACTTGCGAGACCGCCCGGGAGCACCCCTCATCTTGACTCGACAAGCCGTGAACGGGGACGCCGACTACTACGCCCTCACGACGCCACACGGCATCGCTAGCGACCCGGCCAGGGCTGACCAGGTACGGATCGAGCCCGTCCACGACGGTTGGTGGGTCGCCGGCCATCACCTGCGGCGCATCTACGAGCTCGTCGTCTACTACGGTTTGACCAACCGCGCGGACATTCTCGCCGCGGCTCGAGTGTCCGCAACCGCTGGCGACGAGTCACTGACTTCACTGGAAATCCTCGGCTTGATCACTCGCACAGGCCGAGGCACCGTTGCCCCCGGTGCAACAACACTCGACAGCCTTGCTGCCGCCCACGACACCGACAGCGTTCGCCAGGAACGCATCGCCCGCTACCGGGCCCAACGTGACCAATGGCAAGCATGGCTCGCCGATCGCGACGAAAGCCGCGCCGACGCCGAAATGGCCAAAATCACCCGAGCAATGCCGCCCGAGGACCCTGAGGTCGACCGGACCTTCTGGGCCGCCACGCTGGCCCACGGCCCACCAGCTGTGAACGAAATCGAGGCTGAACGCCAAGCGCTCGACCTCGTGGCCGAAATTCTTGGCGGCCGTATCGTCGCGAGCCGCTAGGTGGCGGAAGGCTCAATCGCCGGGCAGCCAGGAGCGCCGGACCGGGCAGAAATGGGATAAGGACTTGCCACTAGCAGGCTTGCCTGTGCTGTTCGCCGGCGATCAGGGCGCTCGCCGTCTGCCGGAACAACTCCAACGGATCAACACCCATGGCGTCGGCGACCGGCAGCATTTCAGTCAGGTAATCCCCGTATTGCCGGATCAGTTCGGGTAGACGGTCGCCCCCGCGCGCAGCCAAAGCTTCAAGAGCATCCTCGTTGTAGCGCACTCGCAAGGTCGCATTCATCTTGCGGGTTTCCGAGCCCTGGCGCCGTTTGCGGCGGACTGAGGCTTCATCAAGTACCGCGGTGCTGGACTTGTCGGCCATCCGTGCTCCGTTTCCTGTCTGCGACGAGCATTCACTACCGCGGCAACGGAGCCGATTCCGGAATCCGTTCCGTTCTACAAGCCGGGCTGTTGAAGCAGGTCACACGTCATTTCGTTGCTGGTTGAGAGTCTAAACGAGCGCGCGCGATTCCGGAATGAAGCCAGACGTCGTGTCGCGGCGACGGCAAAGGTGCCCTCATTGCGGAAAGCTGCTGCACTGAAGCCGGAACTATGCCGGAATAAGCTAAAGTTGCACACATGAACGGCCCAGCGGGGACGCCGTGGCCAGGCGGCGAGCATGGCGAGGTGATCAGCCCAACAGGCCGCCGCGCCTACCTCGCCGGACAAGCCGGGAAGCTCGCCGGCTTCACACCACGCTGGGCCACCGATCTGGCCAGCCGCGACGACTCCCCCGTGGAGAGCGAGCGCGGGCACATCGCCGGCCGCCGGGGCGCAGAACAATGGTTCTTGAACGCCGACAGTTTCGAGAATCACCTGCGCACAATCGGACGGTGGCCGCCCGCCACGGCCGCACCCACGCAGGACTTGGAGCATCTTCTGCTGCTTCAAGGCGCGGACTTGGAGGCCTCCCGCCGCCGAGAGCATGAACTTCAAGAGCGCATTGATCGACTCGAACACGATAAGAACGAGCTCCTGAACACGATTGCGTCCTTGAGTCAGACCATCACTACCCTGAGCCAGGTCGCGAAAACGTAGAAACGGCCGCGGGTCGGCAAGGTCTAGCCCTCGTACCGCGACGCTGGCACGGCCACCAACAGTCAGACGCCGGGGACGATACGCAGCGACTTGCCTGACGGCGGCCCGAGGACCTGGAGACCAGCCCGCCTGCACGCATCGGCTCCTGATGCCGGGGCTGGATCATCCGGCCACGGCTTCGCCCCGGCATCGTCGAACAGCGCGTACGCGTTCGGCTTCGTGACCGTGGTGAACCTGGACTCGTACAGGATGCCGCGCAACCCCAAGGCGTGGAACCGCCGCGCCCACAAGCGGGTCAGCCCGTAGCCGCGCCGGGCGTAGGTGGCAATCTCGCGGGTCAGACCGTGCTTGGTCGCCTCACGGTGGCACGTGTTCGCGACCCGACCGCCCCTGAACACAGCCACCTTCGATACCACCGTCTCGTCAGCCCAGCCCTGCGACACCACTCCTCGCCTGAGCATCGCGCGGCCCAGGCGCTCCCGCAGCGCTGTTTCCTCGTCGATCGCCAGATAGCAGGTTCCCGCTGGCGGGTCGAGGTTGAAGCGGCCGCCGTCGTCGCTGGCAAACCACCACGGCCCCATGCCCTTGCGGTGGGCGCGGTAAAGCGCCTTGCCTTTACGGAGCTGCTTGGTTGGAAACCCATCGATGTTGGCCGGAGGCTTACGCAACCCCAGTCCTGTGCGACTCAGTGGCACCAGCGCTCGGCAGTCTGTTCAGCAACCGCCTGTACGACCGACGTCCCTTCTCGCAAGGCTTCAACCGGCGTGCGGCCCTTCAACTGCTCATTGGGCGTCGTGAGCCACAGCGCGACCTGCCAGTGATCGCCCGTACCCGCCGCCAGCGCGGTCAAGACTCGATCCAGACCGGCCAATACGGTGCCGTCGGAATTGAACTGAAATGTCGGAAACACCATGTCGCCCTCGGCGGTGGGGCACGCCAGAACCCCATGAGCAGTCGCCCGAGCCCGCGCCGTGTCCTCTGAGACGTGCATCCGGTTGGCCGCGCCGGTGAGGTCGTAGAACGGTCCGATGGTCTTGTCGAATGGGTGACTTGCAGGCAGCTGAGAGAGCATGTTCTCGGCTACGGCATCGACTGGGCCGAGCGCGGCTAGGTCAATGTCAGCAGCGTTGATCGTGCTCAGCTGGGCCTTCAACTTGACTTCGATGATCGCCAATAGTTGGTCGGCATACTCCCGCACGTTGGCCGGGGGCTCGATGGTCACGTCGTGGCCAGGCGCGACGACGAGCAGGTTGGGCGTGCCAGGGATAGTGGCAACCCAGTCCGGTTGCGTATACCTGATGCCCTCGACCACGATCGGCGGTGACGGTTCCCGCACGGGGGCCGCGCGCTTCCATCCCCGAATCTGACGATGCCGGCGCCTCTTCCCCTGCGTGGCAACAAGCTTCGCGTCCTTGGCACGGTGCAGCGCGACCTCGCGGTCGAAGCCTTTCGGCTTGAGCATCCCGTCGGGCACGACAATGTAGTGAGTACCTGCTCGCAAGTTCGGGCCAACGCGAGTCACCTCGCCGCGAACATCGTCGGCCATGGCGACTCACCTCCGATCCTTGCCACGTCCACCATATCGGCCGCGCCCGCCCCGTGGCCCAACATGATGCCCCAGCCGGCGCCGCCGTGGATCATCTCTGATGAGGGGCGTCGACGACTGGCGACCGGCCCGGCCCGGACACGCTTCAGAGCCGCAGTGGGCAGTGCGTCGCGACCTGGGAAAACCCGCTGATGTCCACGCAGAGGCGCAAACAGTGCCCGGGTAATGGGTTGGGTGCTCAGAGCGCCCTGCGTCCCATAGCCGACAAATCAGGCGCGATTCCGACGGTCCAGTGGTGTAGACGTCTTATCGGGGTGTGGCGTTTCCGCAGGTCAGCGCGTTTTCGGGTAGTCAGCCCCTTCCTTTCCGCCCTGCCGACATAGCGTCTGAATCCGACTCCGCGGGCGCTCTGGCGGACGGCGGAGTCCGGGCACCGCGTGCGAGCGCGCGGGCGGCGGCATTCGAATAGCAGAGATGTGACCCGACGTCACGTAGCCAGCATTCGGCGGGCGTGATGACGATGGAGCCTTGCTCGCTGCGACGAGGCGGATTGCATGCACCACCGTCGTGCAGCGCTACGGCATCGAAGCACTGTTCGACGCATCAAGATCAATCGAGGCGGTCCCCCGCTGTTGCCGTCCGTGGTCGGCATTCCTGACCGATCGTGTGACCCCATCGGCGGACTATTAGGTGGAATTTGCGGACCGTTGAGGAAGATCGGGGCGTGCGGTCGCGCGCCTTTTTGGCCTGTAGTGCAGCGTCCCTTGTAAGGGCGACCTGCTGCGCAGATAGGGGCATCTTCGGACTCCGCTCAACTGTCTCCTGAACGTCCAACGAGGTGCGCGGTGCCGGTGCGAATGATGGCGGAGAATCGGTGTTCTCGTCTGTCACGGTTGTGCGAAATCGCGCCTCACTCCTTCCATCGCTTTGAGCGTGTTCGGGATGGCTACTGGTTGGGTACGCCGGATGCGCTGTTGCCGGGGTTGATTGGCGTGTTCTGGTTTTCGAGTAGCCCACTCCCCCTCGTCCGCTGCGCCAAGCGGGCGTCGCTTGTCGCCTATGGCAAGCAGGTCGGCCCCTCGGCGTTGGCCGCTGTACGGCTGCACCACGAAGCCCTGGGAGCGGCGAGGATCGATGTGTTGTGGCCTGCTCTGTCCGTGTCGCTGCCGCACCCTAGCGCTTGTCGGGTTTACGTTCGATGAGTGCAAGGCAGGGAAATATCGCTTCTGATCAGGCGTGATGATGCTCCTGATGCGTATCCGCAGCCCTGTACCCACTCGGTGGACGTTCTGGCGCGCACTGCGGGGCCGGCTCCACTCCCCCATGCACTACACGCCAGCTATGCGCAGACCGCTATGCAGCCGGATAATCACACGCAGACTGACGCGGCTAATCACGCCACAGGTACCACGAATGCTGATGCGAGCCTGCAGCTAGCTGCACTTAGGGGAGTAATAACCCATGGTCAGACGTAACAGTAAGCGTATAGCTAGCCGTGGTCGGAAACGGTTCGGCAGCCATGTTGCTAAGGGGAGACAGCAACATATCCCGCCACCTATGACTATGCGGTGCATAACACGTGCCGTTTCCCTGAACCCTTTCGGTTCACCTGAACACGTCGAAAACCGGTCCGCTACCCCGGTGGGGAAGTGGTTCAGAATCCGCATCGGGATGCCGGTGTGGGAACCCGATTCGCACCGTTTGCTCACCTTGATAACAAGCCCCGGCATGACCCGTTCGAGTCCGGGTGACGTCAGCCGTGCATCGATGCGCGTCGTCATACGCTGCTTCCTCTGGGTCGCGATTCATATGCACAAACGCAGTTCGACACCTTTTCAGACACGCGGTGTCATGAGTAGTGAGATGCAGGTAGTGACACGGATACCAGTCCGTACGGCGACGGGTATGGCTTAACGGTGTAACAATCGTGTCACCATGGGTAGCGCGACGTGGACAGCAATTCGCATGGGAAGCTAGTATCGGCCGCATGACAGAGCTCCCAGATTCCGTGCTCTTCGCCACGCAGAAGGGTGGCAACGGCAAGACCACAACGGTCGCGAACCTCGGTGTCGCGATTGCCCGAACCGGCAGAAAAGTGCTGGTCATCGACGCTGACCAGCAGGGAAACCTCACCGCGGACGACCTCGGCGTACCGGAAGATCAGTCCGACCAGGGCCGCAACCTCGCCATCGTCCTGCAATACGGCTTGCGCGGCGGGGTGAAGCTCGAGCCATACCGCAACATCCGCCCAAACCTGGACATCCTGATGGGCGGGCCTGCGATCGGCCAGGTGTCCACCGCTGTTGCAGCAGCTGGTGAGACGGTCGACTTGGCAGAAAACTTCGAAGCTGCACTCTCTGAACTGTGCGAACGCGAACAGTACGACATCATCCTTGTCGACTCTGGGCACGGCGACAAAGTGCTCCTCATCGCGCTGATGCAGGTCTGCCGCTACCTCGTAGTGCCGACCAAAGAGGACAACGGCTCCCTGAACGGTGTGCGCCAGCTCGCCGCCAGCTACCGGCGGGCCAAGCGCTACGGCTCTCCCATCACCCTGATCGGCGTCGTGCTCTTCGACGTCAACCCCAACGCCACGGTGCGGCTCACGCACGTCTTCAACCAAGTCAAGGAAATGCTCGGATCTGAAATCGAACCATTCCAAGCGACCATCCGCAGCTCCCAGGCACTCGCCGTCGACATGCGGGAACGGCACCTAACCGCCCAGGAACTGGCCAAGCCGAGCGACGAGCAGAGAGCGGGCCTGCTGACCGCGCTGCGCAACCGGAACAAAGCTGGCGCCACTGACAGGCTCTGGGCCAAAGACCCGGCCGCCGTTGCCGAGGATTTCCTGAAGCTCAGAGGCGAGATTCTGAGGCGAGTCAAAGAGCGATCGGCGGCGGCTGTGGCCGGAGTTCAGGAGTAGGAGAGTCCCATGGCCAAGAAGAGCGTCTTTGACGAATCCGCCTACGATGACGAGCTCGATGAGTACATGCCGAGGGTTGGCCTCGGCAACCGGGCCGGACAGCAGGAACCCCCTGCTGAACCGCCAGTCGAGCCTGCAGCTACCGAACCGACGACGCCCCCAGCACCCGAGGAGAGCACCCGGCCAGCGGGGGAGAGGGCGCCACACGTTGCCACCCCGCCGGCTCCCCGGGCTCCCCGTGTCGCCAAAACCTTCGACCGTGACGGCGAAGGTAACCCCACCGCGGAAATCTCCGCCGACAACCTGACCAAGCTCCGCAACCTGAACCTGGCCGAGAAGAAGAACCCCGCCAAGGCCCGCACCTACGGCCAGATCGTCCTGGACGCCATCGACGCCGGCCAGGAGGAGCTCGCCCGCCGCTGGAAGCAAGCGGACACTGCCCAGAAAGCGCCGGGAAGCTTGTTCACCCGCCAGCCCGTCGTCCGTCAGCGTCGACGGCACATTGCCCCGCCGGCGAAGATCGCGCTGACCGGCCTGAATTCTGCCGACGCCAAGACGATCGATGAGGTGCTGGTACCGCAGTGGGGCGCACCGTCACGCAGTGCGCTTGTGGACGAGGCGCTGACCTTGTACTTCAAGCGGCGGCGCGGCCCGGCCCGGTCCAAGAAGGCTGTCGACGCAGAGGAAGCCGCCGCCTCTTGAGCGCCCAGCGACGCGGCGGGGACCTGCAAATGCGCACGTCACAGCCGCAAATGGGGGAGTGGATGTCGCCCCCAGCGGGTAGACTTGGTGACATGACCCCCGCGACCACCAGCACGCATACAGCGGACACCTACGAGGACATCTTGGCCGCCCTGTCACCCCAGGAACGCCGCCTCGTCCATGACGTCGTCGTCAGTGGCGCGATCGAGGGCTACACACCCGACCGCGAGTCCGTGGCCCGACTCGCGGACCTGGCGAGCGGGAAGATCACCGGCGACCAATACCGGGCCGAGCTGCTCGCCAGCGTGCGTCACCACGCGCAGCGGTAGACACACCTCGCTTTCGCGTCCCCGTGGAGTGGAGCGACTACTTCTGGCCGGGCACCACCGTCCTGCGCAATCACCTCGGTATCCGCGACGCCGCGGAACTGGAACGCCTCGAACAGCATTTCGCCTACAGCCGAGGGATGGAGCTCGCGCGCGGCCAGGCCCCCGTACCGGAAACCTTCGACGCCGAGCATCTACGGGGCGTGCATCGGTGGCTGTTTCAGGACGTGTATCCCTTCGCCGGCGAATTCCGTGAAGTCGAGGTGTCCAAGTGGAGCAGCTTCGCCAGCACCGACAACATCGCGGCCTGCATTGACCGCGCAGCGGCCATCGTCGCCGAGACGTCCTGGCCCGACCTGGACGACGGGCAGTTCGCCGACAAGGCCGCCCAAACGTACTGCTGGATCAACTACGCACACCCATTCCGGGAGGGAAACGGTCGCGCCACCCGGGCGTTCATGAACGCCGTCGCGGCCCAGGCCGGGCGGGGACTGGACTACAACGCGATACCGCGCGAGGTGTTCGTCCAGCGGGCCGCGTTCTCGTGCCCGGACATGTCTCAGACCGAGCCGCCCCACGAATGGATGGTCCCGGTCTTCGAGCAGATCAGCCGGCCGGCCAGCGACCTCAGCGCCCCCACAGAGTTTCTGCCACCCAAATCGCAGTCGCAAGGCTACGATCGAGGCCTGTAGCTACGCCGCTCATCTCAAGCGGTGGACCGGTCACCGGTGACATGCGATCACATGCGTCTTGCAAATCCGGACCCATTTGCTTAACTTTCGTAAACACCACTGTGTTGCGGGCGTGTCGCGGTTGCTCTATTGGTGCCATACTGAAACATGTACTATCCCTGTGAATGGGGGACCACCGGACCGGTTAGACCAGGAGGCGACCATCACCGCCGCGCCGTTAGACGAGGATGCCGCAGTCGATTTGGCGCGGTCCTTGCTCAGCGAAGGCCACCCCGTAGACGAGGTTGTGGCCCGCACGGGCCTGACCCAGAACCACGTGGAGATGCTGGCCAGCAGCAGCGTCAAACCTGACGTGCCCCGTTTGGCGCAGTTCGTCAACGACAGGCTCCGCGAACTCGGGATGAGTCAACTCGAAGCCAGCAAACTTGGCCTGGTGTCCCGCTCCACACTCAACTTGCTCGGTAAACCACGAGGTGACGGCAAAGAAATCCGGGTCCCTGGCCGCAACGTGCTGTCCAAACTCGACGAACTGTGCTCGTGGGAGTCGGGCTCGGCGCACGCCATCATGTTCGGCTCGATGCCCACACCCCGCGAGGCTCAGGTCGGCAAGCGCCCGCGGCCGGTGATCAACCCCGACGCCGAAGACGATTTCGAGAACCTCGGGATGTGGATCGAAAAGCGGCTCCTTGAACTCCAGATGACCAAAAGCCGGCTCGCTGCCGTCGGCGGACCCGGACGCACCACACTGGCCACGCTCGGCAAACGCGGGTATCAGACCAGCCCTGAAACCCTGGAGCGACTCGACACCCACCTCATGTGGGAACCGGGCTCGGCGCTGGCCGCACTCAAAGGCGGTACCCCCGTCAACCGGCGGATCGAAATCAAGCCGCACCCCGCACTGGTCCCGGTCACCTCCGTGATCGACAAGCTCAAAGTGCTCAAAACCCGCGCCGAGCGGCAGCAACTCACCCTGGACCAACAGATCAAGGACATCGACCAAGCATTGACCCAGGCATACTTGGTGGTCGAGGATTTGGGCTCGCCCAGACCAGTCAGCACCCCGACAACACCATCGTCGCCATCATCATGACGACGACTGCGTCCCAGCGGCGCACACCACAGGCGACCACCACGGTGGCGCCGGGCACGGGCACGGCCATCCCGGTCGATGCCGCAGATCACGAGGACAACTCATGACCAGCGGTACCGGGAGAACGCTATGGCGCGCAGGCACAACAACACCAACCAGCCGGATCTGTTCAGCATCGAGGAAAGCGACGACACCCGTGACCGAATGGATGCGCCAGGCGGTCAACGACGTGTACCCGAGGTGGCTGCCGCTGCCGGCGGACTGGACGCCCGAACAGACCGAACGGCACCTGGCCGCCGAGACAGCACGGCTGGACCGGATGGCCTCGGAGCTGGCCGACCAGCTAGCGAGCACCGCGATCGAGAGCTGGACCGAACGCCAGGGAGCACACCCGGACTACCTGACCACAGTCCGGCTACGGGAGACCGCACTGCAGAACGCCCGGGAGCTGATCGTTCGGCAGGAGCTGTACGACCTGATCGAGCAGCAGGAGGAACCGGAGCAGACGGTGCCGGTCGACCCGCCGCTGCACCAGCCAGTGCCCGCGAGCCAGGTGCCGTGGAATCTGCGGTGGAACGACGCCCGCTACCGAACGGACCCGGGGGAGCAGATCGACGCGCTGGCCGAGATGGTGTGGCCGGACCCGGACTTCTCGGTGATGTTCCGCATCAAGGCGGCGTACCTGCTGATCGCCCGAATCGAGGACCAACTTCCGGTACCGGACGGCCCCCGACATCCCTTGGCAGCGGAACTGGCACCGCTGGTGTACGCGGACCTGGTGGCCGACGGCTACCCCGAGCAGTAACACCCGAGCCACAGCTCTCCCTCTTCGAGGACTTCGACCAGCCCACCGACCCGCGCAGCATCGACCCCGGCGGCACCCCGCTCCCGCCGCCGCGCATCCCCACCCCAGCCGCCGCGGCGCCGACAGACCTTCCCATTCGGCCAATCCCGGCGCCGGCCCCGGCCGGCCGGGGCTACCGGATCGTCTACACCGACCTGGCCACCGGCACCATCACGGCCACCGACCTGGCCGGCGACATCGCCGCCGCCGTCACCACCGTGCGCGACCTTGGCGGCTACGACGAGTACACGCGCGACGAGACCACAGCGGAGTTCCACAGCGCCACCGGACGCGCCTACATCGAAGCCGCCACCGGACCCGAACCGGTTGTCGGCCAGCTCTTCACCGGCCCATCAGAGCGCCGCACCCCACCGGAACCCCGGCCCCAACACCCCACTGACACGGCCCCCAAGCCCACACCCTCGCCAACCACGGCCACCACTCCTGCCGCAGCGGCGCCACCCGCAAACGTCGAAACTGCCCCCGCCCGAACCGAAACCGCCGCCGACGCCGCAGAAACCCCCGCGGCCGAGGCCCCGGTCGCCGCCGAACCCATCGCGTTCCGGCCCGGCACCAACGTCCGCGTCCCCTCGGGCACCAAAGCCCGCATCCAGGCCAACCTCGCCGCTATCGACGTCATCGAACGCCTCCGACGCGAGGACCGGCCCGCCACCGCCGTTGAGCAAGAGGTGCTGGCCAGCTGGTCCGGGTGGGGCGCCTGCGCGGACCTGTTCGATCGGCGCAGCGACAACTATGCACGCGAGCGCGAGCACCTGCGCGACATCCTCGGCCCAGACGGCTACCGCGCCGCCGAAGCGAGCATCCTCAACGCCCACTACACCGACCCGGCCATCGCCCAGGCCATGTGGGATGCCGTGCGGGACGCCGGATTCAGCGGCGGACGCGTCCTCGAACCGGGCTGCGGCTCAGGCAATTTCATCGGCCTGGCACCCCCGGACGCGGTGATGGTCGGCGTCGAGAACGACCCCATGACCGCCGCCATCGCCGCCGCCCTGTACCCCAACGCCCAAATCCGCGCCGAAGGCTTCGAAACCACCCGCGTACCGACCGCGTCGTTTAGCGCCGTCGTCGGCAACGTCCCCTTCGGCAACTTCGCCCTGGTGGACCCGGCCCACAATCCGGGCCGATTCTCGATCCACAACCATTTCATCAACAAGGCCATTGCCCTGACCGCGCCCGGTGGGTACGTCACCGTGCTCACCTCCCGCTACACCATGGACAGCATGGACACCCGGGCTCGGCGCGCGATGGCCGCCCAGGCTGAGCTGGTCGGCGCGGTGCGGCTGCCGTCGACCGCGTTCAAGCGTGTCGCCGGGACCGAAGTCGTCACCGACATTCTGGTGTTGCGCCGCAAAGACATTGACGCCGCCGCCGACGAGGACATGACCCGGTGGATCGACACGGAAACCCTCGTCCTCGAGGACGTCGAGCAGCTCGTCGACGACAGCGTGTTCAAGCCCGAGCACGTCGAGGGCGCGCTCAACATCAACGAGTACTTCCGCAACCACCCAGAAAACGTCCTGGGGCGGCTGGCCCTGGGCCAGGGCATCCACGGATCGGCGACCCTCAAAGTGGTGGGGGACCACAGCGCCGACGAGTTGGCCGGCCAGGTCCGTAACCGGCTGGGTGCGATCGTCGAGAACGCCCAGGACCGCGGCCGTGGCCTGACGGCCACCCCCGGATCGCTCATCGATGTCGACGCCACCGTGTTCGATCCCGGGTTGCTCACCGCCGCCGACCGTGCCGAACGCCCCATCCCGGACACGCTGCGCTACAACGAAGCCACCGACAGCATCCAACGGTGGAACGAATACGCCTGGGTTGAGCAGCGTCTGCCGAAAAAGCGCCTGCGCGAGACTCGTTCGCTCATCGAGCTGCGCGACGCAGCCCAGTCGGTGATTGCCTCCCAGCGCGATGATCAGCCGCTTGAGGTGCGCGAGCAGCTGCGCGCGCACCTCAACCGCCTCTACGACGCCTACGTCGCCGAACACGGCCCCGTCAATCGGTTCAAGTGGATTTACCCCGCCCCGCCCACGCAGGAATCGCACGACCGAAAGGTCGCCAAGGCCGAAGAGCGATGGCGCAAAAACCAAGGCGAGGAAGGTGTTCCATATCGCGGCCCGGTCCCCGAGCATCTGCGCGAACAGTGGTCGGAAGAGGCGTGGGAACCGGCCAGCGCGTTCAAGCGCCGGCCTCACCTCGAAGGCGGGATGAAAGACGATCCCGGATGGGCACATGTGGCCAGCTTGGAGATCTTCAACGAGCTCACCGGCGTCGCCACCAAGGCCCCGATCTTCTCGGTCGATGTCCTCACGGCCCGCACCGTGCCCGAGGCCGCCGCCACCATCAGTGACGCCCTGGCCATCAGCATGGACCAGCGGCACCGCATCGACATCGACTACATCGCCACGCTCCTGGGCATCGACACCGACACCGCCCGCGAGCAGCTGCGCGGCATGGCCTACCCGTCGCTGTACGACCCTGAGGAGCTGGTGCCGGCAGTAATGGCGCTGTCAGGCAATGTTCGCGAAAAACTCGCCGCAGCAACCGATGCCGCGAAGCGCAACCCCGTCTACGACGAGTATGTGACAGCGCTGCGCGAGGTGATGCCCCGCGACAAGGAAGCCTCCCAGATCAAGACGCGGCCCGGTGCCCCGTGGATCGACGCGAAATACATCGCCCAGTTCGCCAAGGAGACGTTCGGTGCCGAGCGGGTCACCGCCGACCACGTCGCCGGGTCCTGGTCGATCGAATGCGCGCAGCGTGAGCGCGGCACGGTCGCCATGACCGAAACCTGGGGCACCGATTCCAAAGACGCTATCGAACTGCTCGACGCCCTGTGCAACTCCAAACCCATTGTGGTCAACCGTCCCGCCGAGGTCGTCGCCGAAACGGGCGGACCAGCCATGGATTTCGAGGCCACATCGGCAGCCCAGGCCAAAGCCACCAAGATCACCCAGGCATTCCAGAAATGGATTTTCGCCGACGACACCCGCCGCGACATCTTGGTCGCCGAGTTCAACCGCCGATTCAACAGCCTGGTCGCCCCCAAGCACCGCGGCGAGCACCTGACGCTGCCGGGACTGTCCGAGAAATTCTCCCCGCACCCTTATCAACGCGACGCGGTGGCGAGGATAATCGCCGAACCGACAGTGCTTTTGGATCACGTCGTGGGTGCGGGCAAGACGGGGTCTGCCCTGATGGGCATGATGGAACTCAAGCGCCTCGGCCTGGTGTCGCAGCCCTGGTTCGTGGTGCCCAACCACATCATCGAGCAGGTCGGCCGCGAAGCCGCCCAGTGGTACCCGGCGGCACGCATCCTGCTCGGAGCCGCCGGAACCGACCCCGAGGACCGTCGCCGCTTCGTCTCCCAATCCGCGGCCGCCGACTGGGACATGGTCATCGTGCCCCAAAGTCTTTTCAGCAAAATCGGCGTCAACGACGACACCCTCCGCGACCATATTCAGCGCCAGCTCGACGAACTGGACAACAACAAGGATCGCGCTGCGACCTCGGTCAGCAAGAAACGCATCGAGGCGCAGAAGAAGCGCCTGGACGCTCGACTCAAAGACCTGACCAAGCAGGAGCGCAAAGACAAGGGTCTGCGGTTTGAGCAGAGCGGGTGCGACTACCTCGTAATAGACGAGGCCCACATGTTCAAAAACAAAGGGCGCCTGAGCAATATCGAAGAACTCTCATGCGCCAGCGGTGCCCAGCGCGCCGAAGACCTCGCCATGAAACTCAACGTGCTCCGCGAACGGCGCCGCCAGGAAGGCCGCGCCGCCGGACTGCGCGAGGATCAGATCGTTGAACGTGTCGCCACCTTCGCGACCGGCACCCCGGTGGCCAACAGCCTCGGCGAACTCTGGGTGATGCAGAACTATCTGCGGCCCGACCTCCTGGCGGCCGCCGGCGTCGCCGACATCAACGACTGGGGCGCGAACTTCACCACCACCGTCAGCACCGTCGAATTCAACGCCACCGGAACATCACTGCGCCCGGTCACCCGGGTAGGGAAATTCTGCAACCTGCCCGAGCTGCTCGCATTGTCGTCGATCTTCACCGACGTCGTCACCCGCGACGAAGTGCCCATGCAATTGCCGACACTGGCCGATGGTCACCGCAGCGTCATCAGCCTGACCCCCGACCAGGTCGTCAAAGACTTCATCACCGACCTCGGCTGGCGCCTTGATCACCTGGACCCGCGCCGGCCCGACAAAGACAACACCCTCAAGTGCGCCAACGACGGCCGCAACGTCAGCCTGGACCCCCGGATGGCGAACCTGCCGGCACCGCAAGAGTCCCGAGCAGGCCGCGCGGCCGACGAGATCATGCGCATCCACCATGCCACCGCCGACCGCGTCTACCGCGACGCCGACACCGGGGAGATTTCACCCATTCGCGGCGGCCTGCAGATCGTGTTCTGCGACCGTGGAACGCCATCAAAAGACAAGCGGCAGTTCACCATGTACGGCGCTATCCGCGACGAGCTCGTCGCTCGCGGCATGCCCGCCGACAAGATCGCGTTCATCCACGAAGCCGTCAAACCGGCCGACAAGCTCACCTTGCAGCACCGCTGCCGCAGCGGCGAAATCTCCGTGCTGATCGGCTCAACCGAGAAGATGGGCACCGGCACCAACGTCCAAACACGCGCCACCGCACTACACCACATCGACGTCCCCTGGCGGCCAGCAGATCTAGAGCAGCGCGAAGGACGCATCATCCGCCAAGGCAACCAGAACGACGAAGTCGAAATCCTCACCTACGTCACCGAGGGTGCGTTCGACACCGTCATGTGGCAGAAAGTGGAAGCCAAAGCCAAATTCATCGAACAGGTCAAACGCGAAAACGTCGACGTCGACGAAATCGAAGACCTTGGGGGAGGGGATATCTCAGGCGCGGCGGCCGAGACCAAAGCCATCGCCACCGGCGATCCCCGGTACGTCAAGCAGGTCCAGCTCGACGACGACGTCAAGCGACTCACCGCCCTGGAAAACGCCCACCTGGACGCCGGCGCCCGCCGAGACCGACAGCGCCGCGACACCGAACGCGAACTCGCCGCCACCAAACAAGAACTCGCCAACATGGAGCCGATCTTCGCCGACGTCACCGCACGCGCTGACAAACCCGTGCACGTCACCGTAGCCGGCCAGGCATTCGCCGAACGCAAAGACGCCGCCGAACCGTTCGCCGCCGCCTGCCGCGATGCCTTCCTGAAACTGAAAAACGCCAGCAGCCTGCAAACCCGACCCCTGGACGCCACCATCAACGGCATCACCATCACCGCCAGCCGCAGCTACGTCCGCGGCGAACTGTGGCTCAAGCTCGACGTGCCATCGACCACCGTCACCATCGAGGACGCCGAGGTTCTGGCCACCGCACCCACCATTGGCGGCGACACCCACGCCGCCAAAGCCCGAGGGCTCCTACAGCGGATGGAGAACGCCTACAAGGACATTCCCAACCACCGCACCCGCCTAGAAACACGCGCGGCCAGACTGCAAGGCGAGCTGGACGACTTCGACAACACCAGCCTGGGCGAGTTCGAGCACGCCGACGAACTTGAAGCCAAACGCCTCGAACTGAGCACCCTGAGCGCCCAACTGCGCATGGAAGCCCAAAGCGAAGCCGCCCAAGCCAAAGCCCGTGCCGCAGAAGAACGGATGCTCGAAGCCGGCCGTCAACCCGGCTGGACCCTCGAACTCAATCCAACACCAGCGCTGATCGCCGAATCGGGCCTTCCCGACGCCGCGAGTTACCGCGCCGCCACACTGCTCATGGAGCAGCACCGCGCCACCGAATACGTCAACAAGCAACGCGAACGCGAGCGCGAGAGGGAACAAGCAGCCTTGCAGACCGACGACGGCAGCGCTCGCCACGAACGCGGCCCCGAGCACAGCGTGTTCTCCTTCCGCGCCGAGAGCGAAATCGACGCCGAAGAATTCTTCAACGACTGCGAGGATGCCGGCATCCCCGTGGACGAAGTCACCGTCACCGCGCCCGACGAGGAATCGCTGGAAGTGATCGTGGAATTCCGCTCAACACCGGAAACAACCGCAGAGCGCCTGCGAGACATCGCCGCCGACGGCACCGACCTGCACACCGTGGCGCAAACGCTGCGGCCAGTCCCGTTGTCAGACAACACACTCGAACGACTCGACCTCGGCGACACAGGCCTATCCGACGGGGCCAAAACCGTGCTCCAGCGCCTGATCGACCGTCACAACAGTGCCGGCCATCACCACCCAGGACGAACCAGCGACCATGACCGCAACCCCCAGGAGGACACCGGCCTCGGTCGGTGACCGCCCGGTCCGCTGGCGGAACTGGCGCTGCCTGCCAGGCCTGTTGCGCTGTGGGGCGACCTGTGCTCGAGTTGAGGTGCCGCTATCCCGGCTGCAACGCGAATGAGCACGCAGCGAGGGGTAGCTGACGGCCGCCGCTACTCGGGCAGCACCTCCACGCGGTACTTGCTGCGACCTTGCAGCCCCCGCAGCCGTGCGTGGATGGCCGCCCGAGGACCCCCGAGCACGATGGCGATCAGCGCGTCGCGGGCGTCGCCGGGAATCCAGTGGCCGTACATCTGCTCATCCTGGAAGCACCGGGTACCGCGGTCAGCGTCGAATCGCGTGTGGACTCGCCGTCCGCCATCGACGTATTCGTTGGGATATAACGATTTATCTGGTCGCCACGCGTCGTCACTGCCGGAAGGCTTGCACACGTAACTGGGTTTGGCCTGGGTGCTGTCGAGCACGAGCATCGCAGCGATGCTCCTCGCGGGCGGGTACTCCCAAGCTTTGTCGGCATGCCCAGTCGCGAAGAACGCGGACCCTGCAGGAACGTCGAGGCCATGTTCGAGGACGTCACCCAACGCGTCGGCACCGAAGCCGCGATACAGCCCGAGCGGCGCCTCCCACCCAAAGGGCGGCAACCACAGCGGCACGTCGCGGGCCGCTGAGTTGTCGGTGTGCCAGATCGCGACGCCGCCCGACCGGGCGATCAGAGTGCAATCGCGTTCGTGCCCAGTCCTTTCCGCGACGATGATGTCGGCGTAGGAGGGCTCGGCACCCACTTTTGCCCCGGTGACGGTGCGCTCTCCGGTGCTCATGGGCGTGCAACGGGCCGCGGTCCGGCCGCCGATCCGTACCGGAACTCCGCGATCCGCTTGACTGTGTCGGCCCTGGGACGGGTGTCATCGATCACCAGTGCGGCGCGGCCGGCGCTGACGACGGACACGATCACCCGAAACATGCCGCTCTTGCGCAGATAGTCCATCTCCGGTACCGCCCGATCGAGATTGCCGCAGTACCGATCGCCGTCAGCCTCGGCTCCGGAACCCTCTGGGGCCGGCGCCGACTCGCCGGCCACCACGAAGTCGATGCCCAGCGATCGCCCTATCCGAGACCAGCCGAGGATGGCTTCTGTCAACTCCAGGTCGGGCCGGTCGATGAAAACGACCACGGTCGGGATGCGGTGCCCGTGGGCGCGGGCCTTTTCGATGTCAGGGACATCGAATTCCCTCAGCATGCTCTGGCGCGTGCACGCCAGGCTGTCCACATGCTCGACGAGCTGCAGATGGGGGATATGCGTGTGCTCAGCACGTATGCGGTAGGTCGGCAATTGTGCTGTGCTGTAGATGATTTCGAGGTCACGCTCGTCTTGCTCAGCCGACAACTTGTCCGCAAGCGCTGGCAATAACGCCGGCGCGTCGGCGCCGATCAGCAGGGCGTGCGGACCGGACGCCCACTCCAAGTTCACCGCGACGGGCTGACCGTCATCGCCGGGGAAAGAGGTGGCCAAAGGCGCGCGAGTAGAGGGCGTGGCGGCCGTGACGATCCGCTTGGCCCGGGTGTACGAGACCCCTGGATGGTCGGCCTGATACTGCCGGGCGGCCTGATAGGACGATTCGTCATTACGCATTACAGGGCGATCCCTTCAAAGAGAGTGTTCTGCCAGCCCACATCTGCGCAGAACGATCTTCGTTGGGTGGTGCGGAAACCAGAGGTCTTGTCTCGATCGTGCAGGTGACTGACCGATGTGGGCGGTGCAGCCGGATGTCGAGATTCGTGGCACCCGCGAATGCCATCTCCCAGCGTACAACACGGATCAGGGCTCCGGACTGGTTGATGATCCGCGTGGCGCGTTCGCGAACTCGCCTGCCGCACAGCGCAACCGCGCCACGATCACGATGCACCCTAGATTTCGCGCACATCGCGCCGGTCAGTACAAAGTGTCGTGGGAGTCGATACGTTCGGCAGCCGGGCCCAGGTCATCTCGCCCGTGGGTCTGCCAAAGGCCGAACGCACCGCGCACGCAGCTTTGCGCCAGCGCAGCACACACGATCGTCCCAAGGATGCGGACGATGGCCGGAACCGTGTCCCAGCCGCCGGCACCGGTGGCAAGATTCCACATCCCACCAGCGAACAGCGCAGCCAGAAGCAGACAGCGACCGACCCCGATCGGTAGATGGCCCGGCAGCACGAACACGGTGTCCGGCTCGTCGAACGGTGGGATGCCGCGGCGGCGCGGGCTCTTGCTCATCATGCCCCTTTTCGTCGGTGGCTGACCGTCGTGATCAGGGTCGAGCACCCGGCGCGGTGAACTGGGGAAGGCCTCGTCGGTCCGCCAGGACGCCAGGACACGATGGTATCGAGTTCAGCTGCATCAGCGAACCAGGGAATGTCCGTGCGCAGCAGGGCGACCACGTCGAACCATGCCCATCCACTCAGCGGTGAGGTCCCGCGCTCGGCGACCTCAACCGACGGCTGGTGGTCCCCGAATTGACCTCCGGGAATGGTCATCGCCCGCACTTCGGGGATGATGACCGCACTGACGGCCGGCAGCTGGCGCAATAGCCGGCCAGCGGGGACGGGGACGTCGTCGATGCCGGCCCGATATGCAACGGCCACCGTGCCCCGGCCGTCCCCTGGCAACCACAGGTGGACGCCGTAGCGGTGCACGTTGCGCCTGCCGCCCAGGGCGAGAACCTGTGTGCCGATGAATTCTGCGGCACTGCTTGACTCAGGATCAGGGAACAGCCGGGGAATTCGCGCGCCCAGCAAGGGGAAGCGATGCCAGATCGCGCTGAACACCGCCAGCTCAGACCATGTCGGATTACCCACCCCGACCTCCCGCGGACGTGGATAGACCGGTGAGCCCGCCGCGACGTCCCGCAACAGACTCTCGACGCTGATGTCGAACAGGTCAGCGACCAGCTGCGGGTACATGCCCCGGTAAGCCCACCGCGAGTACCGCGTCCACTGATCCATCACGTCCCATCCCCTTGAACTCTTCTCCGGTCGCCAAAAGCGTTGCCGGCCAGACAATCCTGTCCCCGTTTAAGCCAACGTCCCTGGGTGTGGCAGCCGCCGTCCAACTGGCGGCGCGGCCACACCCAGGGCCTGGCCCGGCCCTACCAGCAGCCGCTCACCGGGTACCACCTGCCGAGGTATGTCCGTGCGCCGCGTTGACGCCCCCTCCGGACGTCGACCGGGAGGGACTTTCGCTGCGACGGTGCCGCCCACCCGACTCCGACGATACGGCCGCTGCGGAGCTGCTGGCGGATGCGCTCGCCGGCGCCCGATGCTTGCCTGTGCCGCTGTCGGCGGGGGCGCGGCCCACGGTCGACGCCTTGCCGTCGGCATCGTGCCGCGTGGTCTGGTTAGCACCGACGTCGCTGCCGGGTGCCGACTTACCGCCGGCTGATGCTGTGTCCCCGGACGGCCCCGTGGACTTGCTCGTTGCTGCTGTGGCGTCTGTTCCTGTGGGCGAGGCCGGTGCGGCAGCCTTCACCTTGACCGCCGGTTCCTGCGTTTTCGTCGAGGACACCACCGCGCTGTGACCGGGCTCTCCCGCCGCGCCGGGAGCCGCCGCGGCGGTCTTCGACGGGCTCTCGGTCGCCGTGATCCCCTTCGCCTTCGCCGCCGACGTTGCGGCCAATGCGGCTACCGGCGTGGCCGCCGTGCCGGCTATCTTCGTTGTCGCGGGGATTGTCGTGGCGGCCAGTGCGTTGGCGGCCGAAGCCCCAGCGCTCACCAGGTTGCCCACACCGTTGATGGCCGCCGCGACAGCGTGCGCGGTGAGGTTCATGGCCGTGATGACCGTGCCGGCAAGGTCATGGGGGAGGTTGGAGATGAAACGCGGCGTGCCGAGCATCGTCAACAGGCCGGACGCAACGTACGCCGCGCCGTTGACGAACGCCCCCGCGACCTTGGCGGCCGCGATCGTCGCCGTGGCGGTCGCGTAAACCGGCGCGGCGACCAGGGAGCCTGCGGTGGTGATCACCCGGTAGCCGGTGTCCACAGCCGCACTGACAAGGGCTCCGACGGCGGCCGTGTAGCTGACGGGGGATAGGGGATTGGTGCCGATGGCGTTGACGACGTTCTGCAAGGCACCCGGCACCGTTCCGTTGCCCACCCAATCGGTCGCAATGGCCGATGCCCCGGCAGCGACCTTGTCCAGCACCGTGGTGCCGAACGTGGTGAGCACCGAGGACACCCCGTTGACGAGTTCGACAACCGCCGAGGTGGGTGCGATCACGATGCCTTGAGCGGCAGTGAGAAAGCCGTCGATGATGTTGTTGTCCGCGATGGCCTGGGCAGAGTTCACCACCCCGTTGACCACCGACAGCAGATTGCTGATCTGCGCGGTCACGCCGTGGACCAGGGTGTTGGCCGCCGATAGTGCGTTGTCACCGAGCTGATCGGCCGCCGTGATTGCGGCGTTCGCCGCCACGCCCACAAGGTTGAGCGGCACGTTCACCAGGTTCGTGTAGCTCGAGAGTGCCAGCGGGTTGTTGACGACGGCGGCGACCGCCTGGGCGGCTGTCCCGGCCGAACCGGTCAGCACCGAGGTCAGCAGCGTTGCCACTTGCCCGGTGGTCAACGTCAGCGTCCCCGACAGTGACCCCGCCGTGGCCGCGAGGCTGGTGAGGCCGCCGTTCGACGATGCGCGCAGCCCCGCCAGCAGAGCCGACAGTGCGGAGTTGTTTGTGGCACCGATCAAACCCGTCCAGAACGAATTGTTCAGCGCCGCAGCCGTATTGAGCGCATCCTGCACGGTAGTACCAGGTACCGACGCTACCGAGGCCAGCGTCGAGTCGACAGAGTGCAGCACAGTGTCCAGGTTCGCCACCAGCGCGTCGACGTCGGCCTGTGTGACGAGTGCGGACAAGTGCACGTTCGTGGCGGCGACGTGCGGGGTGTGGATCAGGGGAGTGACGCCGTTTGCGGCGGTGAGCGGGGTGACCGCGATCAGCACAGCTGACGACATAGCCAGCCCGGCATTCAGATACGGGCGTGTGGTGATTTCCATGATGGCCTTCCGAATAGCAGTGGGGTAGTGGGGATTTGGAGCGTTTACGGCGTGACGCAACCCGGACAGCGGTCGTGATGCGTCGGTCTGGGAGGCGCAATGCCGCGCCATGGGTAGGGAAAGGCGACCAAAGAGGGGCGCGCCGTCGCGTGCCGTGCACCGCCGCCCATAGAGCCCCCGAGTGTCCAGTGCCCTTCAACCGGTTTGCTGGTTGTGGTGGCACCAATTTTTCTGAGCGCGATAATACATCAATCATGCAATACGTGAACAGCCCTGTTACACTGTCGGATGATGACCATATCCGCCAGTTTTACGCAGCGCATCACGAGAACATGCGTGGATAGACTGCTGCGACTGGAACAGTGTGGCGCGACTGTCTGCTGTTCACCTATAGCTTCATGGGGTCGCGATCCAAATTCGCCGAAACTGTGCGCCGACGGTGTTATCGTCGGGGTGGCCGTCACGGGCGGACGGGTCTCACCCCCTGACCCTTACGCCGCTGGGCACTCTCCCCGCTTCGCGGATTCCGCCCGTGACGCCAATTTCCCCGCTTGTCATACCGTGGCGGTACGGTCAGCACATCAGCTACATCCACGGGGGTGGACACGATGAGCATCGAGGTTTTTCCCGGCGGCGATCCCTGGTGGGATTACGCACGTACGTGCGCCGTTGCCCTGTACCGCGGGGAGCCGGCTCCAGCCGCGCAGGTGTACGGCCCCGTGCTCGAAGACGGCGAGGTCGCTCGACTGTGCACATCCGCAGTGGCCAGCCGACTCATCGCCGGCGACGGCAGCTACCGCCGAACCTCCAGCTTCCTCATGGGCAGCCCCGGACTCATGTTCGGAATGCTTGCCGCCCAGGGCGTTATGAACCGCCGACGCCGCAAGCAGGCCGAGCGCGACCTCGTCGCACAATGGCGCGACCCGCGTCAGGCAACCGTTGTCGTCACCGACGAGCGCATCATGTGCAGCGGGTCCGACGGCACCCTAGTCGACTTCTGGTTTCAGTACGTCACCGAGTTCTACCCCGACCCGATGGCCCGATCCGTCACATTCGCCTTCGGGGATCGCTGCTCCCCGCTGCGCCTGGACGGTCCCACAGCGCCGGCCATCGCCCTCTGGTGCGCCCACGCGATCTACGGCCCGGCATGGGTTAACGACGTTCGCCTGCGGCCACTCCTGACGGCCGGACCCACTACGCCGGCGCGGGCCATCACCACGTAAGCCGAGACTCGTAAGGAGAAACCGCAATGGGCCAGGTATTGGCGAAATCTATCGGGGCCGGAGTCATCGGTGTCCTAGTGGTGATATGTCTTGCGCTCTTGGGCATCTCGCGCCCACTGGCCTGGGTGATCCCCGGATCACTGGTGCTCGGCACCATCCTAGGGATCGTGGCGTAACCCGCGACATCAACAGAGAGGGGACAATGCGCATGTCGCACAATCGATCTGACGGCGGTGAGCGGGAACCTGCTTCCAACTCACCCGTGCCGTCGGAAGCAGAACGCAGAGCCGATCTGCTCACCTCCCGCTACGCCAGACTCACCGACGGCAACCCCGGGTTCCATTATCACCTGCACATGGACATGTCCGACCCCGTGGCCTCCGCGCTGGTTGAAAGTCCTAACAGTCGCGCCGACCTCATCCCGCTGGTGAGCGACGACAATCGCTACCAGACGTGGCGGCTACGGCTCGAACACCCCAACTGGTGGATCGGCCTGCGCGCATGCGGCACAACGCCACTGCTGCACGAAGTCATTGCGAGCCTGACACCCACGGCGCAACCCGAGTACCTGCGCATCCCGGTCGGCCGCGACGCCGAAGGCGAGACCATCTGGGCCGACTGCGCGCCGCACAGGGGGGCGTCCGGATTCGTTGGCTCCCACTGGGTCAATCAGACGATCGCAGCGGTCACACCACTGTCCGACGAGGCCAAAGCGAAACTCGCTGCGGCACTCAGGCGTGAGCTGCTCGGCCGCAACCTGTGCCAGGGTTCGCCCACGTGGATCATTGAGACACATTCGGGTTCGGAGAATGCCGACCCCGCCACAGTGTTCCCTGAATCGGAAATTGACGAGGACATCGACGTTGATGCACTCACCGCAGCCATCACCGCAGGAGAAGGCATTCACGGAACGCAATGGGCGGACGCGGTCAGAACAATGATCGCCGACCTTGACTCGACTACGTGGCCCGGTGTCACAGACGCACTGCGCACCGAAACGCGCACGTTAAGCCGTCCATAACCACGCTAAGGAGAAACCGCAGATGGGGATACTGGACGGTGCCGTGGCCGGCGGAACAGTGCTGTGCTGGTCGGTGGCGCTGCAGCACCCGACATCCAGGGGCAACGACTTTCTTATCTACGCACTCGCTGAAGATAACGACGAATCCGCCAAGGCGGTTGAAGCGGCGCTAAAAGCTGCACAACCCGGTGAATTCGTCTGTGTACCAGTGCGTTTCATGAATTTGGTTCACGCGACAAACGTCTACATACAACCCCACATGTGGGGCATGTGGTGCGTCGTTCAACAAGCTATCGACGTCAACCAGATGTACGGCAGTACAGCCTAGTTGCCCTGTCTCGTTGAGATTGGTTGCGCCGTAACGTCATCGAACGAGAGCCGTCGTGAACGGTCGGCACGATGGACGACCACCCCGGGCACTCGCGCGTGCACGCGAGCTCATCCGGTGGCGTTTAGCCGTGAGAGATTGTCCAGGCCACGGCGAAGTAGGTGACCACCAGACCCATCCCCATGAGCAGGGGCGCGACCCGGTAGGTGGCGGTGTGCGGGTGAGCCTTGTTGATGCGGAAGTAGATCAACGGACCCGTAATCAGCCACAACACTGCTGCGACGTAAGAGCCGATATGCAGGGCATAAAAGGAGAATCCCACGGCAGCGAGGACAAAGGTCACAAGAAACCAGAATCCGACTCCGGCGGCGAAACCTAGCGCTAGAAAGCCCAGCCACTGAATCCTGTTCTTACCCACTGGTTATTGCTCCGGCAGTCGGTGGCAACTGCGCCGGTAAGCCGCGAGCCCCAAGCCGGCCAGACCCAGTGCCGCGAGCGCCGCCAGGGACGGTGATTCGGCAACGAGCCCGACGAGTACAGCAGCTAGCAGGGTGAAGCCGCTCACCGCCGCGGCGACCCTCCACCTCGGGGCGGTCATTTTGCGAAGCAATCGGCTAGGACCGCACCAGAGCCGAGCGCGGCGGTCCCCGTGGCCAGCGCAGCGGCGATACCCGGCGGGGTCCAGTCGACAGGGAGCGTCAGCAGAAACGCCCCGGAGGCTCCGACAAATGCCAACGAGTTTCCCGTCCAGGTCAGCGTGCTACAGCCTTGGTGCAGCGCCTGTTCGGCGATCTGGCGCGCCTGGCGTGCCTCCTCGAGCGCCGCGTCAGCCGGGCCGTGTTGATTGATGATCGCGGTGAGCTCGTCGTAGAACTTTTGAGCGCCGTCGGGGATGGTGAAGGGCGCCGGCATGGTCGGCAGCAGCGTCCTGTTGAGCGGATTGTCCGGCGGCACCAAGGGCATATTCTCGGCCGCCTTGGCGATCTCCGGCGGGACGGGAAATGGCCCGATCTGGGGGGCCTTACCAGGGTCGTCGGAGAACTTCACACCGTTGTTGTTGTCCACCAGCTGCGCGTGCGGACCCTGGTGTGGGCCGACGATCGTGTCGTCTGGGCCGCCGCCGGTGGCGATCGCGGGGGCAGTTTTGAACGTCGAGTTCGTTGACTGCCAGGTCGCTGCTGTCACGCCGGCGTGATAGTCCATTGCTGACGATGTGGCTTGTGCTTGTTTGGTCGCCAGGTCTTGCGTCCACTGCTGAACCTCTACCGCGTTAGCCCCACGGCTGGCCGCGAAACGCCGCATCGCAGCTGACAGATTCTCGCGGCTCCGCGCAAACTCCTCGGGGCTAGGTGTGTTCGCCTTGGCGGCCTCGAACTCGGCCGCCACGTCGCGGGCATGGCGCGCCATGGCGTTGGCGTGGTCGGCCATATCTGACACCCATTGAGCATGGTTGCGTGTGTTAGCGCCGGCCTGCTGCGTGCCGTCCTCCCAACTGTCGTCGATCGCATGCGCTGTGCTTGAAACCGTTGCCGACAGCTCGCGTAGCTGCCCACTCATGCTCGACCAGTGATCGGCGAACGCATACAACGACTGCGTACCGGGTCCGCCGTACAGCGCCCGGGCGTGGGCTTCACCGGGCATTGCTGGCGCCGTCGGTGGAAGGGCAGGGATGGCGGGCACCTGCGGTTGCGGGACCGCCGGCAATGAGGCAAGCCCGGTAACGGAGTCGGGGGAGTGTCCGCTACTGATCGCGGTGGCGTTGGCGTCGTCCTGGCCCTCCAGAAACGCTGCGGTATTGGCCACAGCCAGGCCACCGACGGTGCGCAACGCACTGCCGTGATCCAGCAGCGCCGCCATCGCCGCAGACCCGGTATTCAGTTGCCCGACGGCTGCGACCGACGTCGCATCAACGCCAGGCGGTTGAGCGACTACAGGCGCATGCGACTGGCCGCTCGCTGACAGCTGCTTGGCGGCCGCAGCGAGCGCGGCCGTGTCGACGCGAACATTCATGTTGCCCCCTTGGTTTCCACGATCGTATCGCCGCTGTTGCACCCGTACCGACGGCAAATGCGGTTGCCGCGGTCAATGACCGGTGCCGGCTCTGCGTGTTTGAGCATGAACCGCACACCGCGCCACTCACCGTGTTGGGCGCGAAGGTGAGTGGCGCGGATCGCTCTGGTGGGGCACCGTGGGGGAGTATCCGAGACAAGCTCGGTTACCAGGCGCCAAGGACGCCAAAACACAGGGGGATAACGATGCAGAACCGGGCAAGCGATTCCGAGTTCGGCAGTATCGCCAGCGGACCGTGGCAGTCAGGTAGTGCTGAGTACGGTAGCTACGGCTCGCTCACAGACGTGGCTGCCACCAAAGGCTTGACCGGCGCGAACAAACAGTGGGTGCCAGCCCAATTGAATAGGCACCGTTGGGTTTTCGTCCGCGAGCTAGCCGACCTGAGCTATCTCAATCGACGCGTACGTTTCCACGACGTCGTCGGCACAGTGGTGGGTATCGCCCATACCTCGGCCCTAGGGCTCGGGACAGACGGCCGATCATATTCAGCGGCCGGGGCGAGGATGCTGGTGCTGGCCGATAGCGCCGGGACTAAGCACCACCTCCCGTTCAGCAGCGAAGAGAAGGCCCTACTTCTCGCCGAGTAAACGTGTCACGCGGTCTTCCAGTCCGACCGGCGCGGGACGCTTGGAAACGTGCGGGCCAAGAGGTGACCCGCCCAAGACGCAGATTCGTCGAAGGAGCCAAGATATGAGCGGTTACGACACTTACGCTGAGCCACCGCAGCACGTCGGCGGGGCCCCCGTTCCCTTCAAGGGCATTCACCCGCCGCTCCGCACTCCGCCCGTGACAACGAGGTCGCCAGTTGCGCCCGCCGGCGGCGGCCACCTAGTGGGACCGGCGCCCCTGTCCGGCCAGGCAACGGTCCTCGTGAGCAGCCTCAAGGACGCTGCCTACAAGGGCCGCCGCGTTCGGTTCCGGGACGGGCACGGCAAGTCGGTCGAGGGCAAAGTGCAAGGTATCGCCGTCGCGGCGGTGCTCAAGCTTCGCGTGGACGGCACGACCACCACTGCTGGCGAGCGAGAATTACACCTGGTCGACAACAGCAACAAGCACCACTATCTGCCGTTCAGGCCTGACGATCGAGCAGAACTGCTGGACTGTTGACTTCCTCCCATGGCGGTCGAGGCATAGGCATGATCGAACAGACACGCCGCGTACCCGGGTTGGTTGCCGGATGCCCGGAATTCACGCGATCTAAGAAACCAGCTACGTTTCGTACTGTGACGATTTAGGGGGTGTGTGGCCGCTCGCCTCTCGCCCGCGTAATGAAATGCGCTGGCGCCCTTAGAGTCTGGACTGAACATCTCTCCTCGTCACGCTCCAGGCTTACGGAACCAGTCCCGGACGGGAGTGGATTCATCGCCCACATGATCTGCGCATCAAGAGCGCGTAGAGCGAAGAGCTCTCTGCGCAATTCACAGGAGCAACACTCAGTTTGCTCGCATTTTGCGAATTCTGGTGGGACACACCGTTATCCAGGCAATATGCAACTACCGATAATATCTAATTATGTCAGGTTGCGGTGTAACCGTGTGCCCTGCAGGTGCTTTCGCCGTGTGATAACTACCGACTTCATTCGACCAGTCGCGCTCCCGATGCGCGCTGTAGGTTCTCACGGAACGTGGCGGGATCTCACGGATGATGGCGGAGTGATGGCGGATCCGCCAAATTGGTGAGACACGCGGGTTGTTCAATCCGATGTCTGCGCCGACAGCCATGTCACGATCAGGTCACCAAAGCAGTCTGATCCGATTGCAGGGCCGAGGTGATCGCCATGGGCCGCAGTGGAGACAAGGCGTCGAGTGTCTCTGTCTCATACCGACGTGCAGACGACCTGAGTGAAGTGGCACGAGAGTGGACTGCGGCAGGGATCGACGAACTTGCCAATGCGGCGCCGTGGCGGACCTTTCGGTGGCACCGCGGACAGAAGCACTACTCGGGTACCTACTGGTCGAGCACCATCGGTAACCACGTCATCTACGAATCGCGACTTGAGTTGGCGCGCTTGCTATTTGCCGACTTTGATACGAGTGTGCAGAACATCGTCGCCCAACCATTTCTGCTACGAGCGTCGGTCGACCGCAAGCTACGCAAGCACGTCCCAGACTTTCTATTGGTCACGAATACCGGCCCTGTTGTCGTGGACGTGAAGCCAGCCCGTCGTCTGGCCGATCCCGAGGTGGCCTTCACGTTCGAGTGGACCCGCGAGCTGGTTGAGGCGAAAGGCTGGCGTTACGAGGTGGCGACCGAGCCCATCGCTGCGGAACTGCAGAATGTCCGCTTCCTATCGGGATACCGGCGCGATTGGCTATTCCGGTCGGAGCTCCTGACACGAGTGCGGGGGAAGGATCTGGACGGCCTGGCACTCGCAGACGCGCTCAAGTGTCTGCCGGATGAACCGATCCAATACGTCAAATCGAGCCTGCTGCACCTCATTTGGCGCCAAGAGCTGCTGATAGATCTGAGCGCGCCGCTTAGCGGACGAACGGAACTGAGGAGACGGGCATGAGTTCAGCTGCGGTTCGGATCGGTGTGGGCACGCGACTTGTGCACGACGGGGAGCTGGTGGAGATCGTTGAGATCCACGCTGGCCGGACGGGCATGGACGTCGTGTTGAAATGTACGTCGAAGCAAGCCCTCATCCGTGCGAGCTTCAACGAACTCCTCACGTCTGGGGCCACGCGAGTTATCCCCGAACGGGACGGGCCGTCAGGTGATGACGACTTCGAGCCGGCCGGGGTTGTTCTTGCTCAGCTGAGCGGCGCTGAGCGTAACGAGGTGATCGACCGAGCGGCGCACGTCCGTGAGGTGCTGACTGGGTTCCGTTCGGGTAGTAAGGAATTGGCGCTCCCCGGGGAGCCGCGGTCGGAGTACCGAGGCGATGTCCCGCTGTCGAGACGTTACGCGAGCAAAGCGCGTGAGCTTGGTGCTGGGGTGCGCTCGATCGAGCGTTGGGTGCAGCAATTCCAGAAGAGCGGTGAGGCGGGACTTGCGCCGACGCACGATCGCGCGGGTGCTGGCCCGGGTGCGAACGTCGACTCTCGGTGGACTGAGACGGCAGTTGAGGTGATGGTCGAGCACGCAGACCAATCCCGGCCGTCGCAAACGATGGTCATCAAGCGAACCAACGCGCGGATTGTCGCTCGTTTTGGCGAAGGGGTCGTTGAAGTCCCTTCGCGTGCAACAGCATTTCGTGTTCTTGCCGAGCTAGAAAGGCGGTACCCGACCTTCCGGTTGAGTACGAAACGCAACCGCGACATCGCGGACCGTCCAGACGGGTTGTACGGAAAGCTCCGCCCGACCAGGCCCGGCGAGTACATGCTGATGGACACCACGCGCCTGGACGTCTTTGCGATGGATCCGATTACGTTGCGGTGGGTGCAGGCGGAGTTGACGATCGGTATGGACTGGTATACCCGCTGCGTCACCGGGATTCGGTTGACACCGGTGTCGACGAAGTCAGTGGATGCGGCTGCAGTCCTGTATCAGTCTTATCGGCCACGGCCAGCCGGCAAGAACTGGCCGACGCATGCGGTGTGGCCCGAACATGGTGTGCCGAGGTCCGTTCTGGTTGACGTGCAGGCGGTTGACGGCGCGTTCGTCGGCGCAGCGGGCCCGGCGATCGTGCCCGAGACCGTGGTGATCGATCACGGCAAGATTTACGTGTCTGAGCATATGACGAGTGTCTGTCAGCGGCTCGGGATTTCGATCCAGCCGGCCCGACTACGGACAGGCCGAGACAAAGGGCCAGTGGAGAGATTCTTTCGCACGATTCGCGAAGACCTGCTCCAAATCCTCCCCGGATACAAGGGTCCAGATATTCACTCGCGAGGGCTCGACCCGGAGTCGGAGGCGTTCTTCTATCTTGACGAGTTGGAAGCGATCATCCGTGAGTGGGTGGCAGTGGAGTATCACCGCCGACCGCATGACAGTCTCGTCGATCCGCATGTGCCAGGGCTACGTATGTCCCCGGCACAGATGTTTGAACACGGCATTGCTCGCGCCGGCTACATCGAGGCGCCACGTGATCCCGATTTGGCGTACGAGTTCCTGAAAGCCGAGTTCCGCAAGGTGCAGCACTACGGGGTGGATTTGGGTGGTCGCCGGTACAACGGCATGTCATTGAGCCCTTACCGCAATGTGGCCAGCCCGTATAAGGGAAAAGCCAAGGGGGGCTGGCCTATTCACTACGACCCCGACGACGTCACCCGCGCCTACTTCCGCGATCCGGAGACCCGCAAGTGGCACACGTTGATGTGGGAACACGCACCGTCGATGGAGATGCCGCTGAGCCAGGATGCGCTGCAATTCGCACGTAAGCTCGCCGCTTCAAAGTACACCTATGAATCGCCCCGAGTTTGATGCACACCTTCTTTCGAGGGAAGGTTGTTCGCATCATGCCGAAGAAGTACGACGAGGA
>NZ_JBJIAO010000014.1:0-127102 GCF_045310825.1 Mycobacterium sp. SMC-21 | reverse complement strand
TTCATCTTCGAGAGACCTCGACCCCTATCCCGGCAACGACGCGCCGATGACCTCTACACCCTCAACTGCGAAGAGCCACAAATCTATGCTCGGCCAATCGTGAAAAGACGGGGTGGTTTCCATTTTCTGCGGACGGCATCTTCTTTTGCGGGTGCGGCATCGAGGCGGCGGTCGACCATTGTCGATGCCGCCATCGAGGACACCGATCACGCCAAGTTCGAAGCAAAACGCAAGGGCGGCAACGCCCATCGCGATGGCAGGGAAGGTACATGCTGAGGCTCTCGCGTCGTTTGGCTCGCTACGTGACGGGGATCAGTGCTTTATGCCGATGAGGAGGCGATCGCACCACTATGGAAGGGCAAACGCTTTCCGATGGAAGCGTGCACCGCGCCGACAAGGCGATGTACCGCGCGCGCCGAGCAAGCTGAGAATGGCCTACGTTTCCCGCCGCATACCTACAACCTGCGTTCGGGCGGCGTAGAGGAATGACGCGGGTCTGCGTCGGATCGGTGCCGAGGGGTGGCCGAATGTACCGACAAGAATCGGGTTTCGCCCGAACCTGTCGCTTTGGCCTGATACATGGCGGCATCGGCCTGGCGTAGAAGATCGGTGGGCGTTGTTGGCCGGGTCGGGTCGACGCCGGCAACGCCGATACTGGCGCTGACGGCGATGGTGTGCTCATCGGTGACGATTGGGTTCTCGAGGGCGTGGTGCAGCCGCCGAGCGATCTGCTGAAGGTCTGCGGCGCTGGCTGGTGCAGCGACGAGCACCACGAATTCGTCGCCGCCGACACGGGCGAGGGTGTCGGTCGCGCGGATCGCCCCCTGGAGACGCTCAGCGCAGGCTTGCAACACCACATCGCCAACGTGGTGCCCCAGCGAGTCATTAATCCGTTTGAGTTGATCGATGTCGATGAACATCAGCGCCGCCAGATGAGGGTGGTCGCTGGGCGTCATGGCCGCAGTGATCATCGCCAGGGCGCGGCCACGATTGGGTAGCCCGGTGAGCGTGTCGTGGTGCGCCGCGCGGCGCAGATGCAGATTGGTCAGGTGCTCGGTGGTGACGTCAGTGAGCGACATGACAATCGGCGAACGTTCGGGTTCATCGGGGTTGAGCAAGGTTGTGGTGAACGAAATCCAGGATTGATGGCCATCGTCGCGACGCAGGCCGAGAACCTGCGCGTAGACGGGCTGCCCGGTGCGCAAGGTGATGTTGGCCGGCCGCTGCGGGGCAGGCACCATGTTTCCCTCGGTGTCGAAACCGGGTAGTCCAGCGCGCGCTCAGCATGTGTACTAGGAAAGCGTCCGCCCCCGGGTCCGCGGATGCGGATGGCGGCCGGATTGATGGAGGCGATGGTGCCGTCACGATTGATGACCACGATGCCGCGGTCCAGCGATGTCACCACCGACTGATAGTGCTGTGTGGTATCGAGCGCGTCGGCGCGGTCGGTGCAGATGAGGATGTACCCGGTGTCGACCGCTGCGACAGAGACACGCACCGCCACAGGCCCTCCTGTCAACGTGTATCAGGTGAGGTCGCGGGCACGTCCCTCTGCGGCGATGGCAACCACATCGAGTTCGACGCCGAGCGCGTCGCGGATCAGCTGCCCGAGGGAGTCGGCGACTGATCGCCCGAACAGCCGCTCGGCAGCGATGTTCCATCCGGTGATCAGGCCGTCGACGGTGGCGGTGATGATGGCCTCCGGCGCATGCCGGACATGCAGTTCGTGGTTAATTGTATTGCTGTGCAACACTATTGGCGTGGTCACCGCTCGCAGCACCGTCTGATGGGCGGGGCGACCTTCCCACGGGGTGGCTACCGTGGTGGCTTCGATGTCGAGCGTGGTTCCATCGCAGCGCAGCAAAACCGACATCACTGGTGCCGATGCCTGGCCTGAGTCGCCGGGAGCGGTCAAGGCGCTCAAAATTGCTGCGGGATGCACAAAGTCGGTGATGAGCGCCAACCATCTGCCCCGTCGACTCGGCCATCGTCAAACTCGCCGCCGCGGCGTTGGCGTACACTACACGTCCACGATCGTGCACCAGGACGGCGTAAGGGCTGGTCTCGCTGAGGCTCCGGAAGCTGGCTGCCGATGCACCGACTGACACATTCCACGAGGTACCAGAATCGTGCCCCGTCGCATGATTGTTATGCATGCGTCACGCTCCCATCGGGGCCGACAGACACTGCCCGACGACAGTCGGGACGACCCCTGCCAAGCCTCTCTGCAATGATCGGGCGGTCTTGAGCGTCTGCGCATACCGCTGCGCCGCCGAGTCGGCGAAGTACTTCCCTGCCATGCATCAGTCCCGTCAGCCGGTGCGCGAACACCGTTCCCCGCGTCGCGCCGTCGCGCGACAAACCCCACCAACCACCTGCGAAAAATGACTGGCGCTAGCACTTCTAGCAAATCACTGATGCAGTGCTAATTCAACTTCTGGGCGCAAAGAAGTCGCAAAGAAGTTCTGATCGCGCGCCGACGACCGATCGCGCCATTCACTACCACCCGCCGGGTCATCCCAACATCATCGGCGGTCTTGAACACGTATTACTGACGAATATCCGCGAACTGCACTTGACGCATCCGCGAGAAGACGACTCCTCCCGGAGGTGCGGCCACAACTCCGAGAGGACCACTGACGAGTGTCGAACAGAAATTAACTGTGAATGATATGAGCTAAGTTATTAGCCGATACTCCTACCTAGCGGACCATGCTCACCTATGCGGACCGGTGATCGAACGCTTTTTGGTCAACGGCCCCGCCGCGGCGGGCTCTTGTCCGCGACGCGAACGCCAGGCTCTGCGTTTCAGCCGGGCGGGGTCGGGTCGCTGAATCTGTCCGCTAAGGCCGCGCGCACTGGCGAGGGGACGGTCGGCGCGAACCGTCGCAGGTAAGCCTCGACCCAGGCCGGCGAGGTGTTGAGAAAAGCGAAGTCACTGCCCACCATGTGCCGTATCGCGAGGAGCGGAACGGGCGACTGCAGCGGACGGAAGTCGGCATTCCAGAGACCGCGCTCGGTGCAGCCGTCATAGAACTGGCCGACCATGAGGCCGGCGTCAACGAATTCGGGTTTGAGTGCCTGTTGCACCGCATCGATGACGGCGACGTCGGTCAGATCGGGGAACACGATGAACACCGCCTTGAGCAGGCTCTCGGGGCCATCAGCCGGCTCCAGCTCCAGGAATGTGTCACGCAGTGTGTGCAGCTCAGCTACCAACTTGGAGAATGCCGGTAGTTCGCTGTGCACCGCGGTAATCCACAGCATGTCCTGATCCAACGAGGCGCGGGCAAAAGGGCACACCGGTCCCGCCCGCCCCAGGTCCCTATGCGGTTCCATGAGGTACTCACGAATCCAACCGCGCAGCAGGTGAGCAAATTCTGACGTTTCGTTGTCGGAATCGTCGCCGTCAGATAATTTGCAAAGACCGTCAAGCAGGGTGACCGCCATGTGCACAATCTCCCTGTCTCTGCTAACCGCCGCAGCTGTCGCGATATCCCCGTGGAGGGTGAAAACACCCATGTCAGTGCCCACCGAACGTCGAATCGCGATCGTATATGAACCCGACTCGGTCCCGCTGCTCATACTCACAGAGACGGCGACACGAAACGGGATTCACCTCGTCTGGTTAGCCGGTCAGACCGACGCACGAATACTCAGACGATTCGGAAGCGTTGTCATTACCGACGGCAGTTCCACCGAGAAGGTGACCGCGCAGCTCACACTACACGATGTCGTCGGCGTCACCACATTTGCCGACTCACGCATCGAGCATGCCGCCGCCCTGGCACGGAATATTGGTTTGCCAGCAAACCATGCCTGCACAGCACGGCTACTCGTCGACAAAATCGCCCAACGCCACGCACTGGCCGATGCCGGCGTACCCGGACCCGGGTTTGTCGGCATCGACAGCCCGGCCAGGGCAACCAGCGCCGACGAACTACTCAAGAAGCTGACCTACCCGGTCGTGGTGAAACCGGCGTCGGGGCACGGGGGCCGCGACACCATCTGCATTCCCGATTTCCCGGCGCTGGCAGCAGAATTGGCAATCCGATGCCACGCCAACCCATGGCGACCGACCATCATCGAAGAACTCCTCGGTGACTTCCCACCAACCGATCGCGGCGGCGTCGGCGACTACGTCTCGGTTGAAGTGGTGGTGGACAACGGGCTGCCCTCGGTCCTCGCAATCACCGGCCGCATGCCCCTAGCCGAACCATTCCGAGAAACCGGCGCCTTCCTCCCGGCGATACTGAGCCCAGTCGAGCGACACGACGTCGCAGACGTGGCGCTAAAGGCAGCACTAGCACTCGACGTGCAATGCGGCTGCCTACACATCGAGATCAAACTGACCACGACCGGGCCCCACATCATCGAAGTGAACGGGAGAGTTCCCGGCGGCGGCATCACCGACCTGGTTGCCGCACAAACCGGCATCGACCTTTTTGAATGCGCGCTGAACTCGGCCGCCGGACAGATCGTCGACCGGAGGCCGGGCAACGCAGCCGGGGTCCATTACCAGTTGGCCCTCCAGCCGCCGATCGGCCAACGAGTCCGACTACGACCGGATTGGTCGGCACAGTTGCGCACCGTCGCCGGCATCGAACACGTTGCGCTACGGTCAATGACCGCCGAAGTCGACCTGCGCGACGGCTCCTACGGCTACCTGCTGATGGCACGTGGCTGCGCCGACGACCACGAGGGCTTGCTAGAAACCCACCGGCGTCTGAACACCCTGTTGCTCAACGACTGATACCACTCACGAGACAGGACATCAATGACAGAATTGCACGCGCGAGTGCGCGCGCACCTGGCCGCTGCCGCGGTGACGCACCGGGTGCACGATCACGCCGCCCTGCCCGGCCCCATCTCATCGCCGACGGACTTCGCAGCCGCGCTGGGCTACCCCGTGGACCGGATTATGAAAACGCTGATCTGCCACGAACACTCCACGGGCAGACTGATCGCCGTCACCTGCCCGGTGAACATTCGGGTAGACCTCAAACGTGTTGCCACCGAACTCGGTTGCAGCAGAATCGAAGTCGCCAGCAGCGTGCAATTAGAAGCGACTACCGGCTACCCCCGACTCGGGGTATCACCACTGGGCCTGGACCCCAGTTTCATCGTCGTCATCGCGCAACACACGCTGACCTATGACACCGTTCTGGTCGGTGGCGGAGCAGCCGGAATCGAAATCGAACTCGCCCCCCGCGACTTACAACGCACCACTGACGCAGTTCCCGTCGATCTCCGATAGCGTCCCACCGCACGCGGGTACGAATACGGGCGGCACAGCCGTGCTGGCGAACTCTAATTTCTGATCGTTCTCAGCGTGTCTTCAGGTCGTGGCTCCTACGGTCGGGAGGTATATGCCCGGCGTAGCGCCACACCTGACCGAAGGCAAGCATGTTGCCTCGGCCGCCGGTCATTCACACGACCAGAAAGGACAACGCCGTGAGCCGAGAAGGAGAAATGGTCTTTCTCGATGATGTGTTGGTCCAGCATGCTGGACGGCTGCGGCAAAACACTGGGTTGTCGATCCGAACCGACCTGCAGCCGACCTACGTGGTGGGTGACGCTACGACATTGAACCGGGCGGTCACTGCGCTGGTCGAACATGCACGTTGCAACGCCGTATCGGCGATCGAGCTTGAGGTGTACCGCCGAGATGCTCAGGCGGTCATCATCATCCGCGACGACGGCCCCCATATCGCGGTCGCCGACACCGGCCGGATGTCGTCAAAGTGCAACTCCGGTCTGGAGTTGGCTGCTCGGATCATCGCCACTCACGGCGGGACACTTGCCTTGGGTGAACGCGGCGCGTGCACCAATGCAGTGAGCGTGCGGTTGCCGTCCACGCGGCAATCTCTGTTCAATTCGCCTGCACCGAAATGGATTTCGGATGGGCAATGACATCGCGCGCCGCCGAGGACGCACGCTGTGACATCGCTGCCGGAGACGGCAGTGAATGATGGAGCGATGTGGGTCGGTCGTGGGTGGGTCTCGCTGAGGGGCCTGCAAGGCCAGGGCGCCGAGTGAGCCGCCGCGTGGCGCTGAGGGATTTCGCAGGCCGGTGGCGTGGCTGGTTCGGCGGCATTGCGGTCCGCTCAGCGCTGGTGGCCGCGGCGGTGGTGCTGGCCGGCCTCGTGATCGTGGGGTCGGCCTCGACGCTGTTGCTGTACCGGATGATGTGCGCCGACGTGGACAACGCAGCGGAGGCCCGCGCCCAGGCGGTGGCCGATGTGCTGCGCAAGGAACCACCCGATGAGGTGGAATCGGTATTGATGCACACCGATCACCGGATCGTGGCCGTGCAGATCGCCGACGCCGCCGGCACCGTGGTGGAGCGATCCGACAGCGCACCGCAGACCCCGTTGATTCCTGTGCCGCACGAAGGTGCCCAGGTCGGGGTGCTGGCAACCGATGACGACGACGTGCGCGTCAGCACAATCACAGTGGCATCCCGCAAGGGGCGGCAGTACACGGTACTTGTGGGCGGGGGCATCGAGCCGATCGAGCAGATGATCGGCACTGCCGGGCAGATGCTGGCGATCACGGCGCCGGTTGTGGCTGTGGTGGCCGGAGTCGTCACATACCTGCTGGTGCGCCGGTCGTTGCGGTCCGTGGAGGCCATCCGGTCGCGAGTGTCGGCGATCAGTGCCTTCGATCTGGGCGAGCGGGTCCCCGTCGGTCGCAGGTCGGATGAGATTTCCGCGCTGGCGGTGACCATGAACGACATGCTGGCCCGCATCGAGGCCGGCCATGCCGCGCAACGACGGTTTGTCGGGGACGCATCCCACGAGCTGCGGAGCCCGCTGGCAACGGTGGTGTCCGCGTTGGAGATCGGAGCCACCCACCCCGATCTCCTCGACAGAACGCTGCTGACCAACGCATTGTTGCCGGAAGCACGCCGGATGCAGACCCTGGTGGAGAACCTGCTCCTACTGGCGCGCGCCGATGAACGCGGCTTGCCGCTGCGTCGTGTCGAGACCGATCTCGACGATCTGGCGACTGCGGAGGCGGCACGACTCAAACGGGAAACGACGTTGCGAATAGTCTCCGATCTTTCGGCGGTAAAGGCCAGCGTCGATCCGGACGGGTTCGTGCGATTGTTGCGCAACCTGGCCGACAACGCGGCCCGCCATGCCACCAGCGAGGTGACCATCGTCGTGCGCGCCGAGGGTGACAACGCCGTCGTGCAGGTGATCGATGACGGCCCGGGAATCCCTGCCGCCGCACGGGACAAGGTTTTCGAGCGGTTCTTCCGGCTGGACGCCGACCGATCCCGGCGTGGTGGTGGTACCGGGTTGGGGTTGGCGATCGTCTCCGAGATCGTGGCCGCCCACGATGGCTCGGTCAGCATCGAGGACCGACGCTCTGGCGCAGGAACCGTGGTGACGGTTCAGTTGCCGCTTGCCGGTTCGCCGGATTCGAGCCGGTAGCCTGCGCCACGGAGCGTGGTGATCGCCTCCGAGCCGATCTTGCGTCTCAGATAGCCGACATAGACTTCCACCACGTTGTCGGGGCCGTCGTAGTGACTGTCCCAGACGTTGTGCAGGATCTGGGTTTTTGTGAGGACAGTGTCCTTGTGGCGCAACAGGTATGCCAGGAGCGCGAATTCTCGCGGTGTCAGCGAGACGTCCTCGCCACCCCGGTGCACGGTCCGGCGCGCGGGGTCCAGTGAAATGTCGCCGGCAGTCAGCACGACGGGACGCTGCGGTGCGCCGCGGCGAATCAAGGCCCGCAAGCGCGCGGTGAGCACCATGAACGAAAAGGGTTTGGTCAAATAGTCGTCTGCGCCCAGATCAAAGGCGTCGGTCTGGTCGTAGTCGCCGTCCTTGGCGGTCAGCATCAGCACCGGCGTCCAAATGTGTGCGGCGCGCATCTTGCGCAAGACCTCGTAGCCGTTGAGACCCGGCAGCATGATGTCGAGCACGATGACGTCGAACTGCTCGTGGGTGGCCTGCCAGAGGCCCTCGGCACCATCGGCCACCGCGACCACGACGAACCCTTCGGCGCGCAGCCCAGCGGTGATCGTCTCGGCCAGCATGGGCTCGTCTTCGACCAGCAGCACTCTCACCTGCGTAGCCTGGCACAGACTGAGGCGGCGGCCATAAATTGGCCGGCTACATCCCCTGGACGAGTGCGCTGTCGTAGTGCCCGCCGTTCGACAGAGCCGGTGCGTTCTGGGCGCGCTCCTGGGCCTCGTGGACCGACATCGTCGCCGCCACCAGCATCAGGGCTCCGACCATCAGGTTGATTGCTTCTCGCCGGGCTGTCATGTCCATCAACACCTTTCACGGGATTCCAGCTGATCGAAGCCGAGCAGCTGTCGGGTATGCCACCAGACTGACAGCAGGTCGCTGTGAGGACGCTGAGCGCGAACAGGCCTGAAGACCCGCGCACACGTTTCAAACGCAAAACTGCTGAAAAGCCCACCGCCACAGTCTGCTTCAGTGAACGGCACCTGGCTCAGCGGCCGTGATGAGCGGCCGCAGCCGGGTCCTGGCGGCGCGTTCCACCAGCCGGCTCAGCACCGGCCGGGCGACGAGATATCCGGAAACGCTCAGGGTCGCACCCAGAACGAGACCGGCAACGACGTCTTGGGGGTAATGCGCACCGACATAGACGCGAGCCAATGCCATGGCCACTGCCGCGATGGCGGCGATGACGCCGAGTCGTCGATTCACCAGCCAGACCCCGGCAGCGACGGCCCCGGCCATCATCGCGTGGTCACTGGGGAAGCCACCGTCGGTGTTGCAATGCAAGACGACGATGTGGGGCAGCGCATTACAGGGACGGGTGGCATTGATGGTATCGGCGATCGGCTGGTTGATGGCCACCGCTGCCAGCACACCCAAAGGCGCCCATACCGCCGCTGCCATCGCACTGGGGTTGTTGGTTCTGCGGGCGATCCACCATCCAGCGAGGAGAAAGCTGGCGAACAGTACAACACCGTCTTCGGCGTATCCGGCCACGACCGGGTGCAGCCACGGGGTGTCCCGGGCGAAATTGTTGATGTAGTAAAAGATTCGGGTATCGAGGTCCATCGCGGCCTTGTCGTTCTGAGTTGCGAATGACTGAAGGAATCAGCGCAGACTGTTCAAAAGCGTTGTCAGAGATTGTTTTTCGTCGTCAACGCTTGGGCTGCTGGATCGGACGGACTTGAGTGCTGCGTCGATTTCCCGGTCCAGCGCCGTCCAGGCGCTGGAGTCGATGGCCTGCAGCCGGTCCTGGTCGTGGTCCCATGCGGTTTCGAGGTCGGTGATCCGCGCTCGGGCGCCGGATTGGTCTCCAGCATCGACCTTTGCCAGCGTGTCTTGGGTGACGTTGCGGAAGTGCGCAATATCGGTCGCCGGGAAGGCACCGACCTTGCCGGGCACCAGAGGCGCGGCCGCCGCGGTCGGCGCGGGCCCTTCCTCGCTGTCGGTGACGGGGCCATGCGGCTGAATCGAGGCCCATTGCAGCAGGGCGCCGGCCGCCAAGACCACGACGGCGTAGTAACCGACGGTGCTCACCGCCGATAGCGTGCGCTTCGGCGCGGGGGCCGCCGCCTGATCGTCGACCTCGATCACATCGATGCGGGTCCAGGTCAGATAGCCGACAGCAGCGGCGATCGCGGCGAGGAAGATTCCACTGGTCAGGCCGTATCCGAGGCCGAGACCGTGTGCGCTGCGCGGTGTGGCAAGCCAGTCGCCGAGGTTGGCGCCCAGCGGGCGGGTCAAGATGTACGCCAGCCAGAACGACAACACGGAGTTGACCCCGACGCGCCAGCCGATGGTCACCGCGGCGATGAGGGTGACCGGGAGCAGTACCGATACCCCGGCACTCCACCCGGTCAGGGTCAAGGTCCAGTCGCCGGCGGCGGTGCCGAGCGCGAAGGTGACCAGGACAGCGAGCCAGTAGAACAGCTCCCGCGGTCGCGTTGTGATGCTGTGGATCGACAGTGTCCGCTCCCGGGCGAACCACACCGCGAACACCACCGCCAGAGTGACAGTGAAGACGGCTGTGCTCGTGGCCATCGGGACGGCAAGGGCGTCGGTGAGCAGATCGGTGTAGAGGGTGCCGGTGACGCTGAGGACCACGACCGTCAGCCAGTAGACGACAGGGACGTAGCGCGGCAATCGCAGCTGGGCCCCCATGACCAGGGCCAGTACGGCGGTGAACAGCACCGCGGTGGCACCGAGACCCACACCGAGACCTTGGTTGATCCAGTCGGCGAAGCTCTCTCCGACCGTGGTGCACAGCACCTTGATCAGCCAGAACCAGATGGTGACTTCGGGAACCTTGCTCGCAGTCACGCGCTTCACGATCGTTGAGGGGCGGGCAGCACCGGTCATGCCTGCGGAAGGTAGTCACCGCTTGCTGAACTGACGCTGAGAACGAAGGGGCCTGTCGTCGGTCCTACAGGTGGACCAGGTGAACACCCACGTGCGGAGCTTCCCCGCGGCTCACTTGCAAAGGCCGGCAATCTTCGTGCTGACAGCTTCGCCGGCTTTCAACCGACCCGCCTGCGCCGGGTCGGCCCCGCCGATCCCGGCCTGCCCGTACATCGAAATATCCTGCAGGTCAACGGCAAACTCGCGAATCGCGGCCGTGAGGTCCGCCGGCGTGGCCCGGTCCAGATGCGTCTGCAAGTACTGAGCACCACTGCTCATGGCCAAACGCGAGACTGCTGTGACCGCCGTAACCGCAACCGGCTCAGAGCCGAGTTCGGTGTGCGTCTGTAGCGCCACCGCCGTGCGCACGGTGGTGAAGGCGGCACACGCGCGAGCCTTCGCGTCGGCGACTTGTTGCTCGGTGGGCTCTGGGACCGATGGCGACGACTGATGTGGTGGCGACACCAGCGCCCAGACCGCAACCCCTAGCGCGATGACCGCGATTCCGAGCGATGCGGGCGCCAACCACTTCGGTTGCAGATCTACCGCAACGGGCTGACGCGAGATTGACGGCGCTTCAGGGTCAGTCTCCGGCATACGCGCGATGGTAGAGCAACAACTGTCCGAATATCGGCGGTTGGACGAAGCCCAGGCAGGAACCGGTTCATTCGAGTCGAGGCCAGCATTCAGCTACCAGAGGGTGGCCGCAGTGACTGCGATCCATGCGGGCGGCGACTTGGTCGGAGTACAAGCCCGACCCAATCGCGGCGAAGTTGGAGCCATCGAAGTACCGAGCCATCTCCAGCAGAATCTCGCAACTCCGCCGGGAAGGCCCAGTGCGCCAAACCAATTCGGCCGTTGAGAGCAGACACCCATGCCCTACGGGTCGCGGCGGGTGACCACCACGAGCGCCAGCATGAACACCGCCGCCGCAACTGCGGCGAAGTAGAGGGCCGCGCCGGCCGGTCCCCACCACAACGAGAACGTCTGGAACCAGGGGGTCCTGGTGAAGGTGTACGCGTTCCCGAAGGGCAGCCACGGTCCCACCCGTGCGCCGACCTGAGGAAGCGCGCCGAGCACCGGTTCCACGACGAACGGCATCAACAACACCACCGCGACCACTGCCGCCGCGTGCCGCAACAACCCGCCCAGACCGACCGCCAGCACCGCGCCCAGCACGGCATACAGCGACATCGTGCCGATCGCACGCCAGACCTCCGCGTTCGAGAAGGACAACTCCTCGGCCTGCTCTGCGGTCACCAACGACGCCGCGAACGCGATCGAGCCCGCCACCATGACCGCGGTGACGACCGCGGAAAGCGCCGCCGTCACGAGCGCTTTCGCTGCCAGTGCCCACGCTCGGTTGGGGGTGGCCAGGAACGTCGTGCGGATCATGCCGGAGCGGTACTCCCCGGTGATCGACATCGCGGACAGGATCATCAGCACCGGCACACCGAAGACGCTGACGCCGATGGCCGCCCGCTCGGGCTTGAGCACCCCGTGCGGACCCAGTGCCGCCGCCTGTATCGCGGCGAACCCCAGACCCACCACCGCAACTGTCAGGATGAGCCAGATCGGCGACCGCGTGGTCTGCAGCTTGATCCGCTCGGCGTTGATCGTCATGGCGCACCCACCGCCCGGTAGTCGACGGCGTCGTCGGTCAGTCGCATGTACGCTTCCTCCAACGAGGCCTGCTGGGCGGCCAATTCGTGCAGCACGATTCCGTGACCGGCAGCCAACTCCCCCACCTGCTCCGTCGAGATTCCGCGAACCAGCAGCACGCCGTCCGCCAATTGCGCCGACGCATCCTGCGCCGTCAGCAACTCATGAAGACGCTCCAGCTGCGGGCTGCGGACCCGAATGGTGTCGCTCCCGGAGCTGGTCAGGAACTCCGCCATGGTGCTCGAGCTGATCAACTGTCCCCGCCCGATCACCAGCAGCCGGTCCGCTGTGTTCGCCATCTCGGCAAGCAGATGACTGGACACCAACACCGTCCGGCCCTCAGATGCCAAGTCGCGCATGAGCGTCCGAATCCACCTGATGCCCTCGGGGTCCAGCCCGTTCACCGGTTCGTCGAACAGCAGCACTTCGGGATCACCCAACAGCGCCACGGCGATGCCCAACCGCTGCGACATCCCGAGCGAGAACGTGCCGGCCTGTTTACCCGCGACATCGGTCAATCCGACGATGTTCAGTACTTCATCGACACGGGCCTTCGGCAGCTTGTTGCTGGCGGCCAGCCACCGAAGGTGAGCGCGCGCCGTGCGATTGGGATGCACCTGACGGGCATCGAGCAGCGCACCGACGCTGCGCAGCGGATGCTTCAGCTCGTGATAGGTCTTGCCCAGCACCGTCGCGATGCCGGAGGTCGGCCTGTCCAGCCCGACGATCATGCGCATCGTGGTGGATTTACCGGCGCCGTTCGGCCCGAGGAAACCGGTGACGAAACCGGGCTCGACGGAACAGGTCAAATCATCGACGGCGCGTTTGCGCCCGAAAACCTTTGTCAATCCCGTCAGCTGGATCATCGCCGGACAACCCCCTTGCCTGATGGCAGCGCCATCAGGCGCACGATACGCGTTCGATCACCATCTGCGCGACGGCGCGCATACCCGCGGCGTTCGGGTGCAGCGGGGCCACCCGGCCCGGCAGTGGCAGATGAAACGCCGTGGTCCAGGGATCGGCCGACCACGCATGGTGCGCACGGCTGGCAGCTGCGACCGGCACCAGTTCACATCCGGCCGCCGCGGCCGCGGCGGCCGTCAGCTCGGCCAGCCGGGCGGCGACGTGCCGGCCCAGCTCGGCATCGGCCGCACCGATCGGTGGTGCGGGCACTCCCGCCGGCGGCAGCAGCGTCAGGTAATCGACGAACAGCACCCGGGCCCGCGGCGCACGTCGACGCACCTCTCGCCCAACGGTTTTCAACGACTCACCCACGACGTCAAGGGCCTGGTCCCGTTCCGCCGGGTCGAGCAGGCCGCGCAGCCGCCCGCCGACGACGGGCACCGACCGCAAGAACCGCGGCAGGCAGGCCGCCCCGAGCATCAGCACATAGCCGGCGTCGTTGCCGCCGATGGTGATGGTGACCAACGACTCGGATCCGTCGAGCGCGTCCACCTGCGGCGGCTCACCGAACTGCCGCTCGGTGAGCACGTGGGCGGTGGTGGAACCCGAAAAGGTCACGTCGACAAGGTCGTAACCGAGCTGCTCGGCGACGAGATGCGGGTAGTTGACCGCCGACCGGCCGGATCGCTTCGGCGCGCCGGGCGCGCCCGGCGCGATGCCGGGCCCGGCGGCCATCGAACTACCGAGGGCGACATACCGCGTCGTCATAGCGCGGGGCTGGATGCCTGCGCCCAGAACCGCTTGGGCACGCGGCCCGCCCGCGAGGCCAGCCGACCCGCGGTGACCGCCGCCGCCATGGCGGCGGCCATCATCGGCGGATCCGAGGCCCGGGTCACCGCCGTCGCGAGAAGCACTGCGTCACAACCCAGTTCCATGGCCAATGCGGCATCGCTGGCCGTGCCGATGCCGGCGTCGAGCACCACCGGCACGCCGGCGGCCGCGACGATCATCTCGATGTTGTGCGGGTTGGAGATGCCCAGCCCCGTGCCGATCGGCGCGCCCAACGGCATCACCGCCGCGCAGCCGGTGTCCTCCAGCCGGCGCGCCAACACCGGGTCGTCGTTGGTGTAGGGCAGGACGACGAAGCCGTCATCCACCAATTGCTCTGCGGCGCGGACCAACTCGATGGCGTCCGGCAACAGGGTGCGCTCGTCGGCGATCACCTCGAGTTTCACCCAGTTGGTCTGCAGCGCCTCGCGCGCCAGTTGCGCCGTCAGCACCGCTTCGGCCGCGCCGCGACAGCCGGCGGTGTTGGGCAGCGCGGCGATGCCGAGCTTGTTCAGCAGATCGAGTACACCGGTGCCGGTTTCGGCGTCGATGCGCCGCATCGCGACAGTGGTCAGCTCGGTACCCGAGGCGACGAGTGCCTCCTCCAGGATCGAAAGATTCGCCGCACCGCCGGTGCCCATGATGAGCCGCGAACCGAACTCCCGGTCGGCGATGCGCAGGACATCGGCCGACGTACAGACCTCAGCCACCTTGCACCGCCGTCACGACCTCGATCTTGGCGCCCTCGGCCACGACGTCGTCCCATTCCGACCGGGGCAGCACCGTCCAGTCGACCGCGACGGCGATGCCCTTGTCCGGAAAGCCCAGGGTGCCAATCAATTCGGCGACCGTGGTGCCTTCGCGAATCTCCACGCTCTCATCGTTGACTGTGATCAGCACAGTGCCACCTTCTCTCTCGCATCGCCCTTCAACAGGTCCGAAATCCGTTGTGCGGTCCAGGCGGCCAGCAGAAAGCCGTTCCTCCCGTGACCGGTGGCCGCCAGGGTGCGGTCATCGAGCCAGCCCACGATCGGCAGGCCGTCCGGGGTCATCGGCCGCAGTCCCGCAGCACATTCGGCAAGTTCGTATTCGCCGAGGGCAGGTATCACCGCACAGGCGTCATCGAGAAGGTCGCGCACTCCGGATACCGCCGGCGCGGTGTCCCGGCCGTGCTCGTACTGGGTGGCGCCTACCACCACACCGTCGGCACGCGGCACCAGATACACCTGCCGACCGTGCACCCGAGCGCGAATCACCCGCTGCGGCACCGGCATACAGCCCTTGCGCCACCGTAGCCGCAGTATCTCGCCCTTCACCGGACGCACCGGCAGCCCGGGCCACAGTGCCGGCGCGTCGATCCCGTTGGCCAGCACGGTGACATCGGCGTCGCGCGTCTTGTCGAGGGAATCGACCGGTCCGGCCCATTGCACACCCAGGCGGTCGCAGTGCGCGATCAGCCCCTCGACCACGAGGCGGTTGTCGACGGCCAGTTCGGTCTCCGCCCGGAAGCCGTGCCGAATCCCCTGCGCCAGCAACGGTTCGATGTCACGGGCCGCGGTGGTGACCGTGACGGGATGCCCCTGCGCCGCCAGCCACTCGGCGACCGTACGGACGTCGGCCGCGTCTGCCCGGTCGACCGCCACCACGAGCGAGTCGCGGGCCGTCACCACGTCGTCAGGCAGGCCGTCGAGGAAGCCGTCATGCCACAACGCCAGCGAGTCCAGCCCCACCTGCAACTGGTCCTGCTCACCCGGCCAGCCCTCGGAGTGCGGCGCGAGCATGCCGCCGGCGACCCAGGAGGCGCCACGCGCCTCGGTCCGGTGCACGCGCACCGACCACCCGTCCAGCGCCGCGCGCCGGGCCACGGCCAGACCGATGACGCCGCCGCCGATTACCGCCATGCCAGCCGGCACGATGATTCCTCTCCCTTCGCCGGCATGATCCGGATCAGGTGTGACGGTAAGGGTAGGACGACCCCACTCTCAGCCCCCGGTCCCGGGACTCCCGTGTGTGCGGCGTCCACGGTAGTCGCTACCGTCGCGCTGTGTCTAAAGCCTTCGAGCGTCTGCAGTCCGCGTCCCTGTACCTGTGCACCGACGCCCGCCGGGAGCGCGGTGACCTGGCCGAGTTCGCCGACGCGGCACTCGCCGGTGGCGTGGACATCATCCAGTTGCGGGACAAGGGCTCGGCCGGTGAAGCACAGTTCGGTCCGCTCGAGGCCAAGCAGGAGCTCGAAGCGCTGGAGGTGCTGGCCGACGCGGCCAGGCGGCACGGCGCGCTGTTCGCGGTGAACGACCGGGCCGACATCGCCCGCGGCGCCCACGCCGACGTGCTGCACCTCGGCCAGGACGATCTGCCGCTGGCCCTCGCCCGCGACATCGTCGGGCCGGATCCGCTGTTCGGCCGCTCGACGCATGACGAGCAGCAGCTGGCCGTCTCGGTGACCGAGGACGTCGACTACTTCTGCGTCGGCCCGTGCTGGCCGACGCCGACCAAGCCGGGCCGCACCGCGCCGGGCTTGGAACTGGTCCGCGCGGCGGCCGCGACGGGTACCGACAAACCCTGGTTCGCCATCGGCGGCATCGACCTGGCGCGGGCCCCCGAGGTGGTGGCCGCCGGTGCGCGGCGCATCGTCGTGGTCCGGGCGATCACCGCGGCCGAGGATCCGGCCGCGGCAGCGCAGGCACTCAAGCAGGCCCTGCCTACGAACTGAGCGGGATACTCGCCGTCACGCTGCGCAGCTGTTCCCAGCTGGCGGCGAATCCGGGATGCAGCGGCAGCGACGCGACGTCGTCCTCGGAGACCCACCGCAGCTCGACGCTCTCGCGGTTGGGCACCGTCGCGAGTTGTTCGGGTGCGTCGGCGATCACCGTGGTGTACGTCCACACCTCGCCCATCGCGATCGCGGTGACCACGGTCGTCCGGACCGTCAGCTGCTCGGCCAGCAGGCCGGCCTCCTCGTAGGCCTCGCGGACGGCGGCCTCCTCGACGGTCTCGTGGCTGTCGCGCGCCCCACCGGGCAGTGCCCAGGTGCCGCCTTGATGGCTCCATGGCGCGCGGTACTGCAGCAGCACCGCCGCTCCGCCGCCCGGCTGCGGCGCCCGCAGCAGAAGTCCGGCCGCACCATGGCGACCCCAGAAGTGGGAGCCGTCAGCCGCGAGCACCCATCCGTCACCGTCGCCCTGCACGAATCCCACAATAGGGAACGTCGCGAAAGATTTGGGGGACCGGGCCGACCGGTAATCCACCCCCTACGCGCCGCAAGCTCTTAGACTTCTATTAAACGAGTTCGGCAGGGCCAACGGGTCAGGAAAGTTGAGGTCGGCGCACACGTGACGGTGGAGTTGGCGCACCCTTCGACCGAGCCGGTGGTATCTCGGTCCCCCGGGACTCCCGCGCACACTCGATGGTGGTTCATGTGGACCACCCCCGGCCGCATCCTCCTGATCGGGTTGATGCTCGCCAGCCTGGTCCTCGCGTGTGCCTTCGCCACCTCGACCACGATCCACGCCCGCCAGCAGGCCCTGACCACCGTGCTCGACCACACCGAGCCGCTGGCGTTCGCGGCCGGCCAGCTCTACACCACGCTGTCAGTCGCCGATGCCGCCGCCGCGACCGCCTTCATCGCCGGCTCGGAGCCGGTGGATCTGCGGCAGCGCTACGAGCAGGCCATCACGGACGCCGCCGTCGCCGTCACGGCCGCGTCCAGTGGCATCACCGACGAGCCCATGGTCAAGGTGCTCGGGCACATCAATGCCGAGCTGGCGGTCTACACCGGCCTGGTGGAGACCGCGCGGACCAACAACCGCGCCGGCAACCCGGTGGGTTCGTCGTACCTGTCCGAGGCGTCATGGCTCATGCAGACCCAGATCCTGCCCGACGCCCAGCGGCTCTACGAGAACACCTCGGCACGGGTGAACTCGGAGACGAGCGGCTCGTCGCAGGTGCCCGCCCCCGTGATCCTGGTGGTCGCGGCGACGCTGATGTTCGGCTTCTTCTCGAACCGCTGGCTGGCCCAGCACACCCGCCGGCGCGTCAACATCGGTTTCGTCGCCGGCGGCATGGCGGTACTGATCATGATCATCTGGATCGGCGCGACGCTCATCATCTCGACCACCGACACCCGGCATGCCCGCAACGCGGCAGCGTCGCTGCAAACTGTGACGAGCATGGCCATCACCGCACAGCAGGCGCGGGCGGACGAGACGCTGTCGCTGATCCGGCGGGGCGACGAGAGCGTCCGCAAGCAGTCGTACTACCACCGCATCGACGCCCTCCAGCAGCAGCTCGGGGATTACATGCGTCGCCCCGATGCGATCGGCAAGAAGGACCTGGACGGCGCCGATCAGTTGATCCGCCGGTGGCGTGCCGCCGACGACCGGATCAACGCCTACATCTCGACCGGCAACTACCAGTCCGCCACCCAGGTGGCGCTGGGTACCAGCGAAGACGATTCGACGCCGGCGTTCGACAAGCTCGACGAAGCGCTCTCCAAGGCCATCGACGAAAGCCGCAAGCAGCTGCGCAGCGACATCCTGAACGGACGCCAGGCGCTGTCCGGGGCGACGGTCGGTGCGGCCGCGTTGAGCTTCGCCGCGGCACTCGCGGTGGCGCTCGGGCTGTGGCCGAGGTTGAGTGAATACCGATGAGTTTCACGATGCGTTCTCGGTTGGTCCCGGCGATGGTCGCGGTGTTGGTGGCCGCCGGCTGCGGCGAGGCCCCGCCGCCCGTCGCGCCGCAGAGCATCACCATCGCGCCGCCGACACCCGCGGGCATGGAGGTGCAGTCCGCCGTGCCGGAGCTCGGCCCGGAGGACAAGTCCGACTGCACCGCAAGCCTGCGGCCGTTCCCGACGCCCGAGGCCGCCGCGGCGGCCGTCACCAACATCAAGGACCGCGGCCGGCTGATCGTCGGGCTCGACATCGGCAGCAACCTGTTCGCGTTCCGCGACCCCATCACGGGGCAGATCACCGGATTCGACGTCGACATCGCCGGGGAGGTGGCCCGCGACATCTTCGGCACCCCGTCACAGGTCGAGTACCGCATCCTGTCCGACAACGACCGGATCTCGGCGCTGCAGCACAATCTCGTCGACATCGTGGTGAAGACCATGAGCATCACGTGCGACCGGCGCAAGCTCGTCAACTTCTCAGCCGAGTACTTCTCCGCCAAGCAACGGATCCTCGCCACCCGCGACTCCGACGTCCGCAGGCCCGCGGACCTGTCGGGCAAGCGGGTCTGCGTCGTGAAGGCCACCACCTCGAAGGCACGCCTGCAGCGCATCACCCCGCCGCCGGTCCTCGTGGAAGCGGTCACCTGGGCGGACTGCCTGGTGGCGTTGCAGCAGCGGCAGGCCGACGCGGTGTCGACCGATGACGCGATCCTGGCCGGTCTGGTGGCGCAGGACCCGTACCTGCACATCGTCGGCCCCAACATGGCCGAGGAGCCGTACGGCATCGGAATCAACCTCAACAACACCGGTCTCGTGCGGTTCGTCAACGGGACGTTGGAGCGGATTCGCCGCGACGGCACGTGGAACACGTTGTACCGCAAGTGGTTGACCGTGCTCGGCTCGACGCCGAACCCACCCGTACCGAGGTACAGCGACTGATGCCCGACAGCGAAGCGACGACAGGCCCCGTTGAGGCGGGCCCGGTGGATGCGGGTCCGGTGGACGCGGGTCCCGACACCGACCCCGGCACCCAGGCCGTCGAGGTGACGTGGGATTCGCTGGCCACGATGCGGCCGATGGGCACGCAAGCCGTGTTCCGGCCACTGTTCGACGACTCGATGAGCATCCCGGTGCCGGTTCCGCCCGAACGGGATTCCGCGCCGACCGGCCTCGTCACCGCGACCACCCGGGTCTCGCCCATCCGGCGCCTGGGCGGCGGCCTGGTCGAGGTGCCGCGGGTGGTGGACCAGGATCCGCTCGCCGCGTTGATGACCGATCCCGTGGTGGCCGAGGCCAAACGGTTCTGCTGGTCCTGCGGCAAGCCCGTCGGCCGCTCCGAGAACGGCGAACCCGGCCGGTCCGAAGGCTCCTGCCCACACTGCGGCGCCGCGTATTCGTTTCTGCCACAACTGAGTCCGGGCACCATGGTGGCCGACCAGTACGAGGTCAAAGGCTGCATCGCACACGGCGGGCTGGGCTGGATTTACCTTGCCCTGGACACCAACGTCAACAACCGCCCGGTGGTGCTCAAAGGCCTGGTGCACTCGGGCGACGCCGAGGCGCAGGCCATCGCGATGGCCGAGCGACAGTTCCTCGCGGAGGTCACCCACCCGGCGATCGTGAAGATCTTCAACTTCGTCGAGCACGCCGACAAGCACGGTGACCCGGTGGGCTACATCGTGATGGAGTACGTCGGCGGCACGTCGCTGAAACAGGCCAAAGGCGCCAAACTGCCGGTGGCCCAGGCCATCGCGTACATGCTGGAGATCCTGCCCGCACTGGGCTACCTGCATTCGATCGGACTGGTCTACAACGACCTCAAGCCCGAGAACATCATGCTCACCGAGGAGCAGCTCAAACTCATCGACCTGGGCGCGGTATCGCGCATCAACTCGTTCGGGTTCCTTTACGGCACACCGGGTTACCAGGCGCCGGAGATCGTCCGGACCGGACCGACGATCGTCACCGACATCTACACCGTCGGCCGCACCCTCGCGGCCCTGACGCTGAACCTCAAGACCGACAAGGGCCGCTACGTCGACGGGCTCCCCGAGGACGATCCGATTCTGCTGCAATACGATTCGTTCGCCCGGTTGCTGCGCCGCACGATCGACCCCGACCCACGCCGGCGGTTCGGCAGCGCCGAGGAGATGTCCGGGCAGCTGCTCGGCGTGCTGCGCGAGGTCGTCGCCCAGGACACCGGGACGCCGCGGCCGGGTCTGTCGTCGGTGTTCAGCCCGTCGCGGTCGACGTTCGGCGTCAACATGCTGGTGGCCCACACCGACGTGTACATCGACGGACAGCAGCACACCGAAAAGATCACGGCCCCAGAGATTGTCCGGGCGCTGCAGGTGCCGCTGGTCGACCCGGCCGACGTCGGTGCGGCCGTGCTGTCGGCCAGCCTGCTGAGCCAGCCGGTGCAGACCCTGGATTCGCTGCGCGCTGCCCGCGAGGGCTCCCTCGACTCGGAAGGGGTGGACCTGTCCACCTCGGTCGAGCTGCCCCTGATGGAGGTGCGTGCCCTGCTCGACCTCGGCGACGTGGCGAAAGCCAACCGGAAGCTGGAGAACCTGGCCGACCGGATCGGCTGGCACTGGCGGCTGGTGTGGTTCCGCGCCGTGGGCGAACTGTTGTCCGGCAACTACGAGTCCGCGACGAAGGATTTCACCGAGGTGCTCAACACGTTGCCGGGTGAACTCGCTCCGAAGGTGGCGTTGGCGGCCACCGCCGAACTGTCCGGATCGGAAGCCGAACGGGCGTTCTATCAGACGGTGTGGAACACCGACAACGGCATCATCTCAGCCGGTTTCGGCCAGGCCCGGGTGCAGGCGCTGGCCGGCGACCGCGAGGCCGCGGTGCACACCCTGGACGAAGTTCCGGCCACCTCAAGGCATTTCACCACCGCACGGCTGACCAGCGCCGTCACGCTGCTGTCGGCGCCGACCACCGCAGAGATCACCGAACGCCAAATCCGTGATGCCGCCAGGCGCGTGGAGGCGTTGCCGGAAACCGAACCGCGCGTGCTGCAGATCCGGACACTGGTCCTCGGCACGGCTCTGGACTGGCTGGCCGACCACACCGCCAGCACCAATCACATCCTCGGTTTCCCGTTCACCGAACACGGTCTCCGTCTGGGTGTGGAGGCCTCCCTGCGCGGGCTGGCCCGCGTGGCTCCGACCAAGGCGCACCGCTACGCGCTGGTGGATCTGGCCAACAACGTGCGGCCGATCAGTACGTTCTAGGGAGTGAGCCACGCGGCGGAGTGATCGGGCGCCGGGTCAGCGGTAACGGTCACGCAGCTGCGGATCGTTCTGCCACCAGAGTCCGCTCGACGGCGCCTCGAGTTCCGGCTCGGGAGCGTCCAATTCGGCATCGACCTCCGCCGCCTTGCGCCGTTCGTCAGAACCCAGGGCGCGCATCAGCAGCAGGATGAACGGCACGCCGACGACGTCGCCCAGAATCCACAGGATTCCGGCACCGTAGCTCTGGTCCTGGCGGATGGTCGGTCCGAAGTCGCGGTGCAGGCCGGCGTAGTAGTCGTAGGCGATCACCGGGCCCAGCCACAACACCAGTCCGAGAATGCCGTCACCGAGCCCCTCGGCCACGCTGATCCCGATGGACAGCAGCGGCGGGTAGCGGTGCGGCACGAGGTCGACCTGCAGGCGGGCATAGAAGTAGCCGAACCCGAGGCCCAGCAGGACAATTCGCGTCAGCGACGCCAGCGGACCGGTCATCGACGCGACGTACCACGGCGTCAGGTACAGCAGCCACGGCGTCACCAGCATCAGCACCGAGGTCACCGGCGGTGACAGGAGTACGCGCGCGACAACGGAATTCAGCACCGGGTCGAGCACTGCGCCCACCATCGACACCGGCCGGCTCAGTGCCAGGAAGAACGGCACCACGTACAGCAGGAGCAGGACCTGCAGCGCACGTACCCAGAACAACAACGGCGCGTAGACCGCGACGGCGCCGAGGGTCGCCACCGCCCAGACCGCGATGGCGATACCGAGGCACCACCGCTGAGCACGCGACATGCGCCCGCGCAGCCCGACCAGCGCGCTGACGCCGAGCAGCGTCAGCACCACGGCGACGGGGTCGAACGTCCCGGTCAGTAAGGGCACGAGCGCAAGCTACGCCCCGACCCTGGCAGGTTCCTTCAGTCCACCTGGCAGACGTCGACGCAGGCCCGCGCGATGGCCAGTTCTTCGTTGGTGGGGATGACCAGCACGCTCACCGGTGAGCTGTCGGAGGAGATCCGCCGGGCGCCGCGGTTCGGGGAGAGGTTGCGCTCCTCGTCGACCTCGATACCGAGCGCCAACAACCCGGCCAGCGCATCGCGGCGGACCGCGGCGTCGTTCTCCCCCACCCCGGCGGTGAAGGTGATGACATCGGCTCCACCCAGCAGCGCCAGGTATCCGCCGATGTACTTGCGCAGCCGGTGGATGTAGACGTCGTAGGCCAGCTGGGCCGCTTCGTCACCGTCATCCATGCGCTTGTGCAGCTCGCGGAAATCGGTGGCGCCGCCCAATCCCGATACGCCCGAGCGGCGGTTCAGCAGGACGTCGATGTCCTCGACCGACATCCCGGCGGCGCGTGACAGATACATGATGATGCCGGGGTCGACGTCGCCGGAGCGCGTCCCCATCACCAGACCCTCCATCGGCGTCATCCCCATCGAAGTATCGATCGGCCGGCCACCGGCGATCGCCGACGCCGACGCCCCGTTACCGAGATGCAGGACAACCTGATTCACCGATTCGAGGGGCAGGCCGAGGAACTGCGCGGCCTGCTCGCTGACGTACTGGTGTGACGTGCCGTGGAAGCCGTACCGGCGAATGTGCCACTTGTCGGCCACATCCCGGTCGATCGCATACTCGGCGGCCGCGGCGGGCAGGTTATGAAAGAAGGCCGTGTCGAACACCGCGACATGCGGAACATCCGGCAGCAGCTTGCGGGCCGCGTTGATGCCCAGCAGTCCCGGCGGATTGTGCAGCGGCGCCAGCGGGGCCAGCTCTTCGATTTCGGCGATCAGCTCGTCGCCGATCAGAGTCGGCCGGTAGAACCGCCGGCCACCATGCACAACGCGGTGACCGACACACGCGATCTCGCCGGCCGACACCCCGGCCGCACTCACCGCATCGAAGACCTCCTGCAAGGCCTTCGGGTAGTCGTCCACCCGCTCGATCACGCCGTCAGCCAGCGACTCTCCCGAAGCCGGTTGCACCAGGCGGTATTTCACCGACGACGAGCCGCAGTTGAGTACCAGTACCGGCCCGCTCATTTCGCTCCTTGAGCCTGAATCGCCGTGATGGCAACGGTATTGACGATGTCTTCGACCAGCGCGCCGCGGGACAGGTCGTTCACCGGCTTGTTCAGGCCCTGCAGCACCGGGCCGATCGCAATGGCCCCGGCGCTGCGCTGCACGGCCTTGTAGGTGTTGTTGCCGGTGTTCAGGTCCGGGAAGATCAGCACCGTCGCGCGGCCGGCGACCGGCGAATCCGGCATCTTGGTCGCGGCCACCGACGGCTCTACCGCGGCGTCGTATTGGATGGGCCCTTCGACCAGCAGCTCCGGTGCCCGGTTGCGGACCAATTCCGTTGCCGCCCTGACCTTGTCGACGTCGGCACCGGTCCCCGAATCGCCCGTCGAGTAGGACAGCATGGCCACGCGCGGCTCGATGCCGAACTGCGCGGCGGTCTGCGCCGAGCTGATCGCGATGTCGGCCAGCTGCTCGGACGTCGGATCCGGCACGATGGCGCAGTCGCCGTAGGCCAAGACCCGATCTGCCAGGCACATCAGGAAGATGCTCGACACCGTCGAGATGTCGGGCGCGGTGCGGATGATCTCGAATGCCGGCCGCACCGTGTGCGCCGTGGTGTGCGCGGCGCCGGACACCATGCCGTCGACCATGTTGTTGTGCACCAGCATGGTGCCGAAATACGAGACATCGTGGATGATCTCGCGGGCCTGCTCGAGGGTCACGCCCTTCTTCTTGCGCAGTTCGGCGTACTGCGCCGCGAACTGGTCGCACAGCTCGCTGGTACGCGGATCGAGCACCACGGCGGCCGACAGGTCCAGGCCCAGTTCGGCGGCCCGCGCCCGCACCGCCGACTCATCGCCGAGGATCGTGAGGTCGGCAACGGAACGGGCGAGCAGCCGGCTCGCCGCGCGCAGAATCCGGTCATCGTCGCCTTCGGGCAGCACAATGCGCCTGCGGTCCGCGCGGGCCCGGTCCTGCAGCTGGTGCGTGAACATCTGCGGCGTGACGACCGACGGGATCGGAACCGCAAGCTGGGCAAGCAGATCCGCGACATCCACGTGCTCGTCCATCAAGGCCAGCGCGGTGTCGACCTTGCGCAGCGACGTCGCCGTCACCCGACCCTTCGCCGTCGACGCGGCGCGGGCGGTGTCATAGGTACCCAGATCCGTGGCCACGATCGGCAGCCGCAGGCCAAGGCCCGCAACCAGTTTGGCGATCGACGGGTGCAACGGCAGCCCGCCGTTGAGGATGAGACAGGAGATCGACGGAAAGCCGTCCGCCGCATGGGCACTGGCGATGGCCAGCACCACATCGGAGCGGTCGCCCGGCGTGATGACGGCCATGGAATCCCGCAGCCGCTCCAGACAGTGTTCGGCCGTCATGCCGGCGACCATCATTCCCATGACCTCGCGGGTCAGCAGCTCTTCGTCACCGCTGATCAATGTCCCCTGCACCGCATCGCGCAGCTCGGCGACCGTCGGCGCCGCCAGCAACGGCTCCTCCGGCAGCACATAGCTTTTCGGCGTGAACCGCTGCAGCGCGGCAGCGACATCGGCGAGCTCATCCGGAGCGCAGCGGTTGGCGACCACCGCAGCGGTGTGCGCGTGCTGAGCCGCGAGCTCGGCCAGGCACAGCTCGACCACGTGGGCCACCTCGGCGGGTGTGCGATCAGCGGCACGCACCGAGAGCAACACGGGCGCACCGAGATTCACGGCGATGCGCGCGTTCATCGACAACTCGCTGGGCGAGGCGACGTCGGTGTAGTCGCTGCCGACGATCACCACCGCTCCGCACTTGTCCGCGACGCGGTGGTAGCGGTCGACGATGTCGGCGATCGCCGCATCGGGATCGTCGTGCAACTGCTGGTAGGTGACGCCGGCACAGTCGTCGTACTCCAGGCCTGCGGTGCTGTGCGCGAGCAACAGCTCCAGGATGTAGTCGCGGTCGGACCCCGCGCGCACGATCGGCCGGAAGACCCCGACATTGGCGACCGTGGCCGCCAGTCGGTGCAACAGCCCTAGCGCGATGGTCGACTTGCCGGTGTCGCCTTCGGGTGAAGCGATATAGATCGCGGATGAGCGCTCGCGCGAAGACCATGTTCGGGTGGCGTCTGGCACTGAGTCAGCCTATCGAGCCCGGCCGCGCGTCAGCCGAGTTTGCGGAGGCGGGGCTCCAGGTCGGTCTTGAACAGCTCCAGGAACCGGCGCTGGTCCTGCCGCGGGTCGTGGAACACCAGGTGGTTCAGGCCCCAGTCGACGTACTGCTTGACCTTCTCGACGGCTTCGTCGGGGTCAGACGCCACGATCCACCGCTTGGCGACCTGCTCGATGGGCAGCGCGTCGGCGGCTGCCTCCATCTCGATCGGGTCGTCGATGGAGTGCTTCTGCTCGGCGGTCAGCGACAGCGGCGCCCAGAACCGGGTGTTCTCCAGAGCCAGTTCGGGATCCGGGTCGTACGAGATCTTGATCTCGATCATCCGGTCGATGTCGTCGGGGTTCTTGCCCGCGGCCTCGGCGCCCTCGCGCATGGCGGGGATGAGCTTGTCCTTGTACAGCTCCTCGCCCTTGCCCGAGGTGCAGATGAAGCCGTCGCCGGCGCGGCCGGCGTACTTGGCCACCTGCGGCCCGCCCGCGGCGATGTAGATCGGGATACCACCCTCGGGGACGTCGTAGATCGAGGCGCCCTTGGTCTTGTAGTACTCGCCCTCGAAGTCGACGCGGTCGCCGAGCCACAGCTCACGCATCAGGCGCACCGACTCACGCAGCCGCGCGTAGCGCTCCTTGAACTCGGGCCATTCGCCCTCGTAACCGGTGGCGATCTCGTTGAGCGCCTCACCGGTGCCGATGCCGAGGAAGATCCGGTCCGGGTACAGGCAGCCCATGGTGGCGAACGCCTGCGCGATGACGGCCGGGTTGTAACGGAACGTCGGAGTCAGCACCGAGGTGCCCAGGACCAGCCGCTCGGTGCGCTCGCCCACTGCGGTCATCCACGCCAGGGAGAACGGTGCGTGGCCGCCGGTATGACGCCACGGCTGGAAGTGGTCACTGACGGTGGCGCTGTCCATGCCCGCCGCCTCGGCGGCCACCGCCAGCTCGACGAGTTCACGCGGGGCGAACTGCTCCGCCGACGCCTTGTATCCCAGCCTGAGTTCAGCCATGAGTCCCGTTCCTGTTCGTCGCCTCTGCAGTTCCTTTTCTACTCTGCCTACACTCGCCACATGGCGGCAGCCCTGAGCGCGATCACCGAAAATATTCACTTCGCCCAAACCGACCTGGTGAACTGGACCCTGGTCAGCGACGACAGCGGGGTGATCCTGATCGACGCGGGTTTTCCCGGCCAGCGCGATGACGTCCTGCGTTCACTGCGCGACCTGGGCTTCGAGGCCGGCGACGTACGGGCGATTCTGCTCACCCACGCGCACGTCGACCACCTCGGCGCAGCCATCTGGTTCGCCAAAACCCATGACACACCGGTGTTCTGCCACGGCGCCGAGGTCGGTCACGCCAAACGCGAATACCTGGAACAGGTTTCACCGGCCGACCTCCTGACGCGGGCCTGGAACCCGCGGTACCTGGCCTGGTCGATGCACATCGTCGGCAAGGGCGGGCTGGTGCGCGAGGGCATTCCGACCGCGCAGGCCCTCACCGAGGACGTCGCGGCGACGCTGCCGGGCAGTCCGCAGCTGATTCCCAGTCCAGGGCACACCGGCGGACACTGCTCCTACGTCTTCGGCGACGTGCTGGTGGCCGGCGACGCCGTCGTCACCGGTCACCCCCTCCTCACCAAGGGCGGCCCGCAGCTACTGCCTCACATCTTCAACCACGACGAGGCGGCGTGTGAACGCAGCCTGTCGGCGCTCGGTCTGCTGGACACCCAGGTGCTGCTGCCCGGCCACGGGCCCGCGTGGCGCGGCCCGGTGCGGGAGGCCGCTGAACTCGCTTTGCAGCGACGCTGACGCCGGTCGCCGTCACCCGCCGTGTTTGACCAGCTCCAGGAACAGCACGAACAACCCGGCCAGGAGCAGTCCGCCGGCCACGACGACCGCCGGCAGGAAGAGCATGTGATCGAGCTCTTCGTCGTCAAAAGTGTTGTTGCCCTGGGCGTCACGGTTGATCGGGCCGTAGAACACCTTGCCGAAAGTGGACCAGCGCACCGCGCGTGCGCGCCGACGATGCGGGTGATCCTGGGGCGTCCCGCCGATGTACGTGCGCGCCGCCATGCCGGCCCCCAACACCAGCACGGCGGCGACCAGCAGCAGACACCCGACGGCCCAACCGGTAAGCACAAATCAAGCGTATCCACCTGATCGGCGGAGCAACCCGGATTCCGCAGCGCTCGGTTGGGCAGCCGGCCCGATCCTGTCCCGCTCGGTACCAGGAAGATCGCGGCCTCCCACATGCCAATCCACCGAGGCAGGGTCGAGTGTGGACCGCCACCCGGCGGCCGCCGTCTTCAAAGGAGCACGCCATGTCCCTGCTGCACGAAGTCATCTCCGCATCCGGCGGCCAGGAGCGCTGGGAGCAGGTCAACCGCATCAAGATCCATCAGCTCATCGGCGGCGGACTGTGGGGACTCAAGGGCGTCGACGGCATTCTCGATGATTCGCGGGTGGAGATCAGTCCCAAGGACCAGCTCGCCTGGCACCACCCGCTGCCCGAGCCCGGGCTGCATTCCGCGTACAGCCCCGGCCGCGTCGTCATCGAAACCGATGGCGACTCGCCAAAGACTTTGGAAACATTGGATTCTCCTCGTGATTCCTTCGCCGGACACACCCTCGAGACGCCGTGGTCCACGCTGCAGCTGGCCTACTTCGCGGGCTACGCGATGTGGACGTACCTGTCCGAGCCGTCTTCGCTGACACTGCCCGGTGTCCACACCGAAGAGCTCGGCACGTGGCACGAGAACGGCCAGACGTGGCGCCGGCTCGGTGTGAAGTACCCCGATTCCATCGCCACCCACAGCACCCAGCAGACCCTCTACATCGATTCGGACGGCCTGATCCGGCGGCGCGACTACGACGTCGACATCGCCGGCGACTCCCCGGCCGCGCACTACTCGGACAACCACACCGAGTTCGACGGCATCGTGCTCCCGACCAAGCGCGTCGTCTACGTCCGCGACGCCGACGGGCAGCCCGTGCGCGACATGGTCACGGTGACCATCGACATCGACGACGTCACCGTCAGCTGACAGCGTCCGTCATGCCGAGTGGACGTCCGGGGTCCGCACGTGTTCGGGACGGAAACCGCGGCCGACGAGCAGCGGCGGAATGTATTGCAGCGGGCCCTTTCCCACGAATGACGGCACCTTGATCGGTGACAGGTCGCCGGCCAGGTTGGATTCGATGAACTGGTTCTGCGCCAGCACCTGGCCGGCCTGGATGATGCGGGTCGGCAACTCGCGGCGGCGTTGCACCTTGGCCAGATCCGAGTCGGCGAGCAGGCCGTTACGCAGCGGACCGCACAGGATGTTGGCGGCGGCGACCGCGTCGGCCACCGCCAGGTTGATACCGACGCCGCCGGCCGGTGACATCGCGTGCGCGGCGTCGCCGATGCACAGCAGCCCCGACCGCCACCAGGTCTTGAGCCGGTCCACCCGCACATCGAGATGGCTGGTGTCGTCCCACGATTTGAGGTCCTCGACGTGCTCGCGCAGCTGCGGCCGTACAGACACGAGCCGGGCCTTGAAGTCGTCGAGTGAGCCGCCCTGCGGATTGGCGCCCTTCGGCATGAGGTACGCGACCTGCCAGTAGTCGCCGCGATAGATCATCGCCATCAACAGACCCTTGCGGAAGATCCCGAACAGCTCCTGCGGATCGCCGGGGCGCCAGCCCAGCCGGAACCACAGCACATCCATGGGGCTGTGCGCGCTCGCCATGGGGAGCCCGGACGCCGCGCGCACCGCCGACTTACGGCCGTCGGCGGCCACCACCAGATCGGCGCGCACCTCCAGCTCGGGCGTGCGCACGCCGACGACGCGGCCGCCCTCGATGATCAGGTCGGTCACCTCCGCGTTGCGGATCAACCTGAATTCCGGGTAGGCGGAAGCCTTTTCCGCGAGGAAGTCCAGGAAGTCCCACTGCGGCATCAGCGCGATGTAGGGCTCGGGGAACCGCAGCGCCTTCAGGGCGCCGAAACTGCCGAACGTCCGCAGGGTGCCGTCGGTGTCCATGCAGACCCGGTTGATCTTGGTGTGCGGCAACTTCAGGAACTCGTCGATGAACCCCAGCTCGTGCATGATGCGCAACGTGGTGGGGTGGACGGTGTCGCCGCGAAAGTCGCGGAGGAAGTCGTTGTGCTTCTCCAGTACGACGACTTCGATGCCGGCGCGCGCCAGCAGCAGTGCATGCACCAGACCCGCAGGTCCACCACCGGCTACACAAACCTGAGTCCGCAGCGCGCGCGTCATGCCCCCGACAGTAGCACGCCGGGGTGGCCAAATCAGGGCTTCATTCCAAAACTTGACACGTGTAAAGTTTGCGGCCATGGACAACATCCGCGGCAAGACCATCGCCATCACCGGAGCCGCACGAGGCATCGGTTACGCCACCGCCAAGGTCCTTCTCGCCCGCGGCGCGCGCGTCGTCATCGGCGACCGGGACGTCGCAGTACTCGAGTCGGCCGTCTCTGAGCTGGTCAAACTCGGTCCGGCCACCGGGTACCCGCTCGACGTCACCGACCGCGAGTCCTTCGAAGTGTTCCTGGACAAGGCCCGCAGCGACGGCGCCGGCCACCTCGACGTCCTGATCAACAACGCCGGCGTGATGCCGGTCGGCCCGTTCCTGAAGGAGACGGAACAGTCGATCCGGTCTTCCCTCGAAGTCAACGTCTACGGCGTCCTGACCGGCTGTCAGCTCGCGCTTCCCGAGATGGTCAGCCGCCGTAGCGGTCACATCATCAACATCGCCTCGCTCTCGGGCCTCATCCCGCTGCCCGGTCAGGTGGTTTACGTCGGGGCGAAGTACGCCGTCGTCGGCCTGTCCACGGCCCTGGCGGACGAGATGGCTCCCCACGGCGTCAACGTCTCGGTGATCATGCCGCCGTTCACCAACACCGAGCTGATCTCGGGCACCAAGTCCGGTGGCGCCATCAAGCCGGTGGAACCCGAGAACATCGCCGCCGCCATCATCAAGACCCTGGACAAGCCCAAGACCCACGTGTCGGTCCCGCCGCCGCTGCGCTTCACCGCGCAGCTGGCACAGCTGCTTCCGCCCAAGGGCCGCCGCGGGATGAACAAGGCGCTCGGGCTGGACACGGTCTTCCTGGAGTTCGACGCTGCCAAGCGCAAGAGCTATGAGGACCGGGCCCGGACCGCGCAGGGTGTCATCGAGAAGGACTGATCCGGCGTAGACCCGAGTTTCTCGCCCTGCTTCAGGGTGCGAAAACTTGTCGGACCCTTCTGCTTTGATGGTGTTATGTCCAGCACGGCAACGGCTTTCGAGGTTGAGGCGCCGTCGCCGTGTGAGCGTATGGATGCGTACTTCGCGGAGATCGGTGAGCTGACCGGTCAGCGCAACGCAATTGACGGCCGTCTGGTCGAGATCGTGGCCGAGATCGACCGCGACGGGCTGTGGGGCGCGACGGGCGCCCGGTCATTGCCGTCGTTGGTGGCGTGGAAAACCGGTGTGTCGCCGCGTAATGCGGAAGTGATGGTGGCGGTGGCGCACCGGATCGAGGAGTTCCCGGGGTGCGCTGAGGCGATGCGGGCGGGCCGGTTGTCGTTGGATCAGGTTGGGGTGGTCGCCGAGCATGCCGCCGACGGTTCGGATGAGCATTACGCCCAGTTCGCCGAGAGCGCCACGGTCACCCAGTTGCGGACTGCGGTGAAGTTGGAGCCGCGCCCCGAGCCCGAGCCGGAGTCGGCGCCGGAGCCGGAGCGGTCGATCCGCAAGACCAGCCATGAGGACGGGTCGGCCACGTACAAGATCCGGCTGCCGAAGTTGGAGGCGGTGAAGTTCGATGCCGCGGTGGCGTCGCATCAGGATGCGTTGGTGGCGGACTGGAAACGCGACCACGAGAATTCAGAAACCGGTGACCCGGTGTCGGATGTGGTGCCGCCGTTCCCGAACCAGGTCGATGGGTTCATGAGCCTGGTGGAGGCCGGCTGGGACAGCGATGTGGAACGTCGTCCGCATGGGCAGCACACCGCCGTGGTGGTGCACTTTGACCTCGAAAAGCGCGCGGCTGCATTGCATGTGGGGTCGGTGCTCACCGACGACGAACGCCGGCTGTTGTTGTGCGATGCGACGTGCGAGGTGTGGCTCGAGAAGCACGGTCAGCCGATTGGCGCCGGGCGCAGCACCCGCACCATCAGCCGGCGGCTGCGCCGCGCGCTGGAACACCGCGACCGGTGCTGCCGGGTACCGGGTTGCGGGGCGACCCGCGGCTTGCACGCGCATCACATCATTCATTGGGAGAACGGCGGGGAAACCGAGCTGCACAACCTGGTGCTGGTGTGCCCGTATCACCACCGGCTGCATCACCAGCGGGTCATCACCATCACCGGTCCGGCTGATCGGCTGGTCGTCACCGATGCCGCGGGCCGACAACTCGACGGTGGATCCCTGGCAAGGCCACCGACGACGCCCTTTCCTGATGTGCCGCCGTGCCCCGGACCGACCGGCGAACGCGCCCAATGGTGGTGGTACCAACCCTTCGAACCACCACCCACACCGTCGACCAACTGAGTGGTGCATCGAATTAACCTGGGCGCCAGTATCTTCCGTGTTTCCGCTGGCGACTATCGCCCCGGCAACCGCGTGGTGATCTCCTGCAGCACCCAACCGTTGCCGTCGGGATCCTCGAACGAGGCGTACGACGCGTAGCTGCGTCGCTCCGGGTCTGGACCGTCGACCCGGCCGGCCGTCCCGGCGCGGTGGAAGACACCACCCTCGTCGTGAAACACCTCGCTGACTGTGATGCCACGGCCAACGAGCTCAGCACGCGCCGCCACAACATCGTCGACCACCAGGTGCAGCCCGCCCACCGAGCCCGGCACCGCGTCAGAGACGCCGGTACCGAAGATGACCGAAGCACCGGAACCTGGTGGAGTCAATTGGATCACCCGGAAGTCCGCAGCGGTCTCGAAGTCGGCGTCCAGCCGCCAGCCCAACTTCTCGTAGAAGTCCTTGGCCCGGTCGACATCCGACACCGGCAGGACGGCGATCTCGAATTTCATATCCATGCCGGATCAAAGCACCCACCACCTCAGGAGAATTCCCGCCCACCCTGGGGCCACGGGGGCCAGGGTCGCCGGAATGAATACTGCGAACGTGGTGCTCACGTCAGCAGAACCCTGCGACAGGAGCAGTCATGCCAGAAACCACGACGCCCGGACCCACACTCAGTCTCGCCGAGCTCAACAACGGCAGCCCGTTCCTCACCGCGGCCGGGCTGCAAGTCACGGAGGCGACGGGCCGACTCGTCGTCGGCACCATCGAACTGGGCCCCGAGCACCACACGCCGTGGGGCGTCGTGCACGGCGGCGTCTACACGACCGCGGTGGAATCCGCGGCGAGCATCGGCGCCAGTGCGGCAGTGGCCGATCGCGGACAGTTCGCAGTCGGGGTACACAACAGCACAGACTTCGTGCGTTCCACCACCGGCGGGACGGCAACCGTCCGAGCCGTCCCGGTGCAGCAGGGCCGCACCCAGCAACTGTGGGACGTGACGATCACCGACGCGAACGGCAGCCTCCTCGCGCGCGGCAGCCTGCGCCTGCACAACCTCGACCTGCGGCGCTGACGCCTACAGATTCCGCAGCGCTTCAAGGGCTTTCGCGGAGTCGCTACCGGGGTCAGCACGGAATGTGATGACGTGCTGCCCACCCGAGTGCGGCAGGTTCAGTCGATTGCGATGCAGGAAGAGGTCACCGACCACCGGGTGGCGCATGTGGGTGACACCCGGCCGGTAACCGACGTCGGCCCGCCCCCAGAGCTCCCGGAATCGTGTACTGGCAGCGGACAATTCACCGACCATCCTCTGGAGATAGGGATCGTCGGGGTGATCACCCGTCACCTCGCGCAGACCGCCTACCGCGATCTCCGTCGCCTCGTCCCAGTCGACGAAGAAATCCTGGGCCGCGGGATCCAGGAGCCGCCAGGCCAGGATGTTCTGTCCCGGCCGGAAACCGGGCGCCAGCGCACAGGCGAGATGGTTGGCGGCGAGCACCACCTGGTAGCGGTTGGCCACGAAAGCAGGCATCGGGAACTGATCGATCAGCTCGTCCAGCCCGTCGGCGGCCTGCTCCAATCCCGATTTCTCCCAACGGATTCCGGTGGGATTCGCCAGGCGGTACAGATATTCCGTGCCGTTGATGTCCAGCTGCAGCGCCCGCGCCAAGGCCTCGAGCACCTGCGGTGACGGATTCGTGTCGCGGCCCTGCTCGAGTCGCAGGTAGTAATCGGAGCTGATCCCGGCAAGCAGAGCCAGCTCTTCACGGCGCAGGCCGGCCACCCGGCGGCGGGAGCCGGCGATCAATCCGACATCCTCGGGGCGGATCTGTTCACGGCGAGACCGCAGATAGTCGCCGAGCGCATTCCCCTTCGCCATCGTCTGAGCCTAAACCTGGCCCTGCCAATACCAGGATCACCGCGGCGTTCCCACGGACCACGTTCCGGGCTGATCGTGGACATCAGCAGACGAGGAGCGTGGACCATGGAGCGACAGGACGTCGAATTCACCGCAGCCGACGGAGTGACGCTCCGCGGCTGGCTGTTCATTCCGGACGGCGCGGGACCGCACCCGGCGATCACGATGGCCCACGGCTTCGCCGGGGTGAAGGAACACGGGCTGACGCGGTTCGCCGAACTGTTCGCCGGCGCCGGGTTCGTCGTCCTGGTGCACGACCACCGCAGTTTCGGCGCCAGCGACGGGATGCCGCGCGGTGACGTCGACCCGTGGACGCAGGTCGCGGACTGGCGGCGCGCCATCTCGTTCCTGGAGAGCCACCCGTCGGTCGACCCGACGCGAATCGGCCTGTGGGGCACCAGTTATGCTGGTGGGCACGCCATCGTGCTGGGCGCCACCGACCGGCGGCTGCGGGCCGTCGTCGCGCAGGTCCCGACCATCAGCGGCTATCAGCAGAGCCTGCGGCGCGTCGCTCCCGAACACGTGGCGGCGCTGGAAGCCGCATTCATCGACGACGAGCGCCGCCAGTTCCGCGGCGAACCACCGGCTGTGCAGGCCGTCGTCGGTGCCGACCCGGCGGTGCCGGCCGCCTACCGGTCCGCGGAGGCCATCTCCTTCTACACCCAGCCGGTGCCGGACGGCGTGTGGGACAACACGATGACGGTGCGCTCGTCACGTGCGGCGCGCATGTACGAGCCGGGCACCTGGATCGCGCGCGTCTCGCCCACGCCGCTGCTCATGATCGTCGGACTGCGCGACACCGTCACCATGACCGATCTGGAACTCCACGCCTACGAGCAGGCGCTCGAACCAAAGAAGCTCGTCACCGTCGACGGCGGGCACTTCGCCGCCTACCTCGACCAGTTCCCGAAGGCCGGCGGCGCCGCCCGCGACTGGTTCACCGAACACCTCGCCTGAAAGGACCTCGTCATGACCACCCTGAACTACGACGTGCTGGTGCACGACGGACTGCGCCGCTACCGCGACCAGCGACTGCCCGACGGCAGCCCCATCGTGTCCTCCCCGGTGTCGTCCACGCTCATCTTCGGCGACCACGACGCCGTCCTCGTCGACCCGCCGTTCACCCACGAGCAGATCAGCCGCGTCGGCGACTGGATCGAGAACTCCGGCAGGCGGCTGACGGCGATCTACGCCACGCATGGCCACGGCGACCACTGGTTCGGCACCGATGTTCTGCTGCAACGCTTTCCCGGTGCCGTCGCCTACGCGACCGCCGGCACCATCGGCAAGATGCACGAGCAGGCCGTGGCGGGCCGCGCCCAGATGTGGGACGTCGACTTTCCCGGCATGATCCCACCGAGCCCCGTTGTCTACCAACAGGTTCCCCCCGAAGGGTTCGAGTTGGAAGGTCAGCGCCTGGTGCCGATCGAGGTGGGCCACACCGATACCGACGACACGACCGTGCTGCACGTGCCGTCGATCGGACTGGTCGTCGCCGGCGACGTCGCCTACAACGGCGTGCACCAGTACCTGCTGGAAAGCGATCACGGTGGCATCCGGTCGTGGTTGCAGGCCCTCAACCAGGTCGCCGCACTCCGGCCCCGCGCCGTGGTCGCAGGACACAAGAACAAGGACCTCCCCGACGATCCGGCGATCATCGACCAGACCCGCGACTACCTGCTCGACGCCCAGCGGCTGCTGGCCGGAAAGCCCAGTCCCCGTGAGTTTTTCGACTACATGATCCGGCTGTATCCGGACCGGCTGAACGTCGGGCCCGTCTGGTACAGCGCCCTGGCCCTCCTGTCCTGAAAGGCATTCCGTCATGGTCATCGACCCCACCGATCTCGATCCCACCTCGAGCTACAAGCTGCTGATCGGCAGCGTCCTACCCCGGCCCATCGCCTGGGTCAGCACCGCCTCGACCGCAGGCGTCGGCAACATCGCGCCCATCTCGTTCTTCACCGTTGTCGGCCGCATGCCACCGATGCTGTCCATCAGCCTGCAGCCGCGGTCCGACGGCGTCACGCTGAAAGACACCTTCGTCAACATCCGCGACACAGGCGAGTTCGTCGTGAACATCGCGACGATCGACAATGCGGACACCGTGCATCGCTCGGCATTCGAATTCGACCATGACGTCGACGAATTCGAGGCGCTCGGTCTCCACAAGGCCGCGTCGGAGACCATCTCGGCACCGCGTATCGCCGAGGCCCCGATCTCGTTCGAGTGCGTGGTGGACCGCATCTTCGAGATGCCGCCCCTACCCGATCACGTCGTGTGGGGGCGGGTGAAGAAGATTCACGTCCGCGACGAGCTCTACCTGCCGAACGGACGCATCGACGTCGGCGCGCTGGGCGCGTTCGGGCGCCTGGCCGCCGAATACTCGCTGATCGACAACATCTTCACGACGCCACTGCCCGACGACGTCGTCAAGACGCTCGGCACCCGGCGGGCCGGCCGCCTCGACGGCAGGCCGACCGACTTCTCCCCCATCGACACCGCCGCCTGGTCCGCCTCCGGAGCGACGAAATGAGCGGCTGGCAGGACGGTTTCGCGCAGCAATCCCGGACCACGTTCGCCGCGGAGTTCGCCGACGACATCGTGCTGGATGCCACCGCACTGATGGCCCCAATCCGGGGCAGAGAACTCGTCGCCACCGTGATGGCCACCGCGAGTTCGATCTACGAGACGTTGGAGTTCACCGAGTCCGCGCACGCCGGGTCGACCAGCTACCTGCAGTGGCGAGCAACCGCTTTCGGTGGCCTGGCGATCCGCGGTATCACCATTCTCGATCGCGATGCCGAGGGCAAGGTGACCAGTGCGGCGATCCACCACCGGCCACTGCCGATGGTCCTGCGGTTCTCCGCCGAGCTGGGAGATCGGCTATCCGGTGTCCTCTCCGGCGAGCACTTCGTCGCGCCATGAGTCGCGTGTGAGGCAATTCCTCACAGCTGCAAGGAGAGAAGTCGTGGCGGGTGACGCCGCCGCCACACACCATGAGGCATGCCCAAGTCCGCCTGGCTCTCGATCGCCCGCGCCGCGGCAGCCCTGGCCGCGGCGATGGGCATCGGCCGCTTCGCCTACACGCCCATCCTGCCGCTGATGACGGCCGACGCCGGCCTCACCGCGCAGGCCGCTGGGCAGCTCGCCACCGCCAACTACGTCGGCTACCTGATCGGCGCGGTGGGCGCCGCGGCCTCGCCACGGCTGGCCCGCTCCGTGCTCGCGTGCCGGGTGTCGTTGGCGATCCTGGTCGCGACGCTCGCGGCAATGGCGCTCAGCACCAACGTCATCGAGTGGGGCGCCCTACGGTTGGTTGCCGGCATCGCCAGCGCACTGGTCTTCGTGATCGCCGTCAACACACTGATGGATCACGGTCATCCGGCCCACCACGCCGGCTGGGCGTTCAGCGGCGTCGGTATCGGCCTCGCGTTGTCCGCGGCCCTGCCCGCCACGAAAGACTGGCAGGTCGCCTGGTGGGCGGCGACGGCCTTGGCCGCACTGCTCAGCGCGTTCGCCTGGCACATGCGCCCCGGGACCTCCGGCGACACACCGAAAGTCCGTGCCGACCAACAGCGCAGCGCCCGTGGTCCGCTGGCGCTGCTGATGGCGAGCTACACCCTCGAAGGCGTCGGCTACATCATCGCCGGCACATTCCTGGTCGCCGCGGTCGCGCAGCAGTCGCCGGGCGGACTCGGCAGTGCGGTGTGGCTGTTGGTCGGCCTGGCCGCCGCACCGTCGGCTGCGTTGTGGGCGCGGTTCACCGGCCGCTTCTCCTATCCGGCGCTGCTCGTCGCGGCGTTGTTGCTGCAGGCTGCCGGAATCGCCTGGGCGGGAACGGGGAACAGCGTTGCCGCACTCGCCGGCGCGGTGCTGTTCGGTGGCACGTTCATCGGCATCAGCACCCTGGCGCTCGCCGCCGGCCGCGCGTTGCAGTTCCCGGGCGCCGTCGCACTGTTGACGACGGGATACTCCGTCGGCCAGATCGTCGGGCCCGTCGCGGTGGCACCCCTGCTGCACAACGGTTTTCAGCAGGCATTGCTCGCCGGTGCCGCTGTCGTGCTACTGGCGGCCCTGGCCGCGCTGTTGATGTGGATCAGTGGACGGCAACCACGCTGTGTCGTCGATCCCGACGGCGGCGTCCCGCGTGAGCGCGTCGACGACAGCGTGCACGGCAGGGTTGTCTTCTCCCCGCCGCCACACCAGTGACCAGGTCCACAGCGGAGTCGGTTGAATCACCGGACGGCGCACGAGGTCTCGCGGCAGGGCGTCGGTCTGCCCCCTGGGGTTGTTGAGCACCGGACGGCCCAGCTGGCGGACATGCTCGAAGAACGTCGGGCCTGTGACGCCGCCGTCGTCGGTGCGCATCACCCGGGCACCGGTGTCGGCGGCGAACTGCTCACCGTAGCGGTTCCACGACTCCCAACTCGCCGTATCCGAATCCACCAGCACCAGTGTGTCTTTCGCCGGCACGGGAGAGTCGTCGGCGCCGACACACAGCGCGAAGAGCCGGTCCACCCCCATCAGCCGGGCTTCCAGTTCGAGGTCCTCCAGGTCACCGGTCTGCACCCAGCAGATGGCCAGATCGAGGATGCCCTCGGCAACCCGGGCCGCCTGCGCGTGCGACGGCATCACCCACGTGTCGACGCGCAGCTGCGCGACACCGGCCGCGCGCTCGGCCAGGTCGGTCGGGCACCAGTTGACGTAGCCGATCCGGATCGGTTCGGAGTTCGACAAACCGATTGCCCGCCTGCGTAATTCATCGGCCTGCGCCACCAGGGACCGGGCGTGCGGCAACAGCGACGCGCCTGCCGCGGTCAGGCGCACCGATCGCCGGTCCCGGTCGAACAGCTCCACCTTGAGGTCACGCTCGAGCGCCTTGATCTGCTGCGACAGTGACGGCCCGGCGATACGCAACCGTTCGGCGGCACGCCCGAAATTCAGCTCATCGGCAACGGCGACGAAGTACCGAAGTTGCCGCAGCTCCATGTCGACAGCGTAGTAGGCAGAGCCTCTCAGCAGGAAGCGAACAAGTCCCGTGGCAGCGGCATCGATGTGGGCCGGCCGAGGTTGTGATGGGCAGCAACGTCAACCGAAAGGAACACCCCGATGAGCACCACAACCCGCGTCGCGATCGTCACCGGCGCATCCCAGGGCATCGGCGAAGCCCTGGTGGCCGGCTACCGCAAGCTGGGCTACGCCGTCGTCGCCAACTCCCGCACCATCGCCGAGAGCGACGATCCCATGGTTCTCACCGTCGCCGGTGACGTCGCCCAGCCGGGCGTCGGCCAGCGGTTGGTCGATGCCGCGGTCGAGCACTTCGGGCGCGTCGACACCGTCGTCAACAACGCCGGCATCTTCATCGCCAAGCCCTTCACCGAGTACACCGACGCGGACTACGACGCCATCACCGGCGTGAATTCCCGCGGCTTCTTCGAACTGACCCGCGCCGCCATCAGGACCATGGAGGCCCAGGGCGACGGCGGGCACGTCGTCACCATCTCGACCAGCCTGGTGGATCAGGCCAACTCGCAGGTGCCCTCGGCGCTGGCGTCACTGACCAAGGGTGGCCTGAACGCCGCGACCAGGGCGCTGGCCGTCGAATACGGCACCCGCGGAATCCGGGCCAATGCCGTCGCCCTGGGCATCATCCGCACTCCGATGCACGCGCCGGAGACGCACGAGTTCCTCTCGGCGCTGCACCCGGTCGGCCACATGGGTGACATCTCCGACGTCGTCGACGGCGTCCTGTACCTGGAGAACGCCAAGTTCGTCACCGGCGAGATCCTGCACGTGGATGGTGGTCAGAGTGCCGGGCACTGACGTGGTCCGCGAGGTCCTGGACCGGTGGCAGGCGGGCATCGCCGCCCACCGGCCGGACCAGGTCGCGGCGGTCTTCACCGACGACGCGATATTCCAGGGGCTGCGGCCCTACACCGTGGGGCGCCAGGGCGTCTTCGACTACTACGAATCTCAGCCGGTCGGCCTGACGGTCGACTACCGCATCAACGAGATCCGGGAGCCCGCGGCCGGCGTCGTCCTGGCCTACACCCGGGCCGACTTCACCCGCCCCGACGGCGCGGTGATCAGCCTGAACCTGAGTGTCCTTGTCACACAAGGAGACAATGGCTGGCAGATCGCGCACTATCAGGTCTCGCCCGTCGGCTGACGGTCGAAATCAGAACTGCGGAACCGGCTCCCCGACGCGGTAGGCCTCGATGACATCCAGGTTCGCCATCAACTGCTCGACCGTGAAGCTGTAGATCTCGCCGTCCTCTTCGGTACCGACGAGGATGAGCTGCGGCTGGTCCGGATCGGAGACCCAGATCCGCGTCACCAACTCACGCGGATCGTCCTCGGTGGATTCGAAGCCCGACGGCGGGTAGTACCAGATGAGGTACTCGTCGTTGGAGTAGTCCGAATCGAATACCCAACCGCGCGGCAGGATTTCGCCCGCGATCCGCCCGACGGCCTCGACTTCGGCATGCACCTCGTCGGGCAGCCAGTTGGCGTTGCGGGTGGTCTGCCGCTTCTTGCGACGGGCCTTCTTGGCCGCTGTCTGCTTGGACATGCTCCAGCCCCCTAGCTCAGCGCCTGGTCCAGGTCGGCGATCAGATCCTCGGTGCCCTCGAGGCCGACGGAAATCCGCACCACGCCGTCGCCCAGCCCGATCGCGGCCCGGCCCTCCGGCCCCATCGCGCGGTGCGTGGTGGTGGCCGGGTGGGTGATCAGTGTCTTGGAATCGCCGAGGTTGTTGGAGATGTCGATGACCTGCAGCTTGTCGAGCACCTCGAACGCCCGGTCCTTGCCGCCGTCGAGCTCGAAGGTGACGACGGTGCCGCCGCCGCGCATCTGTCGCTTGGCCAGGTCGTGCTGCGGATGTGACTGCAGGAACGGGTATTTCACCCAGTTCACGCCGCGCACACCTTCCAGGAACTCGGCCACCCGCTGCGCGGACCGGTTCGAGTAGTCGACCCGAATGGCCAGCGTCTCAAGGCCTTTCAGCATGGTCCAGGCATTGAACGCGCTGATCGCCGGGCCCGTATGCCGCATCAGCTGCTGCACCGGCCCGGAGATGTACTCCTTGTCGCCGAGGATCGCACCACCGAGCACGCGGCCCTGGCCGTCGATGTGCTTGGTACCCGAGTACACGACGACATCGGCGCCCAGTTCCATCCCCTGCTGCAGCAGCGGCGTCGCGAAGACGTTGTCCAGCACCACTTTTGCGCCGGCGGCGTGCGCCAGCTCCGAAACCGCGGCGATGTCGACCAGCGACTGCATCGGGTTGGACGGCGTCTCGAAGAACACCGCGGTGGTCGGCACCGACAGTGCCTCCTCCCACTGCGACAGGTCGTCGCCGTCGACGAAGACGGTCTCGACGCCCCAGCGCGGGAGAATCTCGTTGCACACCACGAAGCAGGACCCGAACAGGCTCCGTGCCGCGACCAGCCGGTCGCCGGCGGCGAGCAGCGCGCCCAGCGCGGTGAACACCGCCGCCATGCCGGTGGCCGTCGCGAATGCGGCCGGCGCCCCTTCGATGAGCCGCAGCCGTTCCTCGAACATCTGGATGGTCGGGTTGCCGTAGCGCGAGTACACGTAGCGGTCGATCTCACCGGTGAACGCCTGCTCCGCGGCAGCCGCCGACTCGTAGACGTACCCCGAGGTCAGGAACATCGCCTCGGCGGTCTCCTCGAACTCGGACCGCAGCAGGCCGCCGCGGACACCGATGGTCGCCTGGCTCACGCCGTCGGGCAGCGGCGCCGGGACCCGGACCGAGGGGACGCCGTCGGCGTTCAGGCCCCTCACGACTGCACCCACGGCAGTCCGATGGCGCGCCAGCCGCTGCCACCGCGATGCCCCTGCTCGTCCAGGTGACCCTCGAAGCCGTCGAGCACGTTGTACGACGGGCCGATGCCCGCCGCCGTCGCCGCCTCGGCGGCACCGATCGAACGGTTACCCGAGCGACAGAGGAACACCACCGGCCGCTCGCCGGGCGTCACACCCGCGGCCAGCAGGTCGTCGACGAAACCCGTGTTGCGTTTGCCGTCATTCGACACCCACTCGATGTACACAACGTCACGTCCGAGGCTGGAGATGTCGGGCACGCCCACCCAGCGCCATTCGGCGTCGGTCCGGCAGTCGACAAGCACCGCCTCGGGGTTCTCGCTCAGCAGTTCCCAGGCCTGCTGCGGCGTGATATCTCCCGCGTAGCTCACGGATGCGAGTCTGTCACAAACTAGCTCGGGACCGGCGAGCACACCTTCCACGCGCCGTCCTCGTTCACCAGCACCACCGGCGCCGTGGGCTTCTGGTCCGGCGTCTTGTCGAAGTGATACATCAGCACGGCGGTGGCCTTCTGGCCGTCGAACTTGATGTCGCGCACCTCGTCGACATAGCGCTGCCCGTTCTTGGCGGCCGAATCCTCCTGCTTGGCAAGCACATCCGCCTCGGTACCGGCCTGGGCCTTGCAGGTGTACGTCTGGAAGCGCGCGTAGTCCTTGCGCTGCAGCCCGTCGTTCTGGCCGACGACCGCGGTGCGCACCAGCTGCTCCGGCGTCGGATCGTTCCGGCCGAAGACCCCGATCGCGTTCAGGACGGCGATTATGACCACGAGGACCACAATCAGCGCCAGCGCGGCCAGGAACGGGCCCAGCGTCTGCCGCGGGTGCGATTCCGATTCGGTCATGGTCACGTCCCCGTCTGGTTGATCGCCGCCGAGTGGTTGAGCACAGCGGCCACCTGATGCGCGCGGTCGCGCGCCCGCACGACGTCCGGCGCCGTCGCCAATGCCACGCACACCTCACCCGAGAGCCGCACGTCGCTCTCGGCGATCGCCAGCGCATCCGGCAGTGCGCGCACGAGCGCGGCCCTGTCGGCCGCCGGCCGGCTCACCTCACCGGCGGCCGGCGAGATCATGATGGTGTCGACGGGCAGTCCGAGGATCGCCCGTGCGTGCAGGTCGAACTGCGACAGCCGCTGCGAGCGCGTCGTCACGAAGCCCGCGCCCGTCAGCATCGGATGGACCGTCGCGAAATAGACCTCCTCGGCCCCGGACTCCGGGTCGGCACCGAGCAGCAGGTCCACCGTGAACAGCCCCGTGCCGCCCAGCTTGTTGACGATCCGGGCGGCGATCGAGCGCGCCGCGTCCAGCGCCGGCTCCGACAACAGCTGCGGCTGCCACAACTCCAGCGGACCGCCCGTCTCGTGGCGGTGACCGATCGGCTCACAGAACTGCACCACCGGACCCGCCTGACCCTGCGTCCGCACCGTCAGCATGGTGAACTCCGCGGTCACGTCGACGGCCGTCTCGGCCATCACGCGGTCGCCGCCCGCGGCCACCGCACGGTGCCACGCCACGTCGACGTCCTCGAGACGCGACAGCACCGAACGCCCCGCGCCCTCGTTCGCGGCATGCGTCACCGGCGTGATGGTGAGCGGCAGCCCGGCGTGCTCGGCCACCGCGGTGAGTTCGTCGACCGATCCGGCGAACCAGAACGGCGCCGTCGGCAGCCCCAGCTCGTTGGCCGCCAGGGTGCGCAACGCCTCGCGGTCGGACGCGAGCCGCAAGGCACCCGGCGTCGGGAACACCGCGACTTCCTCGAGCCCGGCCAGCGCCTGCACGACGTCGGCGCCGAGATCCGCCGCCGGGGACTGCACGACCACCACCTGTGGGGTGTGCCGGTCGATCAGGGTCCGTAACGCCGCCGCTCCGGTCGGCGCGGGCACCGCGGTCGCCCGCGTCCCCAGCCGCTGGAACGACAGCACCAGTTCACTGCTCAGCTCACCGGCACCGAGCACCAGAACCGTTGTCCGGTCTACCAAGTCACCAACCTCCCCCGTCGCTCCGCTCGCCCCGCCGGCCAATCTCCCGTCAACCCAACCTGATGTCGACGTAGCACCACCGCCAGCTCTCCCCCGGCTCGACCGAGCGCATCACGGGGTGGCCCGTGCGACGGTAGTGCTCGTTGGCGTGTTGGTGCGGACTGGAATCACAACAGCTGACCTGTCCGCAGGTCAGACACATCCGAAGGTGCGCCCACGTATCCTCCCCAAGTGCCGCACAGTCACCACAGCGGCCGGGCGTCTGCGGCTCCGGTTCTGCTTGGCCGACGGCGTCGGCGAGGTGCGTGCAGGTGGTCGGGGAATTTTCTTCACGCGGACGCGTTGCCCGTGACTGCATCCATTTCCCCAGCATGTTGAACAAGGATAGGGCCCGGCTGACCGAGGAGGTTTGAGGACATGGGTGCCCCACTGCTGGCAGTGCTGGTGGCCTCGGTGTTGTTGGCCGCGCTGGCCCGCCGTTACGACGTCTCCGCGCCACTGGGACTCGTCGTCGCCGGACTGGCCGTCGGGCTGATCCCCGGCGTGCCGGCCATCGAGATGCAGCCGCAGTTGGTGATGTTCGTCGTGCTGCCGCCGCTGCTGTGGTCGGCCGGGCTGGAGAGCAGCTACCTGGCCCTGCGCAAGAACGTGCGTCCCATCGGGCTGCTCGCGGTCGGGCTGCCACTGGCCACCACCCTGGTCGTGGGGTTCGTCGCGTTTCACACCGTCCCGGAGCTGACGGTCGCCGCGGCGCTCACGCTGGGCGCCATCGTCGCGCCGCCCGACGCGGTGTCGGCCGCGGCCATCGGCCGGCGCCTGGGACTGCCCCGCCAGATCATGACGCTGCTCGGCGGCGAGAGCCTGCTCAACGACGCCACGGCGCTGACCGCCTACAAGGTCGCGCTGGCCGCCGCCGTCGGCGCGGCAGCGACCTGGCAGGGCGCGCTGGGCACGTTCGCGCTCGCCGCGCTGGGCGGTGTCGTGATCGGCGGGCTGATCGGGTGGCTCATCGAATTCATCCGGACCTGGCTGGACGACCCGCTGGTGGAGAGCGCCATCGGGCTCGTCGCACCGTATTTCGTCTACTGGCTGGCCGAAGAAGCGCACGGCTCCGGCGTGATCGCCGTGGTGGTCGCGGCGCTGCTGCTCGGACAGCGCGCGACGCGGGCGTCGTACGCCACCCGCCTGCAGGACGACGCGGTGTGGAAGTCGATCCAGCTGGTACTGGAATCCTTCGCGTTCCTGATGATCGGACTGCAGCTGCCGACCGTCATCGACGAGCTGACCGGCATCCGCGCCGTCACCCTCGCCGTGGCGTCGGCCGCGGTGCTGGCGACGGTGATCGCCGTCCGCATCGTCTGGGTGTACGTCATGGCCTACACGCCACGGATGCTGTTCCGCGGGGTCCGGGACCGAGAACCCGCCCCGACCCCGTCGCAGGTCTTCATCGTGGCGTGGGCAGGCATGCGCGGTGTCGTGTCACTGGCCGCGGCGTTCGGTGTGCCTCTCGTGACACTGAGCGGGGACCCGTTCCCGGGGCGGCCGCAACTGGTGTTCCTGACGTTCGTCGTGGTGATCGGCACGCTGCTGCTGCACGGCCTGACGTTGCCGTGGCTGATCCGCACGCTCGACGTGCGCAGCGAGGCCGAGGCCCATCAGGATGCCCTGGAGCAGGCCGCGGCCTCGAGTCGCGCGGCGCAGGCGGCGGCCGACCGGCTCGACGAATTGCTGGCTCGCAGTAGCGATTCCAGTGCCCAACAGCACGTCGGCGAGGTGCTGCAGAGCTGGAACGACCGGCGTCGCAACGCGGTGTGGGAACGGCTCGGGCGCAGTGACGACGACATCGGCGAAAGCCCGGCGTCGGCCATGCGCCGGCTGCGGCTCGAGATGCTGGCGGCCGAGCGCGAGACGTACATCGCCGAACGCGACGCCGGGAACATCGACGACGAGGTGCTGCGCTCGGTGCTGCACGGGCTGGATCTGGAAGAAGCGGCGCTCAACCGGGAGTAGCGCTTGGCTCCCGCGCCGAGATTCCAGTTGAGCCTGCAGTGAGGGCGCAGCCTACTCGCACAAATACGCCCTGGATACAGGGTCAACGGGCCACCGTGCACTTCGACGCAACCCGCCCTTGACGCCGCCACGACGCCGGCCTAATCTACAACCAAATGGTTGTAGATACTTTTCGCGAAGCATTCACCGATGCGGAGATCGACCGGATCTTCCACGCATTGGCGGACGCCACGCGCCGCGACATCGTCGCCCGCACCATGCGCAGCGACCAGTCGGTGAGCGCGCTCGCGCGTGGCTACGACATGAGTTTCGCCGCGGTACAGAAGCACGTCGCGGTACTGGCCGGAGCCGCGCTGGTGCATAAAGAGCGCCGCGGCCGGGAACAACTCGTGCGTGCGGTGCCAGAAACCCTGCACCGAGCGGGCGTGCTCCTGGAGCGCTACGCGGCGCTCTGGCACGACCGCGCCGCGAGCATCGAGGCGATCCTCGCCGAAGACGGCTATCCGCCCCACCAAACATCAAGCCGCACAACACCACCCAACCGAAAGGACCACCGATGACGGTGACCAGCAGCGCCGCCGACCCGCATGCCCTCACCATGACCTTCGTGGCCGAGTTCACCGCGCCGCCAGCGCGCGTCTGGCAGGTATGGGAAGACCCACGCCAGTTGGAGCGCTGGTGGGGTCCGCCGACCTGGCCGGCCACCTTCACCCGGCATGAGCTCACCCCGAGCGGGCAGTCGCGCTACCACATGACGGGCCCCGAGGGTGAGAAGGCGCCGGGCTGGTGGACGACGCTCGAAGTTGACGCACCATCGCGACTGCTCATCGAAGACGGCTTCTCGCAGCCCGACGGCGAGCCCGACCCCGAGATGCCCACCATGCGTCTGGAGGTGTCGTTCGACGCGACCGACACCGGTACCCGGATGACGATCGTCACCCGGTTCACCGACCTCGAACAACTCGAGAAGGTGACCGCGATGGGCATGGTCGAGGGCATGACCGGCGCCCTGGGTCAGATCGACGCGCTGCTGGCCGCCTGATCCACCGAAAACGACTGACAGACAAGGAGAACGACATGCCGACCGCCATCCAGCCGTGCCTCTGGTTCAACGACCAGGCCCGCGAGGCCATGAACTATTACGTCGAGGTGTTTCCGAATTCCCACGTCATCTCGGTGGAGGAGTACCCGGACGAAGCACTTGACGAACATTTCAAGGGCATGTCGGGCAAGGTGCTCAACGGCCGATTCAGTTTGAACGGTGTCGATTTCGTCTGCCTCGACGGTGGGCCGCTGTTCACCTTCAACGAATCGATCTCGTTCGTCGTCGAATGCGCAGACCAGACCGAGATCGACCACTACTGGTCCAAGCTCTCGCATGTGCCCGAATCCGAGCAATGCGGTTGGTGCAAGGATCGATTCGGGATCAGCTGGCAGATCATCCCGGCCAGGATGGACCAGCTGCTCGGCCGGCCCGAACAGATCCAGACGATGATGCGACAGAAGAAGATCGTCATCGCCGAACTGGAGAACGCCTGACCGACCCAGCCGCGGAGATCGCGCTATCGTGGAAAGTGGCCCGCCGAAACGAGATTCTAAGCGGGACAAGACCTCTACGGTAGAAGGCGAGGATTCGCTATGAACGCGGCGGGCAAACCCGAAGCCCTCGGCGAGATGTGCGAGCAGGCGGGCGCCGTCGCCACGGCGACGCATGACAGCGACGGCCGGTTGCAGTGGACGGTGCAACTCAGCGACGGATCCACCGCCGATACAAAGGCTTTGGCGAGCACCACCAGTTGGACGCCGGTGAATCCGGAGACGGTGCTGCTGTGACCCTGTACGGCCCCGACACGTCGAACAACAACTTCCGTTCGGCCGCCGACGCCATCACCTTCGTCTCCCAGCTGCCCGGACAGGGCTTTTCCTGGATCGAGCAGAAGGTGTCCGAGGGCAGCTATTACCGGGATCCGTACTGGCCGGTGATCGCACAGTGGTGCCGCGACAACCACTTTCCCCACATCGGCTATCACTACGTCACCACCAACAGCCCGGCGGCGCAGGCGCAAACGTGGCTCAGCAACAACGGTGGCAAATACGCGATGCTGGACTTCGAGGCGAATTCCGGTGACATCCACAACTTCTGGGCCGTGGTCAATGCCTTCAACGCCGTCGGCGTGACGATCTCGCTGTCGTACATCCCGCACTGGTACTGGCAACAGATCGGCTCGCCCGACATCTCTCAGGTACCGGGCCTCATCGCATCGAACTACGTCAACGGCACCGGCTACGCGTCAAATCTCTATCCCGGCAATGACAATCAGCGTTACTGGTTCCCCTACGGCGGAGCCACGCCGCAGATCCTGCAATTCACCGACGCCGCGCTGATCGGGAATCTCTCGTTGGACTGCAACGCATTCCAGGGCACGCTCGATCAACTCATCTCACTGCTGCAGGGAGGCACCGTGACTCAACCCGACCCCACCACCGCGGCTCTCAACCAGATCCTGGCCATCGTGCAGGACATTCAAACCCAGCTCCGCGGCCCGAACCTCAACGGCTGGCCGCAGCTCGGCCACAACGCCGCCGGCCAGAACCTGACGGTGGTGGACGCGCTGGCCGCACTCCGGGCAGACGTCGACGCCCTCAAGGCCTCGTCTGCCGTGTGATCACGGCGCCTCCGGTGCCGGCTCGGCCCGGAACGTCCGCATCGCACCGGTGAGCGCCAAGAAAACCCGGTGCGCCGCCTCGAGGTCCGCATCGGGCAGGTCCGCCAGGGCCTGCGTGTTGAGGTGCGCCAACGGGCTGAAGAATTCGCGGCCGGTGGCGAGGCCCTTGTCGTCGTTCCGGAGGATGACCTTGCGCCGGTCGGCCGGATCGGCTTCGCGGCGCAGATGCCCGGAAGCGATCATCCGCTCCACCAGGTAGGTGATGGCCGCACCCGACGTGCCCATCAGCTTGCGTAGCTCACCGGCAGTCAGCGGTGTCCCCGCGGATTCGGCGACCATGATGTGCAGCAGCGCCCGGAAGTCGTTGGCGCCCAGTTCGTTCTGCACCGCGAAAGCCCGGCCGATCTGGTCGGATTCAGCCGTCAACGCCCGCACGTCGGCGGCGATCTGCGCCTCCAGGTCGGCGCGGTCGGACGGCTTCGGCACGCGGAGAGCATAGCGCCCGTCGAATTTCATTTGATTAATAGTTAAGTATTTGAAATATTTTGGGGGTGTCCACCCGAATCGCATGGGCGTCGGCCCTGATCGTCCTGTTGCTCTCCGGCGTTGCCATGGCATTGCTCGGCGCCGGGGATTCGTCGTCGCAATCGCCGGTGGCGGTGCCCGCCGGTGCCGAGTCCGCCCGCGCCGACGCCCTGCGCGCGCAGTTCCCGGGCGGCGATACCGCGCCGGCGATCATCGTCGTCACCCGCAGCGACGACGCGCCCCTGACGCCGGCCGATATCGCCGCGGCCGGGGCGGACGCGCGGGTATCCGAGGACGGCAAGGCCGCGGTGCGGGTGGCGCCGCTGGCGGGCGACCTGTCCGGCTTCGCACTCCGCGACAAGGTGCAGGAGCTGCGGTCGCAGGTGTCGGCTTCGCTGCCCGACGGCCTACGCGCTCAGGTCACGGGCGGGCCCGCATTCGGCGCCGATATCGCGAATTCCTTTGCCGGCGCAAACTTCACGCTGCTCGCGGTGACCGCAACCGTCGTGGCACTACTGCTCATCGTGACGTACCGCTCCCCCATCCTCTGGCTGATCCCCCTGTTGGTGATCGGCTTCGCCGACCAGGTGGGCGCGGTCGTCGGCACCGCGGTGGCCGCGGCGACGGGCCTGAACCCGGACGGTTCGACGGCGGGCATCACCAGCGTGCTGGTGTTCGGCGCGGGCACCAACTATGCGCTGCTGCTCATTTCGCGCTACCGGGAGGAACTGTCCCGGCGCAGCGACCATCGCGACGCCCTGCGAGCAGCGTGGCGCGCGGCGGCCCCGGCGATCATCGCCAGCAACGCCACCGTGGTCCTGGCGCTGCTGACACTGCTGCTGGCCTCGGCGCCGAGCAACCGCAGCCTCGGGGTGCAGGCGGCGTCGGGCCTGGTGGTCGCGGCGGTGTTCGTCCTGCTGGTGCTGCCGCCGCTGCTCGGGCTGTTCGGCCGCCGGCTGTTCTGGCCCTTCATCCCCGAAACCGGGTCGCACGCCGCCCCACTCACCGACAGCGGCCTCTGGCACCGCATCGCGGCGGGCGTGTCCCGCAGGCCGGGCCGCGTCGCCACGGTGGCATTGGCCGGCTTGGCCGCGCTGTGCGTCGGTCTGGTGAATCTGCCCATCGGGCTGTCCCAGACCCAGCAGTTCCGCGTGCAGGCCGAGTCTGTCGCCGGCTATGACACCCTGGCCGCGCACTTCCCCAGCGGCCTGACCAATCCGACCACCGTCATCGCGGCCGCCCCCGCGGTGGGCGATGCCATCACCCGTACCCCCGGCGTGGTGTCGGCGATGCCGGCCGGGCACTCGGCGTCGGGCCTGACGCAGTGGTCGGTGGTTCTGGCCGCTGCACCGGCCTCCGCGGAAGCGTTCAAAACCATTGACACCCTCCGTGATTCGGTGCGCCAGATCGATGCGCAAGCAGTCGTCGGCGGCCCAGACGCGCAGGCCCGCGACGCCGCAACGGCGGCTCAGCACGACCGGAAGATCGTCATCCCGGCGATCCTGCTGGTCGTCCTGGCCGTCCTCTACGTCCTGCTGCGCTCGGCGCTGGCACCGCTGCTGCTGGTGGCGGTGACGGTGCTGAGCGCGCTGGCGGCGCTCGGGGTCGGCGGCTGGGCCAGTGTGCACCTGTTCGGTTTTCCCGCGCTGGACAACGGAACTCCACTGTTCGCGTTCCTGTTCCTCGTCGCGCTCGGCGTCGACTACACGATCTTCCTCGTGACCAGGGCGCGGGAAGAGACACCGGAATTCGGCAACCGCGAGGGCATCGTGCGCGCGGTCTCGGCGACTGGGGCGGTGATCACCAGCGCCGGCATCGTGCTGGCCGCGGTGTTCTGCGTGCTCGGCGTGCTGCCGCTGATCGTGCTGACGCAGCTGGGCATCATCGTCGGCCTCGGCATCCTGCTGGACACCTTCGTGGTGCGCACCGTGATCATCCCGGCACTGTTCACGTTGATCGGGCCCCGCATCTGGTGGCCCGCGCTGCGCGCCGAGCCTTAGGGCTGGCCGGGCAGCAGGCTCACCATCAGGCCGTTGGCCTCGGCCAGCAGGTTGCCCTCGGGGTCGAACAGCTCGGCGGCGACGAACGTCTTACGGCCGTCGACCTCGGTGACATGCGCCTTGGCGGTCAGCACCGTGTCGATGGGGGTGACCTTGCGGTAGTCGACGTGCAGATACGCGGTGCGGCTCATGGGCCGGTTGACGGCGTGGATCAGCATCCCGAAGGCCTGGTCGAACAGCAGCGGCAGCACCCCGCCGTGCACGGCGTAGTTGCCGCCCACGTGGTACCGGCTGAACTCGACCTCCATCTCGACACCCTCGGGCGAGAACTTCGTGACGGTCCACGGCGGCATCAGCAGGCTGCCGGCACCCGGCAACGACGGCACCCGGATGGCCGGGCCGACGCCCTCGGCGGCCTGGAACGGCCCCAGCAGCTTCACCAGCTCTTCGACGCGGTCGGCAGCGTCATCCCAGGTGTCGCTGTCCGGGTTGGCCGAGACCGCCAGATCCTGCAGCCGCCTCATGCCCTCGAGGAAGCGGCCGAACCCCGGGCCGGGGTCGGCAACCTCGAATCGAGGGAACCCGCCGTGCTGATCGATGAAACCTTCGGGTTTCCCCGTCGCTTCGCTCGCCCCGTGGGTCACCCGAGGATGTCCCGGCGCACGATCGTCTGGTCCCGGCCGGGGCCGACGCCGATGCACGACACGTGCGCTCCGGACAGTTCCTCGAGGCGCAGCACGTAGTCCTGCGCCTTGGCCGGCAGATCGGAGAACTCGCGGGCCCCGGAGATGTCCTCCCACCAGCCCGGCAGCTCTTCGTAGATCGGCTCGGCGCGGGCGATGTCGGCCTGCGTCATCGGCATCTCGTCGGTGCGCTTGCCGTCGACGGTGTAGCCGACGCAGATCGGCACCGTCTCGAGGCTCGACAGCACGTCGAGCTTGGTCAGGAAGTAGTCGGTGATGCCGTTGACGCGGGTCGCGTACCGGGCGATGACGGCGTCGAACCAGCCGCAGCGCCGGGCGCGTCCCGTGGTCACGCCGACCTCACCGCCCGTCTTGGACAGGTACGCGCCGTACTCGTCGAACAGCTCGGTCGGGAACGGGCCCGAGCCCACGCGGGTCGTGTAGGCCTTGAGGATGCCCAGCACCGTGGAGATGCGGGTGGGGCCGATGCCCGAGCCGACGGCCGCGCCGCCCGCCGTCGGGTTGGACGACGTCACGAACGGGTAGGTGCCGTGGTCGACGTCGAGCAGGGTGCCCTGCGAGCCCTCCAGCAGGACCGTCTCGCCGCGCTCCAGGGCCTGGTTCAGCAGCAGCCGGGCGTCGGCGATGCGGTGCTTGAAGCCCTCGGCCTGCTGCAGCAGGCTCTCGACGACCTCGGCCGGGTCGAGTGCCTTGCGGTTGTAGATCTTGACCAGCACCTGGTTCTTGAACTCCAGCGCGGCCTCGACCTTGGCGGCCAGCTGCTCCTCGTCGAGGACGTCGGCGACCCGGATACCGATGCGCGCGATCTTGTCCTGGTAGCACGGACCGATGCCGCGACCGGTGGTGCCGATCTTCTTGCTGCCCGCGTACCGCTCGGTGACCTTGTCGATGGCCACGTGGTACGGCATGAGCAGGTGCGCGTCAGCCGAGATCATGAGCTTCGAGGTGTCCACACCGCGGTCCTCGAGCCCCGAGAGCTCACTGAGCAGCACGCCCGGGTCGACCACGACACCGTTGCCGATGACGTTGGTGACCCCGGGTGTCAGGATGCCCGACGGGATGAGGTGGAGAGCGAAGTTCTCCCCCGTGGGCAGTACCACCGTGTGCCCGGCGTTGTTGCCGCCCTGGTAGCGAACCACCCATTGCACACGTCCACCGAGTAGATCGGTGGCCTTACCTTTGCCCTCGTCACCCCATTGGGCCCCGATGAGCACGATTGCCGGCATCGTTTTGCCTCCCGCATTACCTGCCTGAATACAGTGGCAGCCGGTGAGCAACCTTATCCCAGCAGGACGAGAGGAGAGGCCTTGACCGCCAGAGAGGTCTCCGGCGAGGTTTCCGACCGGGTCGTGGCGCTGGTCTTCGGCGACCGCCGGACACCCCGCGCGCTGGCGGATCTGACCGCCCTCCAGGTGCCGCCAACCGGCGCTCCGACGATCCCCGACGGCACGGTGCGGGTGATCGTCGTGGGCGGTCACGCCGACCTGTCAGCCACCCTGGCGCGGCTGCTCCGCGACGACCGGCTCGACGTCGAGGTCGGCTTCGTCCCACCCCTGACCCGCGGCGGGTTCGGTGCCGCGCGGCGCGCCAGAGACGGTGTCGCCCAACGTGTTCCACTGATCCGCGACGAGACCGGCGCCGTGATCGTCCGGTCCGCGCGCTGGCTGCCGACGGGCGGCGACGCCATCACCGGCGAGGCCGTCGTCGACGACACGGTGCTGTTCGACGGCGAGTCGACGGGCGTCGTGATCGAACCGCTGCCCGGCATGCCGGGGCTGCGCGCCCGGGCCCTCGGGCGCGGACGTTCGGGGCCGGGGCGGGGCTGGGTCGCCGGCCGCGCGGCGCAGCTCGGCAGCACCGGAGTTTTGGTTGAGCGCGACGGCGTGGCGGCCGCCCGTCCGGCGCGCCGGTCGGCGTTCTACCGCCATATCCAGGGTTGGCTGCGGGTCGGCTAGTTTGCAGTCATGACCATGCCTGTGCGGCGCGCTGTCCGTCCCAGCCCTGTCTTCTGGGCGATCGTGGCCCTGACCGTCGCCGGTGGCGCCGTGGCCTGGTTCTGCGGCGCCGAGGTCCGGCCGCTGGCCTACGCCGGCGTCTTCGTGTTCGTCATCGCGGGCTGGACGGTCTCGCTGTGCCTGCACGAATTCGGCCACGCCTACACCGCCTGGAAGTTCGGTGACCGCGACGTCGAGCTGCGCGGCTATCTGACGCTGAACCCCGCGAAGTACGCCAGCCCACTGCTGTCACTGGGCTTGCCGGCGCTGTTCATCGCCCTCGGCGGCATCGGCCTGCCCGGCGGCGCGGTGTACGTGCGCACCGAATACATGACGCCGCGGCAACGCACCCTGGTCAGCCTGGCCGGACCGTTCGCCAACCTGGTACTTGCCGTCATCCTGCTGGTCGCGACCGCGGTGCTGTTCGACAACGACCATCCGGTGTTCTGGGCGGGGCTGGCGTTTCTGGGGTTCCTGCAGGTGACGGCGCTGTTCCTGAACTTGCTGCCCATTCCGGGGCTGGACGGCTACGGCGCACTGGAACCGCACCTGAGCGCCGACACCCAGCGCGCACTGCTGCCCGCCCGGCAGTGGGGCTTCCTGATCCTGATGCTGCTGCTGATCGTCCCCGAACTGAACCGGATGTTCTTCAACGTCGTCTACTCCGCCGTCAGCCTGACCGGCGTGCCGCCACGGCTGGCGATGATCGGCAGCGCCCTGACCCGCTTCTGGTCCGCCTGGTAGGGATTTGTGCACGATTTTCCGCGCTCACCGCGGATGATCGTGCACAAATCCCAGGGCGCCTTGCGACATATGCGTAGTTCTGCATATATTGCTGGCATGGGTGCCGGACACGACCACAGCCATGGCCCGAACGCGCGCGCCAGCCGCATGATCATCGCCGCGGCCGTGCTCAGCGTCTTCTTCGTCATCGAGCTGACCACGGCGCTGCTGATCAACTCGATCGCGCTGTTGGCCGACGCCGGCCACATGCTGACCGACCTGGTCGCGATGTTCATGGGTCTGGGCGCCGTCCTGCTGGCCCGCCGTGGGTCGACGTCTGCCGCCCGCACCTACGGCTGGCACCGCGCCGAGGTCTTCACCGCGGTCGCCAATGCCGTCCTGCTGATGGGCGTCGCGGCGTTCATCCTCTACGAGGCCGTGGAGCGCATCGGCAACGCGCCGGAGATTCCCGGTGTGCCGATGATCGTCGTCGCCCTCGCGGGACTGCTCGCGAATCTCGTCGTGGTGCTCCTGCTGCGCTCCGACGCCGACAGCAGCCTCGCCGTCAAGGGCGCCTACATGGAGGTCGTCGCCGACACCGTCGGCAGCATCGGCGTACTGATCGCCGGCATCGTGAACGTCACGACCGGCTGGCCGTACGCAGACGTCGTCGTCGCCGTGCTGGTCGCGCTTTGGGTGCTGCCACGCGCCATCGCGCTGGCCCGCGCCGCGCTGCGCATCCTGTCCGAGTCCTCCCCCAGCCACATCGACGTCGACGAGCTGCGCGAAGCGCTCGCCGCCGTCGACGGCGTCACCGATGTGCACGACCTGCACGTGTGGACCCTGGTGCCCGGCAAGGACATGGCCACCGCGCATCTGACGTCCAGCGCGGACTCCGCCCGCGTGCTGGAATCGGCGCGCGCCGTGCTGTCCGCTCGCGGACTCGACCACGCCACCGTCCAGGTGGAGCCGCCGGAGGCCGACGGCTGCCACTGCGAAGCGGACTAGTTAGAGACCCAGCTCGCCACGGGCCGCCGGATCGCAGTCGTCCAGCAGGTCCAGGCAGCGCAAGTACTCGTCCTGCTCGCCGATGGATTCCGCGGCCTTCGCCAGCACAGCCACGCAGCGCAGGAAGCCCTGGTTCGGTTCGTGCGCGAACGGCACCGGGCCGAAGCCCTTCCAGCCGTTGCGACGCAGCTGATCCAGGCCGCGGTGGTAACCGGTACGCGCGTAGGCGTAGGCAGTGATGGTCTGACCGTCGGCCAGCGCGGCCTCGGCGAGGGCGGCCCACGCGACAGAGGCCGTCGGCTGCGCCGCAGCAACGTCGGTCGGCGATTTACCGGCGGCGAGAGCGTCCTCGGCCTCGAAGTTGGCAGGCAGCAACACCGGCTCCGGACCCAGCAGATCACCCATTCGCGTCATGAGCGCCATTGTGCCGTGCGGCCGCTCACGGAGATCCCGCAGGCGGGAGATTAAGCTCCAGGTAGGACGTCGCGGCCTGCTCCAGGACGCATCGGCCCCAGTGCGCGATCTGATCTCGGGAGGACAGTCACCCCCATGTCGAACCCAGCCGCCATGTCGAACCCGACGGGACCGGACGGCCGTCGTGATGCCGATCAGCGCGCTGCCTCGACGGGCGACGACGCCGCGGCGGCAACCGAGATCTTCGAGCCCGCAGATCCAGCGACCGACCCGACGATCCCGGTGCGGCGCTTCACCGCGCCGTCGGGCTTCGACGGCAAGACGCAGATCATCACACCGCTGCCGGACCCGGAAACCGAACTGATGCCGCCGGCCGCGCCGCAGGTGATCCCCGGCGCCGTCAAGCCGCCGAAGGACAGTCGCAGCTGGGGCTGGGTCATCGCGCTGGTGCTGGTGATCGCGGCCATCGCCGCCGTCGCGGTGCTGGGCACGGTGCTCCTCACGCGCGGCCACTCGGCCATGAACGCCGAATGGCCGGTCACGACACAGGGTTTCGCGATTCCTGCGTCATGACCGGCCAGTCGGCGGTGTCCAGCTTTGGCTACTTGCCGAGCCCCGCGGAGACACTGCGGCCCGTGCTGTGCAGGTCGTTGCACGCTTCGATGACACGCTGGGTCATCGAAGCCTCGGCCTTCTTCAGGTAGCTGCGCGGGTCGTAGACCTTCTTGTTGCCGACCTCGCCGTCGATCTTCAGGACGCCGTCGTAGTTGGTGAACATGTGCGCCGCCACCGGACGGGTGAACGCGTACTGGGTGTCGGTGTCGACGTTCATCTTCACGACGCCGTAGCGCAGCGAGTCCTCGATCTCGGACTTCAGCGAGCCCGAGCCGCCGTGGAACACGAAGTCGAACGGCTTGGAGCCGGCGGGCAGACCGAGCTTGGCGGCGGCCACCTTCTGTCCCTCGGCCAGCACCTCGGGCTTGAGCTTGACGTTGCCCGGCTTGTAGACACCGTGGACGTTGCCGAAGGTGGCGGCCAGCAGGTACTTGCCGTTCTCGCCGGAACCCAGCGCGTCGATGGTCTTCTCGAAATCTCCGGAGCTGGTGTACAGCTTCTCGTTGATCTCGGCCTCGACGCCGTCCTCTTCACCGCCGACGACGCCGATCTCGACCTCGAGGATGATGTTGGCGGCCGACGTCAGCTTCAGCAGCTCCTGCGCGATCTCCAGGTTCTCGTCGATCGGCACCGCGGAGCCGTCCCACATGTGCGACTGGAACAGCGGGTTCTCGCCGCGGGCGACGCGCTCGGCCGAGATGGCCAGCAGCGGCCGGACGAAACCGTCGAGCTTGTCCTTGGGGCAGTGGTCGGTGTGCAGCGCGACGGTGATGTCGTACTTGGCGGCGACGACGTGGGCGAACTCGGCCAGCGCGACCGAGCCGGTGACCATGTCCTTGACCCCCAGGCCGGAGCCGAATTCGGCACCGCCGGTGGAGAATTGGATGATGCCGTCGCTGCCTGCGTCGGCGAAACCTTTGATCGCCGCGTTGATGGTTTCCGACGACGTGCAGTTGATGGCCGGAAACGCGAAAGAGTGTTCCTTGGCTCGGGCCAGCATCTCCGCGTAGACCTCGGGCGTGGCGATGGGCATGTTTTTCCTCTCGGCGAACCTGCAGTCTGGGCCAGTATGTCAGTCACGTGGAGCTGAAGTGCGGCACCCGGGGACACCGTCAGCTCATGTGGTCAGACGGTCAAGACCATCCGGTAGCGCGCGTGGCCGCCGTTCATCCGCTCGAAGGCCTCGGCGGCCTGCGCGAGCGGTCGTTCCTCGATGACGGCCCGCACGCCCGTCAGCGCGGCGAAGTGCAAGGTCTCCTCGATATCGCGGGAGGTGCCCGACGGATGCCCGGTGACCGAGAAGCCGCCGTTGATGAGATCGAGCGGACTGATCGGCAGTGGCTCGGGGGTGACGCCGACCGTCACGAGTTGCCCCTCGGGTGCGAGCCCGGCGACGGTCGCGGCCATCGCCGTCGCGCTCGCGGCAGTCGCGAGCACCACAACCGCCCCGCCGAGACGCTGCAGTTCGGCGGCGACGTCCGCGGTTGTCGAATCGATGTAGTGATGGGCGCCGAGTTCCTTGGCGGCGGCCTCGCGCTCCGGCCCGCGGGCGATCGCCACGGTCTCGAAGCCCATGGCCCGGGAGAACTGCACGCCGAGGTGGCCGAGGCCACCGATCCCGATCACCGCAACCAGATCACCGGACTTGGCGCGCGTCTTGCGCAACCCCTTGAACGTCGTCACCCCCGCGCAGCCCATCGGGGCAGCCTCGGCGAACGAGAATCCGTCCGGGATTCGGGCCAGTGCGGTCGCGGGCGCCGTGACCGATTCGGCGTAACCGCCGGGATAGTGCCAGCTCGGCACCTCCATGCGGACGCACTGCATGAAATGGCCCTGGCGGCACGGCACGCACCGGTTGCAGTTGCCGCCGAACCAGCCCACCGCGACGCGATCACCGACGGTGAAGTCCTCGACGCCGTCGCCCAGCTCGGCGACGGTGCCCGCGATCTCGTGGCCGAGGGTTATCGGCCATGACAGTCCAGGAAAGTGGCCCGCGTGGAACTCGCGGTCGGTGCCACACACCCCGCATGCGGCGACCGCGATGCGGACATGGTCGCGCGGCGGCGAGACGGTGTCGATGTCCGTCAGTGCGAGCGGACCGTCGGCCTGCGCAACGTGAACTGCCCTGTGAGTGGCCATGCGCCGACCCTACGAGGGATGTGCGGTTGACGGAACCACCTGCAGACACCGGTATCTTTGGGCCCCATGACGACCACCATCTCCGCCATGCCGGGTTTCCTGGACCCGATGACGCTGATCGGCTACTTCGGGACATGGGCGCTGGTCGGGTTGCTGGTGGTCATCTTCATCGAGTCCGGCGTGCTGTTCCCGGTGCTGCCCGGCGACTCACTGCTCTTCGTCGCCGGCCTGTTCGCCGCCAAACTGGCCGCCGGCACCGCCGATGACAAGATGCAGGAGGCCAACTTCCAGCTCTGGCAGCTGCTCGTGTTCATCCCGATCGCGGCAGTCCTCGGTGGCCTCGTCGGCTATTTCGTCGGCCGGTTCATCGGCGTCGAGATGTTCAAGCCGGATGCGCGGTTCCTCAAGCAGAAGTATCTCGACGAGGCGCACGCTTTCTTCGAGCGGCGCGGCCCCTTCGCGATCGTCATCGCCCGGTTCGTGCCGATCGTGCGCACGCTGGCACCGCTGACGGCCGGGGCGGCAAAGATGAACTTCGCCGTGTTCACCATTTACACCGTTCTCGGTGCTGTGGTGTGGGGCGTCGGGCTGACGCTGCTCGGCTACTGGCTGGGCCAGTTCGCCATCATCCAGAAGCTCATCGAGCCGATCTTCATCGTCATCGTCGTCGCGTCGGTGACGCCGATGATCTGGCACTGGTACCAGCGTCGCAAGGCCGCCGCCTCGCAAGGCTGAGCCGCCTCGGCAAACGGGTTCGAAAAACTTTGGTCACTTTGTTTGCGCTGGTAACAGTGGGCAACTAGCGTCACATTTCCCGCGGCTTCTTGTCGGTGGCTCGAACTAGTGTTCGATGTATGGGATTGACCGACTTAGCTGTCATCGACGAGGTCTACACCGGCCTCGACGTGGCGCAGGCGCGGGTGGCGTGCCTGGATTACCGCACCCTGTCAGTGCCCGAGTTGTTGGCGCTGCAGTCCCACCGCGAACAGCTACGGTGTGCCGCCGAAGCCGTGGACCACCAGATCCTGACCGCGCTGCAAACCCACACCACGGCGAAAGACATCGGGGCGAAAAACTGGGCCGACGTGCTGCGCACCCGGGACCGGCTCGGCCTGGAGGAATCCCGCCGCCGGGTCCGGCACGCCGAGCTGCTCGGCCCCCGCTGGTCATTGACCGGGGAGCCACTGCCGCCGCTGCGGCCGCATGTCGCGGCCGCGGTCGCCGCCGGGGCGATCAATGGTGATCATGTCGATGTCATCGAGTCGTTCTTCACGAAACTGCCCACCTGGGCCAACTTGGTCGCCGTCGACGAGGCGGAGCTGGCGCTGGTGGCCGCTGCCCGCAATCTGACCCCCGAATCTCTGCGGTCGGTGGTCACACGCAAGCTGTACGAGCTGGACCAGGACGGCCCCGAACCCGACGGCCGGGACCCCGAACCGTACCGCGACCGCGCGCTGGTGTTATCGAATCAGCGTTCCGACGGCACCTCGGAGTTGCGCGGTGTGCTGACCCCGACCGCCCGCGCCGTCTACGAAGCATTGATGGTCAAATACGCCGCTCCCGGGATGTGCAACCCCGCCGACCCGGTGCCCTGCGTGTCGGGCGCCCCGACGCAGGAGCAGATCGACAATGATCACCGCACCCTGGCACAGCGTCAGCATGATGCCTGGGAAACCATCGGCCTGCTGCTGCTCTCCGGGGATTTGGGGGAACGCAACGGGTTCCCGGTCACCATCGTGGCGACCTGCACCCTCGAGCAGCTCGAGGACCGGGCCGGGGTCGCCGTGACGCACACCGGCAGCACACTGCCGGTCAAGGACCTGGTGAATCTGGCTGCCCGCACCGGGGCAAGTTGCTATCTCACGGTGTTCGACAACCATGGTGATGTGCCGTTGTATCTGGGGCGGGCGCGGCGCACCGCCACCACCGGACAACGCCTGGCCCTGTTCACCCGGGACTTGGGCTGCACCCGCCCCGACTGCAGTGTCCCGGCCGCGGGCTGCCAGGCCCATCACATTCCCGGCTGGACACGCGACGGTCAGACCGACGTCACTACCATGGCCCTGGCCTGTGGCGGCGACAACCGACTCGAAGACACCACCGGCTGGACCACCACCATGAAAAACGGCCGAGCCCACTGGACCCCACCACCACTACTCGACACCGGCCAACCCCGCACCAACCACTACTGGCACCCAACGCTCTACCCACCCGAGAGCGGAGACGAGGGCGGCGAAACAGACAGTCCCACAAGGTGATACGGCGCGCAAGGGCGCCGTTCATCCACGACGCCTCGCTGCGCCGCGCTGCCGGCCGGCTACAGGCCCAGCGCGCCGGCCAGTTCACGCAGGCCCGGCCGCGGGTCGGCGGTCGGATGCTCCGCGAGCACCTGGACCACGACGTGGTCGGCGCCGGCATCGAGGTGCGCCTTGACCTTGGCCGCGGCGTCTTCGACGCTGCCCATCCCGACCAGGGCGCGCGCCAGTCGCTCGGATCCACCGCGGACCAGATCGCTGTCGTCGAAGCCCTGGCGCAGCCACGAGTTCCGGTAGTTGGGCAGGCCGCTGTAGACGTTCAGGTGCTCGTGGGCGCGGCGCAGCTGGTCGGCGTCATCGCCACCGATCGCCACAGCCTGTTCGGAGACGATCCACTTGTCCGGCCCGAGGATTTCCCGCGTCGTCGCTGTGGCGGACGGCAGGACCAGGTAAGGGTGCGCACCGTCGGCCTGGCTGCCCGACAGTTCGATCATCTTGGGGCCCAACGCCGCGAGCAGTCGCGGCGGTCGGCCCACGCCGGGTTCGATGGCGTCCGGCACGGCGGCCATGCGCTCCAGGTAGCTGCGCATCGTCGCGAGCGGCTTTTCATAGGTGCCGCCCATCCCCCGCTCCACCAGCGGGCCGTGACTGACGCCGAGGCCCAGCACGAACCGTCCCGGGTACAGCGCGGTCAGCGTGCGGGCACCGGCCTCGGCGGCCGACGGCAGGCGCACGTGAATGTTGGCGATGCCCGTACCGACCACCAGCCGGTCGGTGGCCGCGAGGAACGCCGCCGATTCGGTGAGGCATTCCTTGCCGACGGTTTCGGGCAGGAACAACGAGCCGTAGCCCATGGCTTCGATGTCGCGGGCCACGGCCTGAGCTTCCGGCATGGCCCAGCTGTCGCTGGCCCACCAGACGCCGATGCGGGACGGAAAGTCGATGCGCGCGCGTTCAGTCACCAGTCCACAATCGCCTACCGCCACGCGGGCGGCGACGCGGGGTCACCCCTGCAGCCGGCCCGACAGCTCGTGAGCCTGCTCGAGAAGCAGCCGCCCCAGTTCACGTCGACGCCCGGCACGGAACCGGGTCTCGACACCGGTGAGGCTCAGGGCCCAGCCGGGCAGGCCGCGTCGGTCGAACACCGCGGCCGCCATGCCCCAGCTGCCTTCCACCAGGAGCGCGGGATTGACGGCATAGCCGGCGCGCCGGGTCTGCTCGATGCGCTTGCGGATGGCCGCTTCGGAATGATTTGGCCCCCAATTGGTTTCCGGCTGTTCGCGGGAGAAGTAGTCGTCGACGTCGGCGGCCGGTAGGTGGCTGAGGATCGCCAGCCCGGCGCTGGCCACCCCGAGCGGAAACCGGATACCGACCTGCAGGACGTGCGAGCGCAACGGGAAGCTGCCCTCCTCGCTCAGTACGCACACGGTCTGATCGCCGCGACGGGCCGAGAAGAACGCACTCTCGCCGGTCTCGCGTGCCAGCCGCGTCACCACCGCACGCGCCTGATCGGTCACGTCGTGGTGTTGGGCCGCACCGACCCCGAGCAGATACAGCTCGGGTCCGAGTGACCAGCGGCCGGTCTTCTGATCCCGGCTGACCAGATGTTCGTCGGCCAGCGCCGTGAGCAGCCGGTGTGCCGTCGGCCGGGCCAGCCCCGCCAGTTTTCCGAGCTCGGTGGTGGAGGCGCCTTCGGGTTCGGCCGTGGCCACTGCCCGCAGCATCGCCCCCACGCGGGCGACGACATTCGGACCGGTCATCACCACATCCTAGGCGTTCATTCAGTGAACGCACACAGCGTCAATGCTCGCCATGTGAACACTTTCGACCTGCTTCGAGCAGAGACTTGCCTTGTCAGCGGCGTGCCGTGTTGAGTGGGTCACGCGTTTACTGGATGAACGGAGTGTCATGACCTCGAAGGTGTACGCCTCGGCTGCCGCAGCGGTCGCCGACATCGGTGACGGCGCCACGCTGGCTGTCGGCGGATTCGGTCTATGCGGCATCCCCGACCAACTCATCGATGCCATCGCCGCGTCGAGTGCCACCGATCTCGAGGTGTTCTCGAACAACTGCGGCGTCGACGGCGTCGGCCTCGGCGTGCTGCTGGGCCTCGGCAAGGTCCGCCGGGTCACCGCGTCATACGTCGGGGAGAACAAGGAGTTCGCCCGCCAGTACCTGTCCGGCGAGCTCGAGGTGGAACTCACCCCGCAGGGCACGCTGGCCGAGCGGATGCGCGCCGGCGGCGCCGGCATCCCCGCGTTCTACACCCCGGCCGGCGTCGGCACCCCGGTCTCCGACGGCGGTCTGCCGTGGCGCTACGCGGCCGACGGTTCCGTCGCAGTTGCCTCGCCGCCCAAGGAGATTCGCGAATTCAACGGCAAGCGCTACGTGCTCGAGGAGTCGATCAACGCCGACTTCGCGCTCGTGCACGCGCTGCGCGCCGACACCGCGGGCAACCTGGTCTTCAACAAGACCGCGCGCAACTTCAACCCCCTCGCCGCGATGGCCGGCCGGATCACCATCGTCCAGGTCGAGGAACTGGTGCAGCCCGGCGAGATCGACCCCGACGACGTCCACCTGGCCGGCGTGTTCGTGCAGCGCATCGTGCACACCGGGCCGCAGGACAAGCAGATCGAGAAGCGCACCGTGCGCGCGAACGAGGGAGCCGCGAAGTGACCGCGCCCACCGGCTGGAACCGTGACCAGATGGCCGCCCGCGCCGCGGCCGACATGATCGACGGCGAGTACGTCAACCTCGGCATCGGCCTGCCCACCCTCATCCCCGGCTTTCTGACAGGCGACGTCCACGTCACCCTGCACTCGGAGAACGGCATCCTGGGGACGGGCCCCTACCCCACCGAGGACGACGTCGACCCCGACCTCATCAACGCCGGCAAGGAAACCGTGACGGTGAATCCCGGTGCGGCGTACTTCGATTCGTCGCTGTCGTTCGGGATGATCCGCGGCGGCCACATCGACACCGCCGTACTCGGCGGCATGGAGGTCTCGCGCACCGGCGACCTGGCCAACTGGATGGTGCCCGGCAAGATGGTCAAGGGCATGGGCGGCGCCATGGACCTGGTGCACGGCGCGTCGCGGGTCATCGTGCTCATGGAGCACACCGACAAGGCCGGTAACCCCAAGATCGTCCCGGTCTGCACGCTGCCGCTGACCGGTCAGGGTGTGGTCGACCGGATCATCACGAACCTGGCCGTCATCGACGTGCCCGGCGACGGCACCTTGATCCTGCGCGAGACCGCCCCGGGCGTGAGCGTCGACGATGTCATCGCGGCGACCGGCGCCGAGCTGACCGTGCAGCTCGACTAGGTGGTTAATTACGCCGTTCGGCTGATGTGTTGCGCCCCGCTCGGCCCGATAGTGACTTCTATCGGAGCCGAGGGAGACATCGATGACCATCGCCACGAACGCCGTCGTCGACGTCTCGGATGCCGGCCTGCCCAGGATCGATTACGAAACCATCGATGATCCGGCGGCGGCCCACCGGATGATCAAGGAGGTCCGCCGGCAGTCGCCCGTGGCCATCGGGCCGCACGCACCGGAGGTGCTCAGCTACGAATTGGTCCGTACGGTCCTGCGCGACTCGCGGTTTCATCAACCCGGCGTGCGCGGGCTGGTGCCGCGCGGAGTCACCGGAGGTCCGTTGTGGGATCGCATCGGCAGTGCACTGCTCAGTCTCGACGGTGATGAGCACACTCGGCTGCGGAAGCTGGTGTGCAAAGCGTTCACCGGCAAGGCCGTCGGCCGGCTCGATTCGCTGATCGACTCCATCCTGGCCGAGTTGGTCGATCCCGTTGCCGCCGTGGGGCATTGCGACATCGTCGCCGACGTCGCCCAGCCCTATCCCATCCCGGTGATCTGCGCACTGTTCGGCGCGCCGCGTACCGACTGGCGGATGATCTCGGATTGGACCGACGACATCTTCAAGATGTTCTGGTGGGATGTGGCGGCCCACGAATCCGAAATCCTCACGGCCTGGCAAAAGTTCGACGACTACATCGACGCGATGATCACGGACCGCCGCGCCGCGCTGACGGACGACCTGCTGTCGGGCCTCATCCGGGCGGAGGACGACGGCGACCGGCTCAGCCACTCCGAACTGCTCATGCTGTCCATGGGGATCCTTGCGGCCGGGACCGACACCACACGCAACCAACTCGCCGCCGCCGTCGACACCTTCTGCGACCACCCGGACCAATGGGCGCTCCTGGCAACACATCCCGAGTTGGTGCCCCAGGCGGTCGACGAGGTGATGCGGTTCGCGCCGATCGTCCTGAACGTGCCACGGTATGTCACCGAAGACGTGGAGCTGTCGGGGTTCTTCTTTCCGCGCGACTCGCTCGTCGTCGCCAATACCGCTGCGGCGAACCGTGATCCGCTGGTGTACGACAACCCCGATCAGTTCGACATCACGCGGCATGACGTACCGCCGATGCTCACGTTCGGCGGCGGTGTGCACTACTGCCTCGGCTCGCATCTCGCGCGCCTGGAACTGGTCCGCGCACTCACCGTGCTGACGCAGCGGATGCCGAACATTCGCCGCACGGGTCCGGCACCGTGGAAGCCGCTGATGGCGGTCAGTGGGCCGCAGACGCTGTCGGTGGAGTTCGACGCCGGGCATTGATTGTGTGAGTGGTTGCCATTCTTCCGCGCGGGTACCCCGAGTTCGGCAGGCTGTCAGGAGCCGCCATCGGGGTCACGACGCAGAAGAGGAGCACTACATGAAAATCGGCATCATCGTGGGATCGATTCGGGACGGGCGCGCCGGCGCCGGCGTCGGCACCTGGGTTGCCGAACAGGCGGCCGGGCGCGACGACGCCCAGTTCGAGATAGTCGACCTGAAAACCTTCGACGTGCCACTGCTCACGTCCGCGACCGTTCCCGCCGCGGCCAAGAAGCAGTACGAATCGGAGAACGTGCAGCGGTGGAGCGCGACGATCGATGCCTGCGACGGATTCATCTTCGTCACCCCCGAGTACAACCACGGTGTCCCTGGTGCGTTCAAGAACGCGGTGGACAGCCTCGGTTCTGAATGGTTCGGCAAGACAGTGGCTTTCGTGTCCTACGGTGCCGACGGCGGGGTGCGCGCCGTGGAGCAGTGGCGGCAGATCGTCGCCAACTTCCAGATGCTCGACGTCCGCGCTCAGGTGTCGTTGTCCCTGTTCACCGAGTTCGGCGCCGACGGCTTCACCCCGCTGGAGCGGCGTGCCGGAGAACTGGCCGGGCTATTGGACCAACTGATCACGTTGACCGCGAAGGTGAGCGGCTGAGTTCAGCCCGCGGCACCCTGCAACACTTCTCGACCCGGCGCCGTGCCGGCGATCAACGGCAGGTCCCGCCGCGGTCGCGACGGCCGACGCGTGAACGTCCGCGACAACACTCCGCGCACCAGGGGAACCGGGGACCACCAGAACCACCGGCCGAGCAACCCCGCGATGCCCGGCACGACGAAGGTCCGCACGATCAAGGTGTCGATGAGCAGACCGACGCCGATGGTGGTACCGACCTGCTCGATGCTCAGCACGTCGCTGGACAGCATCGCGAACATGGTGATGCCGAAGACGATTCCGGCGGTGGTCACCACGCCGCCGGTACCGCCGAACGTCCGGATCATGCCGGTCTTCAACCCCGAGTCCGGCCGGCTCACCTCTTCACGCAGCCGCATCGTCAGCAGCAGGTTGTAGTCGGCGCCGACGGCCACCAACGCGATGAGCGCGATCGACGGCACCGCCCAGTGCAGCTCTCTGCCCAGGAGGTCCTGCCAGATGAAGCTGCTCACCCCGACCGCCGACGCGTAGGACACCACGATGGTGCCGATCACCACCGCGGCCGCCACCGGGCTGCGCAGCATGATGAGGATGATCAGGAACACGAGCGCGAGCGCGACGCCCGCGAGCAACAGGAAGTCGTCCGACACATAGCCACGGAGCTCCGCGGTGCCGGTGCCGAAACCGGTGACAAAGACGGTGTTTCGGACCAGGGTGCCCTCCTTCGTGGACTCCTGGACCGCGGCCAGGATCTCGGGCGAGCGCAGCGCCCCGTCCGTGCCGAACACCTTGCCGTCGCCGTAGACGAGCAGCCGCGTCGACCGGCCGTCGGGCGCGAAGTACAGCCCGGCCGCACGCTGGAAGCGCGGGTCCTGCCACGCGCGCTGCGGCAGATAGAAGCCGCCCTCGCTACTGTCCTGGAAGTCCGCCCGCACGCCGCGCAGATAGTCCGTCAGGCCGGAGAACATGCCGCGGGTCTCGCCGACGGTCTTGGTCAATTGTGTTGTGACTGCGCCGAGTTGGTCGACCGCGGCCCGCATCGAGCGCACCGAGGCCTGCGCGCCGGTCAGCGACTTGGCCATCTCGGTGGTGCCCGCGCTGAAACCCACTGTGCTGTCAGTCAGCGTGCTGGTGGCCGCCACCACGGAATCCATGGGCTCGACGACCTTGAGCACCAGCGAGCAGATGGCATCGCCCGCGCAGTTCGGGTTGGCATTGGTGAAGCCGCGCAACGGATCCATGTACTGAGACACCGAGGTGACGTTGTCCCGCAACTGCTGCATGCCGCCGTGCATGGCGTCGATTCCCGAGCCCAACTGCCCGAGGCCACGGACGCTGCCGCCCAGCCCGTTCTGCAATTGCGTTATGGCCGAGGAGAACTGGTCCAGCGTCGCGGACAGCTGGTTGACGGCGCCGAGCCGCTTGCTCAGCTGGGCCACCCCGTCGTCGAGCTGGTCGGCGATGGTGCCGGCCTGATCGGTCAGGGCCGCCTGCTCGGGCAGCGAACCCGCCGGCCGCGATGCCGACTGCACCATGCGAATCCCGGGAATCTCCATGATCTTCCGGGTCACCCGTTCGACCGCGATGACGCCCGCCGGGTTGCGCAGGTCGTGGTCGGTCTCGATCGAGACGGTCTCGGGCAACAGCCGGTTGGGCGGGAAGTGCCGGTCCATGGCCTGGTAGCCCCGGTTGGCATGCGTGGAATCGGGTTGCGCGGCAAGCTCGTCGAAGCCCAGACGGATGCCGGCCACCGGGATGGCACAGACCACCAGAACCAGCGACGACGCCACCAGTACCGGCCCCGGCCACCGGGCGACGACGGTCCCGACCCGGCGCCAGCTCCGGCCGGGCACCTTCGCCGCGGCACGACGGCGGGGCTGCGCCAGGCCATGCCGCCCGGCCAGCCCGATGAACGCCGGCAACAACGTCAGCGATGCGAACATACCGGTGAGAATGCCTATGGCGCAGGGCAATCCGGCACTGCGCAGCATGCCGACCTGAGCGAACCGCAGGCACGACAGCGCCGCCGCGATGGTCAAGCCCGACGCGGCGATCACCGGCGCGACGCTGCGGTTCGCTATCACCAGCGCTTGCTCGTGATCGACGCCGGCGCGGCGCTGCTCGTGATAGCGGCCCAGCAGGAAGATGCCGTAATCCGTTGCCGCCCCGAGCACCATCGCCGCCAGCAGCGACACCGAGAAGATCGACACCTCGATCAGGTCCCGCTCCCCCAGGAACGCCACGACGCCCCGCGCGACCCCGAGGCCCAGGCCGACGGTCAGCAGCGGGATCGCCGACGTGATCACCGAGCGGTAGACGACGAACAGCAGCACCGCGATCAGAACGACTGTGACACCGGTGATCATCAGCATCTGCTTGTCGATCGCGCTGAGCTCGTCGGCGATGGTGGCGCCCGGTCCGGTGACGTACGCGTGCAGGCCCGCAGGTGCGGGAGCGGCCGCGACGATCCGCCGCACCGCGTCCAGTGCGGCGTTCGCCTTTGCGGCACCGAGCTCGCCGCGAATCCGCAGCATCGTGTACACCGCCTTGTCGTCGGTGCTCTGCGCGCCGGCCGCCGTCACCGGGTCGGACCACAGGTCCATCACCGAATCCACATCCTCGGTATCCGCGCGCAAGGTGCTCAGCAGGCGGTCGTAGTAGGCCCGCTCCGGCGCGCCGAGCGGGTGATCGCCCTCCAGCACCAGGTAATTGAGGTTGCCGCCGGACCCGTCATGAAACTGCTCGTCCATCTGGACGCCGGCGAGGTTCACCGGGGCATCGGCGGGCAGGAAGCCCCGCGCGTGGTTGTGCGCGGTGGTTTCCACCTGCGGCACAAGCAGATTGCCCGCCGCCGCGGCCAGCACCCACAATCCGATGATCAGGACCGCGAAGCGGCTGCAGAATCTTGCGATGACATCCCACATGGATTCCGAACCTACGAGCGGCGAAGGCCCGGAAGCGTCGTGCTGCGGACGAGACCGGGCCTCCTACCGTGGTAGGAGGCCCGAGCCGTCCCGCGAATGATGTGTAAATCCCGGCACCGGCTCTACGCTGGCGGTATGGCCTGGCTCCGTGACTTCGCGCTGCGTCGGCGCGAGCTCGTGGCCTACCAGTACCCGTTCACGGTCCCCATCGTGATGTACACCGGCACGCTGGTGGTCGCGGCAACCGCCGCGACGCAGCGGGATTTCACCAAGCCGTGGCTGCTGCTCGTCGCCGTCGGGCTCGTGTTCGCGCCGATCCTCGCGTTCATCGTCGGCGGCTACAAGCCGTCGACTGCGGTCAGCGCGGCGTCGGTGCTGGCCGGGGTGGCGCTGCTGTTGTTGTGCTGGCCGCCGGTCTTCCTCGACGCAGCGCCGTTCCTGCTGATGTTCATGCTCGGAGAGGTGTTCGCGCTGGGTCCGATGCGCATCGGCCTCGCGAGTCTGCTCGCCAGCGCGCTGCTGTTGATCGGCGCGTCCCGCACGGGACACCTCAGCACGTTCGTGCCCTACCTGCTGTTCTTCCTGGCCATCGCCGCGATGATGGGGCACATCCTGCAACTGCAACAGCGTCTCGTCATCGAGGAACGTGCCCGTCAGGACGTCCTCACCGAACAGGCCGCAGCCGACGAGCGCCGACGCATCGCCCGCGAAGTGCACGACGTGATCGCCCACTCCTTGTCGGTCACCATGCTGCACCTGACGGGCGCCCGGCGCGCCCTGCAGGAGGACAGCGACGTCGACGAGGCGGTGGACGGCCTGCTCGACGCCGAGCGTCTCGGCCGGCAGGCCATGTCGGACATCCGGCAGACGGTCGGTCTGCTCGGCGCGCGCGACGCCGCCCCGTTGCGGCTGGCCCCCGAACCGGGGTTGTCCGACCTGCCCGATCTGGTGACGAGTTTCGCCGACGCGGGCTTGCGCGTGGAGTCGAGCATCGAGGTCGACCCGGCGTCGGTCACTCCCGGGATCGGTCTGGCGCTGTACCGGGTGGCGCAGGAGTCACTGGCGAACGTCGCCAAGCACGCCCCGTCCTCGGCGGCGCGGCTGCGGCTGTATGTGGAGAAGGGCGCAGCCGTCCTGTCGGTCGACAACGAGCTACCGAGACCCGTGGCCGGCGCAACAGCCGGTGCGGGGCTCCCCGGGATGCGTCAGCGCATCGCGTTGCTCGACGGCGAATTCGAGGCCGGTCCCGGACCGCAGGGGTGGACGGTGCAGGCGCGTGTACCGGTCGCCACGGCAACCGCCGCGCACTGCGCCATGCACCGAATCCGGCTGTCACGCAACGAGGTTCGCCATGACTGACGTTGACGTCCTGCTGGTCGACGATCAGGAGCTCGTCCGCTCGGGCCTGCGCCGGATCCTGCGCCGCAAGGACGGCTTCTCGATCGTCGGTGAATGCGCCGACGGCGACGAGGTGCCGCGCGAAGTGCTCCGGTGCCGCCCCGATGTGGTGGTGATGGACCTGCGGATGAAGCGCGTCAGCGGCGTCGACGCGATCCGCGCGCTGCGCGCCGGCGGCGGCCCACCGGCCTTGGCGCTCACCACGTTCGACGACGACGACCTGCTGTCCGCGGCGCTGCGCGCCGGGGCGTCGGGCTTCGTCCTCAAGGACTCACCGGCCGAGGAACTGATCCGAGCCGTGCACGCCGTCGCACGCGGCGAAGCATACCTCGACCCGGCCGTCACCGCGCGCGTGCTGAACGGCTACCGGCGCGCGCCCGGCGCCCCGTCGGACGACGTCGCCGACCGGCTGACCGCCCGCGAACTCGATGTGCTGCAGCTGATCGGATCGGGCGCGACCAACGCCGAGATCGCCGGCCGGCTGGTCATCTCGGAGGTGACGGTGAAGAGTCACATCGGGCGGATCTTCACCAAGCTGGACCTACGGGACCGTGCGGCCGCGATCGTCTACGCCTACGACCACGGCGTGGTCGCGCCGAAGTAGCGGCTACTCACTACCCGGCGGCGAATTCCTTCAACATCGCATTCAGCTGGTCTTTATCGGGGTCGCCGTACATTTTGTGGCTCGAGGCGGTGTACAGAGCCACAACCGGGCATCGGGTCGAAGGCCCTGGCACGGAGCCGAGGCTTTTGATGCGCTCACCAGTTTTGGCCTCGCGCAACTCCACGTCGTAGTCGACCGAGTAGCGACTCACACGGTCCTTGTCGCCGCCGCTGTCGTAGTCACACGTGCCCTCTTTCTTCTCGCTGCCCGCCCGCCGCGACAGGCACGCGACGACATTGATCGACGAAGGCGGCAGATTGGCCCCGGCATAGTCTGCTCCGGCGCCCAGCATGGTCACTGCCGACCACCCGGTCACCGACTCGTAGAACGTGACGACCTTGTGGGGCTTTTGGTAGTCGGCGGCATTGCTCACCGAACCGTTCTTACAAACGGCCTTGAAATCGTCCGCAGTGGTCGCGGTGGTCGGCGGTTCACCGCGGATGCCCGCGGTGATACCGACTATCGCCGCGATGACCACCGGTATGGCGAAGACCGCGGCGACGACACCGATGATGCGGCCGGCGGCGCTCTTTTTGGGCGGTGGCGGATACTGCGGCCACTGGCCCTGCGGGACCTGACCGTACGGCGCCTGACCATACGCAGCTTGCCAATAGGGTTGCGGCCCTTGATTACCCGCGCCCGGCTGTGCCGCCGCCGGCCACTGCGGAGCCGGCGGCCCGTAGTGCTGCCCAGGCCCTCGACAGCCGGGCGGCGGGTACGGAGGCTGCGTCATTCGTCGATCGTAAGCACAGCCAACGCCCCGGTTTGACGCCAAATACCGACCGCAGTCCCGTGGGCAGGCGCAGCGCACGGCCTCAGTCGGCGAAAACCCCGCGCATGGCGTCGGCGCCGAACATCGGCTCCATCATGGCCGAGAAGTCCGGGCCGCGGCGCAGCTTCTGGCCGCCGTCGACGTTGATCAGCTGGCCGGTGATCCACTGCGATGCATCGCTGAGCAGGAACAGCGCCAGGTTGGCGACGTCCTCGACCTCGCCGGCCCGGGGCAGCGGCGTGCACTGCCGGTAATCCTCCCGCAGCGGCTCGAATTCGAAGATGCTGGCCGCCACGAGATCGGTGCGGATCAGCCCGGGGCGGATGCTGTTGGCGCGCACCCACGAGGCGCCGAGCTCGTCGGCCGCCAGCTGGACCAGGTGGTCGAGCGCGGACTTGGTGACGCCGTACGGCCCGAACCAGCGGTGGGTGTTGCTCGCCGCGATCGACGAGATGCCGACGAACGAGCCGCCGCCGCCACGCACCATCTCCCGCGCGGTGTGCTTGACGACGTACATGCTGCCGTTGACGTTCAGGTCGACGGTCTGGCGCCACATCTCCGAATCCAGGTGCGTGACGGGCCCGACGGTCAGCGAGCCGCCGGCACAGTGCACGGCGCCGGAGAGCTTGCCGTTCCACGCGGCCGCGGTCGCGACGGCGCTGGCGACGTCGTCCTCGTTGGTGACGTCGGCGGTCTGGAAGCGGATGGCGCCCGGTCCCCCGGCCGCGGAGATCTCGTCGACGGCGGACTGCAACGTGGCCTCGGTGCGGCCGACGATGAGCGCGTTGCCGCCGGCGGCCACGACGCCCTGGGCGATGGCCTTACCGATGCCGCTGCCACCGCCGGTGATCAACACCGTCCGGTCCGTCAGCCAACCCTGGACTGAAAATTGCACCGACGTACTCCTCTGGACAGATCGACGGGGATACGTCCTGTATACACTTTTCGAAAGTTGTACACAATGCTGGTCGGGCGGCCAATTTCCCCGTTCGCCACACAGCGCCTGGGCGTACGCTGAAATTTTCCCCGACGAAAGCGGTGACGCCATGAGCATCCGGATCCATCGACGTCTCCTGGTCGCCGGCGGCTTCGCCGTCGCAACGGTCGCCGCGCCCGCCGTACTCGCGCTGAGCGGCCCCGCGTCCCCCGCACTACTCGGGGAAACCAGCTGCCCGCCCGGCATGACGGCGAACCCCGTCAGCGGGTCCTGTTTCGAGAGCGGCAACGAGCAGGCACCCGGCCCCGTCGAAGCGGCGCCGAACCAACTCGGCCAGGTCGACGGCATTCCGTGCACCGGCCACAACACCGGCGAATGCATCGGCCTCTCGGAAGAACAGGTACCCGAGGTGCACCCGCACTCGTCGGTGAGTTCCAGCCCGTAACAACAGTCGCCTAAGGTTGTGTAATGCCTGCAAAAACTGATCCCGCCGATATCGGCGACGTGGAGCCCCTGGCCGACAGCACCGCCCGTCAGGCCCGCCGCGTCGTGGCCGCGTACGCCAACGACGCCGACGAATGTCGCATGTTCCTGTCCATGCTGGGTATCGGGCCCACGAAGCTCGACGCGTGACGGCCCGCGGAGGCAACGACGCTTCTGCGGCGTCCACCGCGAGTCCCAAATCCTCCAAGGGCGGTAAGTCCGCCGCGAAGCCCGTGGGCAACTCCGACTTCGTAGTGGTCGCCAACCGGCTGCCCGTCGACATGGAACGGCTCCCCGACGGCTCCGTCACCTGGAAACGCAGCCCCGGCGGGCTCGTCACCGCACTGGAGCCGCTGCTGCGCAAGCAGCGCGGCGCCTGGATCGGCTGGCCCGGCGTCGCCGACAGCGACGAAGAGCTGATCGTCCAGGACGAGCTGACGATGTGCCCGGTCAAGATGTCGGCCGACGAGATCGCCGACTACTACGAGGGTTTCTCCAACGCGACGCTGTGGCCGCTGTACCACGACGTCATCGTCAAACCCATCTATCACCGCCACTGGTGGGACGCCTACGTCGCAGTCAACCAGCGCTTCGCCGAGGCCACTGCGCGCATCGCGGCGAAGGGCGCGACGGTCTGGGTGCAGGACTACCAGCTGCAGCTGGTCCCCAAGATGCTCCGGGAGCTGCGTCCTGATCTGACCATCGGCTTCTTCCTGCACATCCCGTTCCCGCCCGTCGAGCTGTTCATGCAGATGCCGTGGCGCACCGAGATCATCGAAGGCCTGCTCGGCGCCGACCTGGTGGGCTTCCACCTGCCCGGCGGCGCGCAGAACTTCCTGGTGCTGGCCCGTCGACTGCTCGACGCCAACACATCGCGTCACACCATCGGTGTCCGGTCCCGGCTCGGCGAGGTGAGCCACGACGGCCGCACGGTCAAGGTCGGCGCGTTCCCCATCTCGATCGACTCGGCGGCGCTGGACGCCCAGGCCCGCAGTCGCACCATCCGGCAGCGTGCCCGTCAGATCCGCGATGAGCTGGGCAACCCGCGCAAGATCATGCTGGGCGTGGACCGGCTGGACTACACCAAGGGCATCGACGTGCGGCTGCGCGCGTTCTCGGAGCTGCTCGCCGAAGGCCGGGCCAACCGGCACGACACCGTGCTGGTGCAGCTGGCCACTCCGAGCCGGGAGCGCGTGGACAGTTACAAGGTCATGCGGGAGGACATCGAGCGCCAGGTCGGGCACATCAACGGCGAGTACAGCGAGGTCGGTCACGCGGTGGTGCACTACATGCACCGGGCGATCGGCCGCGAGGAACTCATCGCGTTCTTCGTCGCGGCCGACGTGATGCTGGTGACGCCGCTGCGCGACGGCATGAACCTGGTGGCCAAGGAGTACGTGGCATGCCGCAGCGACCTCGGCGGCGCCCTCGTGCTCAGCGAATTCACCGGCGCCGCAGAGGAATTGCGACAGGCGTACCTGACCAACCCGCATCACCTGGACGGGGTCAAGGACGCGATCGCCGAAGCCCTGACCCAGTCCCCCGAAGAGGGACGACGCCGCATGCGCGCGCTGCGCCGGCAGGTGCTGGCCCATGACGTCGACCGCTGGGCCCGGGCGTTCCTCGACGCCCTGTCGCACACCCGCGACTGACCGACCAAGAACTCAGGCCCCGGAGCACCGCTCCGGGGCCTGAATCATGTTGGGGTACTAGAAGATCGGCGTCATTTCGTCGATCAACCACTTGCCGTCGATCTTGCGGTAGTCGACCTTCAGCCGGCTGCCCTCGTAGTTGGGCTGCTTGCGCTCATCGGTGATGACCCGGTTCACGAACGCGAGGACCGTGCCCGAGTCGCGGTGCGACGAGATCATGCCCGCGCCAACCACATTCACCTGGCTGATCAGCTTGCGCTTCACCGCGTCGTTGAAGATGTTGTTCTTGGCCGTCAGTTCCTCGTACCGCTTGCGGAACGCCGGAGTCATCAGCGTCAGTGCCTGCGTCGTGGAACGCTGCACGCTGCTGTACTCGTAGCCGAGGATCTGTGGGATTTGGGACCTGGCCAGGCTGGGCAGCTCGTCGGCCGTCGCCTGTTCGCCGGAGAGCTCCACGTGACTCCAGAACGCCGAGCCGCCGAGCGCCCCGAGCGCCACCACGGCGACCGCCAACAGTGCGCCGAGCGCCACCAGCAACCGGTTCATCAGTTGCCTCCGTCCGGGTACTTGATGTCGTAGGCCGCCATGTGTCCGCTGTCGTCCTCGCGGATGAACACCCGCTGCCGGTACGGCGTCGACGGCTGGTTCACCCCGTTCATGTCGGACAGTGTCACGCGGACCGTCACGAGCACCTTCGCGATGTTGGAGGTGTTGTCGATACTCTCCAGTGCCGCCGCGGTGATGACCGCCTCCGAGTTGGCCTGCGTCTGCTTGAACAGGTACTTCAGGTTGTCGGCGTTGTTGCTCTGGTTCATCATGTCGCGCAGCGGGCCGGGGCCGATGCCATTGACGAAGCGGTTCACGCTCTCGTCGACGGTGTTCTGCGTGTAACTGAACATGTTGACCACGGTCTGCTTCGCGGTGTCCACGAACCGCTGATCACGGTCCTGCGTCGCCTCGATCTGTCCGTTGCCGTGGCGGAGGAACCAGGTGCCGCCGGCCAGGGCCGCCACCAGCACGGCGACGACCGCCAGGCCGATGGTCATGACCAGCGACCGGTGCGGTTGGCGGCGCGGTACCTGGATCGCGGGCCGCGCCTTGGAGGTCACCGATTGGGTTGATGATGTCTTGCTCGCGGTCGACGGTACCGCCACGTCGAGCACTGTTGCCTCTGCTGAACCGGCGGCTTCGACGTCTCGTCCGTCGCAGCCGGTTCGTCACTCATTAAACCTGCCTTGGATCCTTCATCAGGTCGACCCAGGACTCGCCTGCGTCGCCGTTACTCGAGCCGGCGTTGAACACTCCCGTACCGCCGGCAGGGTCAGCGAAGACCCCGGTATTCGCATCGTACGTCGTGCTCTGCGGCCCCTTCGGCCCGCTAGCCTGCGGCTGGCCCTCGGGGCCGGGCGCCGGCGGGTTGTTGATCGCGTACGGCGGAGTCACCTGATCCGGCGGCGCGAAGAACGGCCAGGGCAGCGGCTGCGGACCCGGATCGCTCGGCGGGTACGGCAGCGGGAACGGCGCGTTGGGCGCAGGTCCCGGCCCGGCGGGCACGCCCGGCGGCAGCTGCACCGAGGGCGGACCCGGGTCGTAGTCGGCACCCGGCGGAATCATGGGGAACCGGTTCGGTGGCGTGATGTTCCGCGGGTCGGTGACCGGGGTGTCGTACGGCACTGGTGGACCGCGCCACGGGTTGCTGCCGATCGGCACGTAACCGCGGGGGTCACGACAGAGCTGGACCGTGGGTGCGCGCTTGCCCGGGTACTCCATGCACGGGTAGTTGCGGGCACCGCGCACAGTGCTCGGGTCGCTCTGCGCGGTCTTGCAGTACAAGTCATTCGGCAGATCGCGCACGGTGGTGTCAGCCGGCGTGCGGATCTCCGGCGCCGGGATGAAGCCCGTCACGCACGGCGGCTGGCCGAGGCTGATCTTGAAGTCCAGCTTGCCGCCTTCGTCGATGGGCAACTGGCCGGCGTCCGTCAGCAGTGCCGCGATCAGCGCCGGGAAGATGACCAGCGCTTGCTCGATCGACTTGTGGTAGATCACGCCGATCCGGCCGAAGTTGGCGAGGTTGGCCGCCAGCACCGGGAACGTCGGCCGGATGCCGTCGAACGTCTCGTTGACGGTGTCGACGGCGCCCGGGACGGTCTTGAGCACCGACCGAATCTGCGGGTCGGCCTGGGCGGCTTCGCCGGTCAGCGTCGCGAGGCTGCTGGCCATGGTCTTGAGATCGGCACCGGCGCGGATCTGCGCCTTGAGCAGCGGGCCGGCCTGATCGAGCAGCTTGTTGATCTCATTGGTATTGGCGTTGGCCTCGTCAACCAGCAGTCGCGACGACTGGATCATGCGCGACAGCTCCGGACCCGACCCGTTGAACGCCTTGAACGACTCCCGCAACAGGTCCTGCAAGCGGGTGTTGCTGATGCTGCTGACCAGACTTTGGGCCTGGTTGAGCAGGTCCACGATGTCCTGCCCGACCGCGGTCCGGTCGACGCCGATGGTGGCGCCGTTCTTGAGCATGTTCTTCGAGACGTTGGCGGGCGGCACCAGATCGATGTACTGCTCACCGATCGCGGACACGCTCTTGACCGTGGCGGTCACGTTGTCCGGCACCGGGGTGTCGGTGTTCAGTCGCATCCGCGCCGTCACGCCGTTGTCAGTCAGGCCGACGTTCGTCACGCGGCCGACCGTCACGCCGCGGTAGGTGACGTTGGCGTTCTGGTAGATGCCGCCACCGACGACGAACTTGGCGTCCACGTTGTAGACACCGAGGCCGACAGCGGCCGGCAGGTGCAGGTACGACGTCGTGATCAGCGCTAGGCAGATGACGGTGACGACGCCGAAGATCGCCAGCTGGAAACGCGCAAGACGGGGCAACAACATTACGGCTTCACCCCTCCATGTTGCGTCGCTGTGCCGGGCGGAATCTTGAACGGATCGGCGGCCTGTCCGGACAGGTTCGCCAGTGCGCCCAACAGGAAGTCCGGCGGGTTGACCACTTCGTCCAGGCGCCTCATGTTCGGGTCGAGACCCCCCGAGGTCGCAAAGAAGGTCTCACCGAGGCGGCGCAGCGTCAGGTCGAACGTCACGTACACGTTCAGGTAGTCACCGCGCACCGCGTTCTTGAAGTACTTGTTGGAGAACGGGAACGTCGCCATCAGATCCTGGTCGTGGATGAAGTCGTCGGCGTTGTCGTTGAGCGCTTTGATGACAGGAAAGAGGTCCTTGAAGTCGGCCGCGAAGTCATCCTTGGTTGCGGCCATGACCTTGGCACCGACCACCGCGAGCTTCCGCAGCGCGGTGAACGCATCCACGATGTTCTTGCGGTTGTCATTGAGGACCTTGATCGCCCCCGGCAGGGTGTCGAGCGTGCGGCCCAGGCTGTCCTTGCTCTTGGTCAGGATCGAGGCGAAGCGGTTCAGCCCGTCCATGGCCCCGACTATGTCGGTGGTCTGCTTGTCCAGGGACTGGGTGAGCTCGGCCAACCGCGGGATGAAGTCGGCGAACTGCCCGGCCCGGCCCGCGACGGCGGCATAGGCCTCATCGGTGATGTCCTGCAGCGCACCGAGATTGCCTTTGTTCACCACCAGGCCCAGCGACGACAGCACCTCTTCGGTGGTCGGGTACCGGGCGGTGTGCGCCAGCGGAATCTCTGAGCCCTGCTTCAGCCGGCCCTGCGGCGCTTCCTCGACGGGTTCCGACAGCTGCACGTGCTGCGAGCCCAGCAGCGACGTCTGGGCGACCCTAGCCCGCGCGTTCGCCGGCAGCTTCACATCGCCGTTGATCGACAGTTTGGCCGCCGCATAGAACGTGCCGTCAGGACGCTGGACCGCGTCCAGGCCCGACACGCTGCCGACGGTGACGTCGTTGACCATCACCGGCGAGTTCTGCGGCAACGTCGCGACGTCGGGCAGCTGCACGGTGACGGTGTAGGAGCCGGCGCCGTGGCCCTGGGTACCGGGCATGTCCAGCGAGTTCAGGCCACCGAACTGGCAACCGGCGAGCATCACGGCACTCGATCCGAGTGCCAGGACCTTCACAACCGTCCTCATCAGTTGCCACCTCCAGCTTCAGCGGGCAGCGGAGCACCCACCGGCGCTGCGGGCGCCGGGGCGGGGCCGGGCAGCGGGCCCGAACCGTTCAGCGGCGCCGGGCCCGGTCCGACCCGCGGCGTGGCCGGCGAAATCTGGCCCGGGACGGCCGGCGGCGGCAGGATCAGGTCGCTGAGCGATCCGTCCGGCTGGACCTTCGGCGGGATGACGCCAGGTGCGGCATTCCACTGCAGGTACGGCACCGGAGTCTGAGCCTTGGCCTCGGTCTGCGGGGTGTCGTAGATGATTTGGCCCTTGTACGCCGTGATGCTGTTGATCGGGTGGAACAGCACCGGCGGGTAGTTCATCGCGATCCGACGCAGCACGGGAGCCATGCGCTGACGGCAGATTTCCGCGCGCTTGTAGTTGTCCGGCGTCGCTCCGATGTCGAAGTTGCCGCCGCACAGGAACTGCACCGGGTTCGCGAAGTTCGGCAGGGACAGCAGACCGTCCAGGGAACCCTGCGCCGGGTTGTAGATGTTGTAGAAGTTGGCCAGGCCGTTCGGTGTGATATGCAGAACCTGCTCGATGTTGTCGCTGTTGTCGGTCAGCATCTGCGTGAACTCGGCCAGCTTGCCGACCTGGTCGATCAGGGCCGTGTTGTTGTCCTTGAGCAGGCCTTTGACGTCGCCCAGGGCCTGGTTGAGGGCGCCGAGCGTCTGGTCAAGCCCAGCGGAGCTCTCCGCCAGCACCTGCGAGACGGACGCCACGTGGTCGGTGAACTGCACGATCTGCTCGTTGCTGTTCGACAACGCATTGACCAGGATCTGCAGGTTCTTGATGGTGCCGAACAGGTCGCCACGCGAATCACCAAGGCGCCCAGCTGTTTGCGACAGTTCACGCAAGGCACTGCGGAACGAGCCGCCCTTACCGTCCAGGGTGTCGGCGGCCTGGTTGATGAAGGCACCGAGCGGGCCCTGCGGCGCACCGTCCTGCGGACCGAGCTGCGCGCTGAGCTGGGTCAGCTGCTTCTTCACGTCGTCCCACTCGACCGGGACACCGGTCCGATTCAGCGGCACCTCAGCGCCGTCGGCCAGCGCGGCGCCACCGCTGTAGGCCGGGGTGAACTGCACGAACCGAGCCGCCACCAGGTTCGGCGAGATGATGATCGCCCGCGCATCGGCTGGGATCTTCACGCCGCCCTGCACCGTGATGCTGACCTTGACCGAATTGGGCTGCGGCTCAACCGAATCGATGGTGCCCACCGGCACCCCGAGCACCCGGACGTCGTCGCCCGCGTAGAGGCCGACGGCGTTCGTGAAGTAGGCGACCACCTTGTGGCCGCCACGCGGCGGCCATAGCAGGTAGGCACCGCCGGCGACCAGCGCCACCAGTGCGACCACCAGGGCGATGATCGCCCCACGTGACATGTTCTTTATCATGGCGACTTCGGCCTCACGACGATCCGTTCAGAGATGTAGCCCTTCAGCATGTCGCCGAGGCTGGCCGGCAGCTTGCCCGGCTGAAAGTACGCGTCGAGTGCGACTTCCGACATCGTCGAGGGCGGCAGGCCGTACAGGTTGATGTTGAAGCCCGGACCGTTAGCGACCACCTCGCCGAGTGTGGTGGCGTAACCCGGCAGCCGCTTGAGCGCCTCGCTGATGTGTTCCTTGCGCTTCAGCAATTCGTCCAGCACCAGGTTCAGCTGCTTGAGGGCCGGACCGAACTCGCGCTTGTTGTCCGCCACAAATCCCGAAAGCTGTTGCGAGACAACGCGAATACCGGATATCAGCGTGCCCAGCGACTGACGCCGCTCGCCCAGCGCGGCGAACAGCTGATTGCCGTCGATGACCAGCTTGTTCACCTGGTCGGCGCGCTGCGCCAGGGTGTCGGACACCTTATTGGCGTGCCCGAGTAGCTGTTCGAGCGCCTGGTCGCGCGTGTTCAGGCTGCGCGACAGGGCAGCTACCCCGTCGAGCGCGCCACGCAGCTGCGGCGTCGCGTCGTGCAGCGTGTCGGTCAGCACCTGGAGCGCCTGCTGCAGCTGCGGCTTGTCCAGCTCACTGGTGTTCTGGCCCAGGTCCTGCAGCGCGGTGCTGATGGTGTACGGAGTCGTGGTGCGGCCCAACGGGATAACTGTGGCTTCCTTCGTGCCCTTCGGGGTGACCCAGAGAGACTTCTGCCCCAGCACCGTGTCGGTCTTGATCGATGCCAGCGACTGGTCGCCGACCACGATCTGACGGTCGACGGTGAAGTTCACTTTCGCCGAGGTCCCGGCGAGCTCCACGTCCCCGACCTTGCCGACCTTGATACCCGCGACGCGCACGTCACTGCCCGGGGTGATGCCACCGGCGTCGCCGAAGTACGCGGAGTAGTTCTTGCCCTGCGGCCAGAACGGCAGGCCGGTGTAGCCAAACGAGATCAGCACCAGGCACACCACGATGAACACACCGAGAATGCCGGTGCGAACCGGATCCTTTTCTGGCTTAGCCACTTTCGGAGCACCTGCCCTTCGACGGATCCGCGGGACCACCGAACGGAACGATCAGATCGCTACCCGCGGGGCCACTCATCTTGATCTTCACCGAGCAGTAGTAGATGTTGAAGAACGCGCCGTAGGCACCGAGGGCGTTGAGTCGCAGGTAGTCCTCCGCGAGGTTCTCGATGACCGGGTTCACCTCCGCCCGGCGCTCGTACATACGCTGCGCGAACGGCCGGGCGTTCTCGATGACGCCCTGCACCGGGCGCCGCGACTTCTGCAGCATCTCGGTCAGGTCGTTCTCGGCCGAGGCCAGCGGGCCGATGGCACCGGCGATCGGGTCGCGCCCCTTGGCCAGGCCGGTGATGAGCTGCTGCAGCTGGTCGATGCTGGTGTTGAACTGAGCACCCTTGGCGTCGACCGTGCCGAGCACCGTGTTGAGGTTGGTGATCGTGTCGCCGATCAGCTGGTCGCGCTCGGCCAGCGTCTGGCTGAACGAACCGGTGTTGGACAGCAGGTCGCTCAGCGCACCGCCCTCCCCCTGCAGGGCCTCGATCATGGCGGCGGTGATCTCGTTGACCTTCTTGCCGTCCAGACCCTTCACGACCGGGCGCAGACCGCCGAGCAGTGCGTCGAGGTCGAGCGCCGGCTGGGTGTTGGCGAGGGCAACGGTGCCGCCGGCGGGCAGCTTGCGCAGCTCGCCGGGGCCGGAGGTGATCTCCATGTAGCGGTCACCGACCAGGTTCTGGTAGCGGATGACGGCGCGGCTCGAGGTGTACAGCTGGTAGCGATCGTTCAGCGTGAACTTGACGTCGACGGTGTTGTCGCTCTTGAGTTTCACGCTCTTCACCGAGCCGACCTGGACACCGGCGATGCGGACGTCCTCGCCGGCCTTGAGCCGGGACGCGTCGGTGAAGTTGGCGTGATAGGTGTTCGACGAGGCGAAGCGGAACTGGCCGAACACCACCACCAGACCGGCGGCGACCAGCAACATCACGACGGTGAACACCGTGACGTTGATCATTGCGCGCTTGTGTCTCATGGGCGGCCCCACTCACTCGCGGACATCAGTAGCGGTCCTTCTCTGCGTAGGCACCGTTGAACAGGAACTGCAGCGTCGAGGGCGCGTCGAACTGCAGCTCGGTGTTCGGCTGGTACGGGATGTAGGCGTTGTCGGTCACCAAGAAGGGCGTGTGATACCACGAGCCGCCGTACTGCTTGGACGGCACGTCCGGAAGGCCACGGCAGTTCGGACCACCCGAGGCGTTCACCATCGGGAGGCTCTCGGGGTAGGTGTAGTTGGGCGCACCCGGGAAGAAGTTCGAGGAGACGAACAAGCCCGGCTTGACGCCACCGAACACCGGGCCGAAGCGGTCGACGGCCTTCGACAAGCCCTGGATGAGGCATGGGAATTCCGGTGAGTAGTCACCCAGAACCTTCAGCGGGGCCCGCAACCGCTGGATTGCGGCGATGTAGTCGTCGGCGGCCGGTGAGATGGTCGCGTACGCGTTGTTGGCGAACCCGGTGGACGCGAGCAGCGCGGCGTTCAGGTCGTCCTTCTCGTCGACCAGCGTCTTGCTGACGGTCGGCGCGTTGTCCAGGACCTTCGCCAGGTCGGGCGCGGCGTCGCCATAGATGCCGGCGACCGTCGAGGTGTCCTTCAAATCCTGCTGCAGCGTGGGCAGCTTGGGGTTGAAGTACTCCAGGTACTTGCTCAACCCGGCCACCGCGGCGCCGGCGTCGTCACCGTGGCCGCGCAGGCCTTCACCGAGCGCGGTGACGGTGGCGTTCAGGCTGACCGGATCGATCTTGTCGAGCAGGTCGGTCAGCGTCTGGAAGACGGTGTTCATCTCCAGCTGGACGTCCTTGGCCTGCACCTGGGCACCGGGACGCAGTGACTCCTTCGACGGATGCTCCGGCGGCAGGAACTCGACCGACTTGGCGCCGAACACCGTCGTGCTGCCGAGCCGGACGCGGGCGTTGGACGGGATGTAGCGCATCTGGTCGCTCAGGACCGCCAGCTTCAGCTTCGCCTGGTCACCGGCGTAGTCGATCTGCTCGACCTTGCCGACCTGGATGCCGCGGTACTTGACCTTGGCATCAGGGTCCATGACCAGACCGGCGCGGGGCGCCATGACCGAGACGGTGTCGGTGGGGGTGAAGGCCGCGGTGTACGACAAATAGGTGAACACCACGGCGGCCAGCATGATGCTGATCAGCACCGCTGCCGCGAGCCTCACATGGCTGCGTTTAGGACCGCCGGAAGACATCGTCGTGCACCCCCTATCCGGAGAGGTTGAAGTTGCCGGACGCGCCGTACACGGCCAGGGAGATGAGCAGGACGATCGTGACGACCACGATCAGCGAGGTCCGCACGGCCTGACCGACGGCGATGCCCACGCCCACGGGTCCACCGCTGGCGTTGTAGCCGTAGTAGGTGTGCACCAGCATGACCGCGACGGACATGACGATGGCCTGCAGGAATGACCACAGCAGGTCGGTGGGCACCATGAAGGTGCTGAAGTAGTGGTCGTACAGACCAGCCGACTGGCCGTTGATGTACACCGTGGTGGCCCGCGCCGCGAAGAATGACGCCAGGACGGCCAGCGCGTACAGCGGGATGACGGCGATCAGGCCCGCGATGATGCGCGTGGACACCAGGTAGGACACCGAGTGCACGGCCATCGATTCGACGGCGTCGATCTCCTCGGCCACGCGCATGGCGCCCAACTGCGCCGTACAGCCGGCGCCGATGGTCGCGGCCAGCGCGATGCCGGCGATGATCGGCGCGACGATGCGCACGTTGAGGAAGGCCGACAGGAAGCCGGTCAGCGCCTCGATACCGATGTTGCCCAGCGAGGAGTAGCCCTGGACGGCGATGACGCCGCCGGAGGCCAGCGTCATGAACGCGGCGACACCGACGGTGCCGCCGATCATCACCAGCGCACCGGTTCCCATCGTCATCTCGGCGATGAGCCGGATGGTCTCGCGGCGGTAGCGGGTCAGCGCGTTGGGGATGTACCGGAAGGACTCCCCGTAGAACAGCGCCTGCTCACCGATGCCGTCGAAGACGCCGGGCACGGCCCGGAACAATCGTTTGAAACGGAGGGTTGCGTCGTAACTCATGGCCGAATCACCTCACCAGTACTCGGACGCCGATGGCGGTCATGATCACGTTGATGACGAACAGACAGATGAAGGCGTAGACCACGGTCTCGTTCACCGCGATGCCGACGCCCTTGGGGCCGCCCTTGACGGTGAGGCCGCGGTAGCAGCCGACCATGCCGGCGAGCAGCCCGAACAACACGGCCTTGATCTCGGCGAGCATCAGCTCGCCCAGGCCCGTCAGCACCGTCAGGCCGTTGATGAACGAACCCGGGTTGACGCCCTGCAGGAAGACGGAGAAGACGTAGCCACCCGAGATGCCGATGGCGCACACCAGGTTGTTCAGCAGCACGGCGACGAAGGTCGACGCGAGGACGCGGGGCACGACCAGCCGCTGGATCGGATCGATGCCGAGCACGCGCATCGCGTCGATCTCTTCGCGGATGGTGCGGGCGCCCAGGTCGGCGCAGATTGCGGTGGCACCCGCGCCGGCGACCACCAGCACGGTGACGACGGGGCCCAGCTGGGTGACCGTTCCGAACGCGGTGCCGGCGCCGGAGAGATCGGCGGCGCCGATCTCACGCAGCAGGATGTTCAGCGTGAAGGCGACCAGCACGGTGAACGGAATGGCGACGAGCAGGGTCGGCACGAGCGATACGCGGGCGATCATCCAGGTCTGTTCGAAGAACTCCCGGAATTGAAAAGGGCGACGCCACATCTTTGTGAATGTGTCGAGGGCCATTTCGAAGAACCCGCCGACGGCCCGGGCCGGAGCCGCAAGCTGTTCGATCAACCTTCGACTCCATTCTCGGTCCGGGCTGAGCAGTCACGGCGAAGAGTGGGGTTTCCCTCTTCCACAGCGGCCTGATCACCACGTTGCAATGCATGGCTCTTGTGAGCCGGCTCATAGTAGCTAGAACATGTTCGCACTGGCAAAAGAACAGCAAAATCACTGAGAAACGACATATAATCGCAGCTCAGGATATATTTTGACGTTGCCGTCACTGTAACAAGTTCTAGTGCCTACGCGGCGCTTTCTACGCCGCGTCAGCACTCGATCCGGGACGTTCAGTCCCTCGACTCCATCAGGGCAGTCGCCGAGAAATTCCGCTCCGGATCGCGGTCAGCAAAATATCCGCGCAACGTGGCACTCAGTTGTGTCATGTCCCACTCAGCGGACGACGCCGTGAAGTGGCTCTCCACGGTCGGGGCTGCTACCAGGGTCACAGTCGGACCATAAACGATGAAGAGCTGGCCATTCACGTTTTCCGACGCGGGCGAGGAAAGGAAACGCACCAATTTCACAACGTGTTCCGGCGACAGCGGGTCGACCTCTCCTTCACCAGGAGCCGCACCGAACACATCGGCCGTCATCGCGGTACGCGCCCGCGGCGCAATCGCGTTGGCGCGGACGCCGTAGCGCTCCAGACCGCGGGCCGCGGTCAGGGTCAGGGCCGTGATGCCGGCCTTGGCGGCGCCGTAGTTCGCCTGCCCCACCGGACCGGCCAGGCCGGCCTCGGACGAGGTGTTGACAATCCGGCCGTACACCTTGCCGTCGGCCGACTCCTTGGCCTTGGCGCGCCAGTAGGTCGCGGCGTTGCGGGTCAGCAGGAAGTGGCCGCGCAGGTGGACCGCGATGACCGCGTCCCAGTCCTCGTCGGTCATGTTGAACAGCATCTTGTCGCGGGTGATGCCCGCGTTGTTGACCACGATGGCTAGCCCGCCCAGGCTGTCCGCCGTGGCGACGATCTCGTCGGCGGTGCTGCGGGCGCTGATGTCGCCCGCCACCGCAACGCCTTTGGAGCCGGCGGCCTCGATCTCGGCGAGCACGTCCGACTTGTCGAGCGCGCCGGCCATGTCGTTCACCACGACGGTGGCGCCGGCCTGCGCCAGGCCGATGGCCTCGGCGCGGCCCAGCCCCGCGGCGGCACCGGTGACCACGGCCACCTTCCCGGACAGGTCAGTGGAGTCGATTTGGCTGGTCAATTTATGAATACCTCTAGTCTTTACGGAGAAGGGCGGCGCGGGGGCATTCCGCGATGGACTGCTCGGCCAGTTCTTCCTGGTCGGCAGGCACCGGATCGGCCTTGACTACTGCATAGTCGTTGTCGTCGAGATCGAAAAGGTCCGGCGCAATTCCCACGCAAACCGCGTTTCCTTCACAGCGATCGTGATCAACTTCAACCCGCATGACACCCTCCTGAGAGCCCGGATTTCGACGGTGAGGCCAACATAACGACACCACCATGGCGATGCCAGTGTGGCACGCTCTGGACCCCAAGACTAGAACGTGTTACAAGTTTGAATAGGCACGGGTCGACGAAAGCCGCCCCGGCAACGTGACAAACGGACCGAAGACCCAACCCAATTCAACTGATAAAGGATGAGTTCGATGCGGATCGGCTACACGCCCGAGCAGGAGGAGCTGCGGCGCGAACTGCGCTCGTACTTCACCAAGCTCATGACCCCGGAGCGCGCCGAGGCGCTGGCGTCCAACGACGGCGAGATGGGACGCGGCAACGTCTACCGCGAGACCGTCGAGCAGATGGGCAAGGACGGCTGGCTGACGCTGAGCTGGCCCAAGGAGTATGGCGGCCAGGCCCGCCCGCCGATGGACGGCCTGATCTTCAACGACGAGGCCGCCATCGCCAACGTCCCGGTGCCGTTCCTGACCATCAACTCCGTGGCGCCGACGATCATGCACTTCGGCACCGAGGAGCAGAAGAAGTTCTTCCTACCCAAGATCGCCGCGGGCCAGCTGCACTTCTCCATCGGCTATTCCGAGCCCGGCGCCGGCACCGACCTGGCGTCGCTGCGCACCACCGCGGTCCGCGACGGTGACGACTACGTCATCAACGGCCAGAAGATGTGGACGTCGCTGATCGCCTACGCCGACTACGTCTGGCTGGCGGCCCGCACCAACCCCGAGGCCAAGAAGCACCGCGGCATCTCGATGCTGATCGTGCCGACCACCGCCGAGGGCTTCTCCTGGACACCGGTGCACACCATGTCCGGTGTGGACACCAGCGCCACCTACTACCAGGACGTTCGCGTCCCGACCTCCAGCCTGGTCGGCGAAGAGCACGGCGGCTGGAAGCTGGTCACCAACCAGCTCAACCACGAGCGCGTGGCCCTGGTGTCTGCGCAGCCGATCTTCGTCGCACTGGACGGGGTTCGGGAATGGGCCCAGAACACCAAGGACCACCACGGCAAGCGCCTGATCGACTCCGAGTGGGTGCAGCTGAACCTGGCCCGGGTGCACGCCAAGGCCGAGGTGCTGAAGCTGATCAACTGGGAGCTGGCCTCGGCCACCGACTCCGCGCCCTCCCCCGCCGACGCATCGGCGGCCAAGGTCTACGGCACCGAGCTGGCCACCGAGGCCTACCGGCTGCTGATGGAGGTGCTCGGCACCTCGGCGACGCTGCGCCGTGACACCCCGGGGGCACTGCTGCGCGGCCGGATCGAGCGCTGGCACCGGTCCTGCCTGATCCTGACCTTCGGCGGCGGCACCAACGAGATTCAGCGCGACATCATCGGCATGGTGGCTCTTGGCCTGCCCCGAGTGAACCGGTAAGGACTGACATGGATTTCAAGACAACCGAAGCATCTGAGGACCTCGGCGGCCTGGTCCGGTCCATCACCGAATCGGTGGTGACCCCGGAACGGCAGAAGGAGCTGGACAAGCTCGACGAACGGTTCGACCGTGAGCTGTGGGACAAGCTGATCGATTCCGACATCCTGTCCACCACCGCACCGGAGTCGGTGGGCGGCGGTGGTTTCGGTCCGCTGGAGCAGTCCGCCGTGCTCGTGGCACTGGGCCGTCAGCTCGCGGCGGTGCCGTACCTCGAGTCGACCATCCTGGCCGCCGGCGCCATCGCCGAATTCGGTTCGGCCGAGCTGCAATCCGAGTGGGCCGCCCCGGCGGTCGCCGGCAGCAAGATCGTCGTGCCGGCGCTCGACGGCGAGATGGGTCAGGGCCCGGTGCAGGCCACCGGCAGCGATGAGACCGGCTACAAGCTCACCGGCACCCGCACCCAGGTCGCCTACGGCCCGGTCGCCGACGCCGTCCTGGTGCCTGCCGAAAGCGATTCCGGCGTCAAGGTTTTCCTGGTCGCGGCGGCCGACGCGGGCGTCACCGTCACCTCGCTCGACACCACCGGGCACGGCAGCGTCGCGCACCTGGATCTGCAGGGCGTGACTGTCGCCGCTGACCGCATCGTCGGCGGCGCCGAGGTGCTCGCCTGGCTGCAGCTGCACAATGCTTTGGGCCGCACCGCATTCCAGCTCGGTGTGGTGGAGTGCGCGCTGGAGCTCACCGCGTTGTACGCCCGCGAGCGCGAGCAGTTCGACCGCCCCATCGGCAGCTTCCAGGCCGTGTCGTCCCGGTTGGCCGACGGCTACATCGACGTCAAGGCGCTGCGCCTGACGCTGACCCAGGCCTCCTGGCGCGTGGCCGAGGGCCTGCCCGCCGAGGTGGACGTGAACACCGCGGCGTTCTGGGCCGCCGAGGCCGGACACCGGGTGGCACACACCGCGGTGCACGTACACGGTGGTGTCGGCATCGACATGGATCACCCCGTGCACCGCTACTTCCTGGCCGCCAAGCAGACCGAGTTCGCGGTCGGCGGGGCCACCGGGCAGCTGCTGCAGATCGGGCGCGAACTCGCCGAGACGCCCGTCTAGATTCGACTGATGTCCTCCCGGCCCACCGTCAGCGACCTGCTGCGCCCGCTCATCGACGTCACCGACCGCGGGTTGTACGACTGCACCACGGCGCCGGACGACTCATCACAAGATGACGGCGGCCCAGCCGGTTTCACCAGCTGGGCCGACCACATCGCCGCGGGCGCACAGTTGGCCGCGGCGCTGAAGGCGCGACTGGACCCGGCCAAGCCGCCGCACATCGGTGTGCTGCTGAGCAATACGACGTTCTTCTCGTCGCTGCTGGTGGCCGCCGCGCTGGCCGGGCTGGTTCCGGTCGGCCTCAACCCGACCCGCCGCGGGGCGGCGCTGGTCGGCGACGCCGAGCGCTCCGACTGCCAGTTGGTGCTCGCCGACAATCCCGACCTGGTCCCGGCCGGTCTCGATGCCGCGGGCATCGACGTCATAGACGTCGAATCCGCTTCGTGGGCAACCGAACTCGCCGGGTTCGCCGGCACCGCGGTGCAATTCGCGGACGTCGATCCCGACGACCTGTTCATGCTGATCTTCACGTCGGGCACCAGCGGTGACCCCAAGGCCGTCCGGGTCACCCACGACAAGGTGGCGTTCCCGGGCCAGATGCTGGCCGATCGTTTCGGCCTCGGGCGCGACGACACGTTCTACCTGTCCATGCCGCTGTTCCACTCCAACGCCGTGATGGCGGGCTGGGCCGTGGCGCTCGCCGCGCAGGGGTCGATTGCGTTGCGCCGCAAGTTCTCTGCCTCCGGATTCCTCCCGGACGTGCGCCGCTACGGCGCCACCTATGCCAACTACGTCGGCAAGCCGCTGTCGTACATCCTGGCCACCCCGGCCCGGCCGGACGACACCGACAATCCCCTGAAGTTCATGTACGGCAACGAGGGTGCCCCCCGTGACCTCAACCGGTTCGCGCAGCGCTTCGGCGTCGTCGTCGTCGACGGCTTCGGCTCCACCGAGGGCGGTGTCGCGATCGCCCGCACCCCGGACACCCCGGCCGGCGCGCTCGGGCCGCTGACCGAAGAGGTGGCCATCGTCGATGTGGAGACCGGCCAGCCGTGCCCGCCGGGCGTCGTCGGCGAAATCGTGAACCCGACCGGCCGGGGCTGGTTCCGCGGCTACTACAACAACGACGCGGCCGAGGCCGAGCGCATGGCCGGCGGCGTCTACCACACCGGCGACCTGGCCTACCGGGACGAAGCGGGGTTCATCTATTTCGCTGGGCGCCTTGGCGATTGGATGCGGGTCGACGGCGAGAACCTCGGCACCGCACCCATCGAGCAGGTGCTGCTGCGGCACCCTGACGTGGTCGAGGCAGCCGTCTACCCGATACCCGATCCCGCCGTCGGCGACCAGGTGATGTCGGCACTCGTCCTCCTCGACCACGCGGAGTTCTCCGCGGACGACTTCAGCGCCTTCCTTGCCGCACAGGAGGATCTGGGCCCCAAGCAGTGGCCCCGGTTCATCCGCGTCGCCACGACGCTGCCGCGGACCGAGACGTTCAAGGTCATCAAGCGGCAACTGTCGGCCGAGGGCACCGACTGCGCCGACCCGGTTTTCGCGATCGCCCGCTAGTCGTGGACCGGGACGGCCTCGACGAGTGACATCGGACCCGCCGTCGAGACCACGCGGCTCTGCCGAAAGCCGGCGCGCGCCAACAGGTCCGCGTATTGCGCACCGGTACGCTCCCGACCACCGGCAGCCACCAGCATCTCCAGATCGAGAAGCATGCCGGGATGGTGCGCCGTGCCTTCCGGCAGGACCATTTCGATGAGGGCCAGGGTCCCGGCCGGGTCGATCGCCTTGCGGATGTTCCGCAGGATCACCAGCGCACTGTCCTCGTCCCAGTCGTGGATGATCGTCTTCAACAGGTAGGCATCCCCACCTTCGGGGACCGCTTCGAAGAATGAGCCGCCGGTGACCGCGACCCGGTCGGATACGCCGGCCGCGTCCAGCACCGGACCGGCGCCGGCCACGACGGACGGCAGATCGAACAGCACACCCTCGGCATCAGTGGCCTGCTGCAGCACCGCGGCGAGCAGCGCCCCGTGCCCGCCGCCGACGTCGACGATCGTCCGGAAACGAGTGAAATCGTAAGCGGGCATGAGGGTTTCGATCGCCATGGCCGATACCGCGGTCATCGCGTTGTTGAACACCTCGGCGAGGTCGCGGTCGGTCTCCAGGTATTCGAAGATGGGCATGCCGCGCAGCATCTCCGCGGACGTCTTGCCGGTCTGCACCGAATACAACAGCTGCCCCCAGTGCTCCCAGTGCTTCGGGTGGCCGACGAACTGCAGCATGGGCGCCATGGAACCCGGCGCATCGGACCGCAGCGCATCTCCGAGCCGGGTCAGCGCGAACCGGCCGTCGCGATCCTGCTTGAGCAGCGAGTTGCCGGCCAGCGCCCGCATCAACCGGAACGTGGCGCCGGGATCGGCGCCCACGCGGCGCGCGATGTCATCGGCAGTTGCGGGACCACCAGCGAGAGCGTCGAAGATGCCGAGTTTGGACGCCGCGTACATCGCCTGGGTCAACCAGCTGCCCTGCACCATCTCGAACACGGTCAGATTGGGCGGCACCACGGCCTGCCGGATCTGACTCAGCCCTTCCCGGACCCGGCCGATACCGTCCATGAACCAGGCGGGCGGTGGTTTCTGCGCATTTGCCACTGGCACACAGTAATGCCACAGCTAATGCCCACGCTAGAGCCGGTTTCGAGTAGCTCGCCGTCCGGCTCACAGGATCACCGCGAGCATTGTCGATTAGTCTCGGCCATATGAGAACGTCCGCGATCACCGGCCTCGTCGCGGCAGCGACCGCACTGTCTGTGGTGCTGGCCGGTTGCGACTCCGGCAAAGACGCGAGCGCGTCGTCCGACAACGTGACAAGCGCCGCGCCGACCGCGGCGGACGCGGGCAACAAGCAGGCAACCGACGGTCCCAACCCGACGATTGCCAGCTACATCAAAGACCACAAGATCACCGAACAGCAGGTGCACCGCACCGATCCGGGCGAGCCGAAGGTCGACCTGCCGAAGCCCGATGGCTGGCGAGCCTCCGGTGATGACAACCCGCCGTGGGCCTACGACTCGATCATCTACACCGGACCGGTCGACGCGGCGAACTATGCGCCGAGCGTGATCGCGCTGCTGTCGAAGCTGACCGGTGACGTCGACGCCAAGGCGCTGATGGCCACCGCGCCCGGGGAGATTCAGAACCTCCCGGGCTTCACACCGGCGGGCCCCGGCACCGAAACCAAGGTGCGCAACTACCCCGCCTACCGGATCGCCGGTACCTGGGTTTCGGACGGCAAGACGAAGTTCGTCGCACAGCAGACGGTGATCTTCCCGTCGGACGGGGCAACCTATGTCCTGCAACTGAATTCAGACGGCGCGGCGGATCAGACGCCCATCATCCAGGCCGCCACCGATGTGGTGGCGCAGCAGGTGAAGATCACGCCGTAGCGCTGATCGTCACCTGCCGCGCGGCGAAATCAGTTGTCGCGGATGGCGTCCAGGCGCTTGGTGGCGGCCTCGAACTCGGCGACCAGTTCGGCGATGATGACCGCGACCGGACGGATCTCGTTCATCCGGCCGACGATCTGACCGACCGGCATGGCGACGGCGGTCGGGTCACCGGACTCGTTCATCCGCTGGTGGGCCTCGCTGACGAGGATGTTCTGCAACGGCATCGGCAGTGGATCGGGTGCGCCGTCGGCGTCCCAGGCGTCGGTCCAGCGGCTCTTGAGCAGCCGGGCCGGCTTGCCGGTGTAGATCTTGCGGCGGACGGTGTCGGCCGAGGTCGCGTTCAGCATCGCCTGCTGCACAACGGAAACGCCCGATTCCAGACGGACCCCGAGGTCGTATTCGGCCGAGGTCAGGAACGCCGAGCCCATCCAGACGCCCTGCGCGCCCAGCGCCAGCGCGGCGGCCAGCTGGCGTCCCGTGCCGATGCCGCCGGCGGCCAGCACCGGGGCCGAACCACCAAGGGCGTCAACGATTTCCGGCCACAACACCATGGAACCGATCTCACCGGTGTGGCCACCGGCCTCGTGCCCCTGGGCGACGACGATGTCGACGCCGTTCTCCACGTGCCGTGCCGCGTGCTTGGCCGAGCCGGCCAGCGCGGCGACCGGAACGCCCGCGGCATGCGCCTGGTCGATGACGTCCTTGGGTGGCGAGCCGAGTGCGTTGGCGATCAGCTTGATCGGGTGCTTGAGCGCCACCTCGACGTGGCTGCGCGCCACCGAGTGCAGCCAGCCGAGCACGCCTTCGTTCTTCTCCTCGTCCGCCGGCAGCGGCGGCACCCCGAGCTCGGCGAGGGTCTTGGCGACGAAGTCCTTGTGCCCCTGCGGGATCAGCTTGTTGATGTCGACGCTGGTGCCCTCGGTGGGGACCTTGGCGGGCATCACGATATCGACGCCGTACGGCTTGCCGTCGGTGTTGGCGTCCATCCACTGCAGGACGTTCTCGAGATCGTCGGCGTCGTTGAACCGGACGCAACCCAGCACGCCCATGCCGCCGGCGCGGGTCACGGCGGCGGCCACCTTCTCCGACGGCGTGAAGACGAAGATCGGGTATTCGATCCCGAAGCGTTCACAGAGTTCGGTTTTCATTTCTCGTTCCTGACTAGGCTTGTGCGCCTGCGTGTTTCGCGTGAACCTCATCGGCGGGACGCGCCTCGGTCTGATCCTTGGCCCAGCGGTAGTCGGGCTTGCCGGCCGGGGAGCGCTTGACCTCGTCGACCAGCCACAGGCTGCGCGGCACCTTGTAGCCGGCGATCTCGCTCCGGACGAACGCATCCAGGTCTGCCAGCGCAGGCCTGGTGCCCTCGCGGGGCTGCACCACGGCCGCGACGTGCTGACCGAAGCGCGGGTCCGGCACGCCGACGACCAGGGCGTCGAACACATCCGGGTGTCCCTTGAGCGCGGCCTCGACCTCTTCGGGGTAGATCTTCTCGCCACCGGAGTTGATCGACACCGAGCCGCGGCCCAGCATCGTCACGCTGCCGTCGGCCTCGACCTCGGCGTAGTCGCCGGGGATCGCGTACCGGACCCCGTTGTAGGTGCGGAAGGTCTCGGCGGTCTTCTTCTCGTCCTTGAAGTAGCCGACCGGGATGTGCCCGCACTTGGCGATGATGCCGCGCACGCCCGAGCCCGGAACCACCTCGTTGCCGTCCTCGTCGAGGACCTTGGTGTTCTTGTCGATGGTGACGCGGGGACCGCCGGTGTGCGACTGGCCCTTCGCCACGATGCTGGTGCCGCCGAAGCCGGTCTCCGACGAGCCGATCGAGTCGGTGATCACGCGGTTCGGCAGCAGCTCGAGGAACTTCTCCTTGAGGCTGGTCGAGAACAGCGCGGCGGTGCTGGCGAGCAGGAACAAGCTGGAGAGGTCGTATTCGTTGCCGGCGTCCTGATGCGCCAGCAGCGCGTCCAACAGTGGCCGCGCCATCGCGTCCCCGGTGAAGAACAGCAGATTGACCTTGTGCTCGTGGATCATTCGCCAGGCGGCGTCGGCGTCGAACTCCGGCATCAGCACCACGGTGTGTCCGGTGAACAGCGCCATCCAGGTGGCGGACTGTGTCGCGCCGTGAATCATCGGCGGAATGGGGAGCCGAATCATCGGCGGGTTGGCGGCGGCCTGCTTGGACAGGTCGTACTCGTCGGCGATGGGCTCGCCGGTGGCGAAGTCGGTGCCGCCGAACAGCACGCGGTAGATGTCCTCGTGCCGCCACATGACGCCCTTGGGGAATCCGGTGGTGCCGCCGGTGTAGAGCAGGTAGATGTCGTCCTCGCTGCGCGGACCGAAGTCACGCTCGGGCGAGCTGTCGGCGATGGCGGAGTAGAACTCGACGCCGCCGTAGCGCTGGAAGTCGTTGTCGGACCCGTCCTCGACGACGAGGATCGTCTTCAGCAGCGGCAACTCGGGCAGCACATTGGCGACCCGGTCGGAGTACTGGCGCTCATGGATCAGGGCGACCATGTCCGAGTTGTCGAACAGGTACTTCAGCTCGCCCTCGACGTAGCGGAAGTTGACGTTGACCAGGATCGCGCCGGCTTTGACGATGCCGAGCATGCCGATCACGATCTCGATGCGGTTGCGGCAGTAGAGCCCAACCTTGTCGTCTTTCTTCACGCCCTGCGACTGGAGGTAGTGAGCCAGGCGGTTGGCCTTCTCCTCCAACTGGGCATAGGTCAGCTGTTCGTCGCCACAGATGAGTGCGACGCGGTCCGGCACAGCATCAATGGCGTGCTCGGCGAGATCTGCGATGTTCAGAGCCACGTTACATAAACTAGAACGTGTTACATTTTGTGACAAGTCTAACGATCTCGAGACCGGAAGTTGGTACCCGTGAGCGAACCCGAAAAAGGCCCCGACGCCCTCATTGAGCAGCGCGGACACACGCTGATCGTCACCTTGAACCGGCCCGAGGCCCGCAACGCCCTTTCGGGCGAGATGCTCTCGATAATGGTCGAGGCGTGGGACCGCGTCGACAACGATCCCGAGATCCGCACCTGCATCCTGACCGGTGCCGGCGGCTACTTCTGTGCCGGCATGGACCTCAAGGGCGCCACCAAGAAGCCGCCGGGCGACTCGTTCAAGGACGGCAGCTACGACCCGTCGCGCATCGACGGTCTGCTCAAGGGCCGCCGCCTGACCAAGCCGCTGATCGCGGCGGTCGAGGGCCCGGCCATCGCCGGCGGCACCGAGATCCTGCAGGGCACCGACATCCGCATCGCCGGGGAGAGCGCCAAGTTCGGCATCTCTGAGGCCAAGTGGAGCCTGTACCCGATGGGCGGTTCGGCAGTGCGCCTCGTGCGCCAGATTCCGTACACCATCGCGTGCGACATGCTGCTGACCGGCCGGCACATCACCGCCCAGCAGGCCCTGGACTACGGGCTCATCGGATACGTCGTGCCGGACGGCACCGCGCTGGACAAGGCTCTCGAGATCGCCGAGGTGATCAACAACAACGGTCCGCTGGCGGTCCAGGCCATCCTCAAGACCATCCGCGAGACCGAGGGCATGCACGAGCTGGACGCCTTCAAGCCCGACACCGCCAACGGCATCCCGGTCTTCCTGTCCGAGGACTCCAAGGAAGGCCCGCTGGCGTTCAAGGAGAAGCGCGCACCGCAGTTCAAGATGCGCTGATGCACATCGCAGTGACGGGAGGCACCGGCTACGTCGGCGCCCACACCGTCCGCGCCCTGCTGGCCGCCGGGCACACCGTGCGACTGCTGGTGTTTCCCGGCGGCAGCGACGATGCCGCGCTCGACGCGCTGGGCCGGATCGGTCCGCTCGAGATCCTGACCGGCGATATCCGGGACCCCGCAACGGTTTCCGAGCTGTTGGCCGGCTGCGACGCCGCGCTGCACGCCGCCGGCGTCGTCGGCACCGACAGCCGGCGCACCCAGCTGATGTGGGACATCAACGCCCACGCCACCGAGGCGCTGCTCACGCGGGCCTGCGAGCTCGGGCTGGACCCGGTGGTGTCGGTGTCGTCCTACAGCTCACTGTTCCCGCCGACCGACGGCGTCATCGGGCCCGACACTCCCCCGGCGCCCGGTCGCAGCGACTACGCCCGCACCAAGGCCTACGCCGACAATGCGGCCCGCCGGTTGCAGGCCGAGGGCGCGCCCGTCGTCGTGACGTACCCGTCGTCGGTCGTCGGTCCGGCGTTCCACACGGCAGTCGGTGTGACACAACGTGGTTGGGACCCCATCGTGCGCTACCGCGTCGCCCCGCGGCTGCGCGGCGGCATGCAGATGATCGATGTCGGTGATGTCGCCCGGGTACACACGGCGCTGATGCGGCCCGGCCGCGGCCCGAAGCGCTATGTCTGCGGCGGCGTGCTGCTGACGTTCGATCAGATGGTCGACGCGCTGCAGTCGGCGCTGGGCCGGCCGATCCGGCGGATTCCGCTGTCGCCCGGCATGTTTCGCGGCGTCGGCCGGGTGTCGGATGTCGCCGGGCGCTGGCTGCCCCTGGCCGAGGGGCTGAGCTACGAAGCCGCCCTGCTGCTGACGGCCGCCGTCCCCACCGACGACAGCCTGACCTTGTCCGACCTGAGCCTGACCTGGCGCGACCCCCGAGAGTCGATCGTCGAATCTTTTGCGTGATTTGTGCACGATTTTCCGCGGCCATCGCGGAAAATCGTGCACAAATCACGAACGCCGGGGGGACCAGGATGCCAACCACCGACACCTCGCTGGTGCGTGGTCTGCTGCTGCAGTTCGCGCTGCGGGCGCTGTTGGTGGTGTTCGTCGGGTTCGGCCTGTTGCTGGAGCCCCCGAACGCCAACCTGCCGCTGCACTGGGGCGTCTTCGCCTGTTACGTCGCGATGGTCGCGGCATGGGGTTGGTGGGGACGGCGCTCGGCCGACCAGTCCGACCGGCGCACCCAGCGCGTGGTGGCACTGCTCATGCTGTGCGCGGATCTGACTGTGGTGGCGGTCATTTCCGTGGACAGCGGGCTCAGTTCCCCGGAAACCTGGACGTCGGACGTGATGCAGCACGGGCTCTTCCTGATCCCACTGATCGCGGCAGCTCAGCTCGATCCCGCCGTCAGCGCCATGATCGCGATTCCCACCGTCGCCACGTTCTTCGTCGTCAACTGGATCGACCGGGAGGCCAACGGCGACGAACCCTGGGGCTCGATCCTGCTGCGGACCGCCATCGTGTTCGGCCTGGCCGCCGGTTCGGTCGCGCTGTCGTGGGTGCAGCAGTCCAAGACCAGGACCATCGCCGGGCTGGCCCAGGAGCGGACCCGTCTGCTCGAAGAGGTGATCAGCCTGGAGAAGCGCGAACGTCAATCCCTCTCGGAGCGCCTGCACGACGGTGCGCTGCAGTACGTCCTGGTGGCGCGGCACGACATGGAGGACGTCCGTGACGGGTCGGTCGAGGGCATGGACCGCGTCGACTTCGCGCTCGCGGAATCTTCCCGGCTGCTGCGCGACGTGGTGCGCGAACTACATCCCGAGGTGCTGGCCCGCTCCGGCCTCAAGGCCGCGATCACCGCGCTGGCCGACGGCATCGGCGCACGGACCAGCATCACGGTTCATCTGGACGCCGACGACTGGCCCGACAGCCTGCGCACCGACGCCGACCATCTGCTCTACAGCGCGGCCCGGGAGTTCTCGACCAACGCGATCAAGCACGCGCACGCCGACAATCTGCGATTCACGCTGGCGCACAAGGGAAACCGTGCCGAGCTGTGCATCGCCGACGACGGCGTCGGGATCCCGCCCGACCGGCTCTCCCAGAGCGTCGAGGACGGGCACATCGGGTTCGCGTCGATCTGCACGAAAGTGCTTGCCACCGGCGGCGAATTCACTGTCACGGGCGCACCCGGCACCGTCATCTCGCTCTCGGTGCCCGCGACGAGCACCGAGAGCGGCTAGTTCAGAGCACCCGCGCAGTCGGGGTGAAGACCACCGGCATGGCCTCGGGGCCGCTGACGAAGTTGGCGGCGCGCAGCGGAATGTCCGCACCGTCGGCCAGACGCAGGTCGGGCAGCCGCTGGAGCAGCCGCTCGGTCATCAGGCGCAGCTCCAGCCGGGCCAGCTGGTTGCCCATGCAGAAGTGGGTGCCGAAGCCGAAAGCCAAGTGGCTGTTGGGATTCCGGTCGATGTGGAATTCGTCCGGGTTCTCGAACTGGTCACCGTCGAAGTTCGCCGACTCGAACATCAGCATGACCTTCTCGTCCTTCTTCAGCTCGGTGCCGTAGAAGACGGTGTCCGCGGTCAGCGTGCGACACATGTTCTTGATGGGCGAGGTCCAGCGCAGCATCTCCTCGATCGCGCCGGGCATCAGCGACGGATCCGCGACGAGGCGGTCCCACTGGTCGCGGTTGCGCATCAGCTGCTCGGTGCCGCCGGACAGCGTGTGCCGCGTGGTCTCGTCGCCGCCGATCAGGATCAGCAGTGTCTCCATGACGATCTCGTCATCGCTCAGCCGCTGACCTTCGACCTCGGAGTTGATGAACACCGAGAACAGGTCGTCGGTCGGGTTGGCCCGCCGGTCCTTGATGACGTCCATGGTGAAAGCGGTGTATGCCGCAAAGGTTTCCATCAGCTTCTGGATCGACGTCTCGTCCAGGTGCGACGACAGCCCCGACACCAGCTCATCGGACCAGTCGAGCAACATCTCGCGCTCTTCGGGCACCACGCCGAGCATGTCGCCGATGACGGCCATGGGCAGCGGGGCCGCCAGGTCGCGGACGAAGTCGGCCTCGCCCTTCTCGCAGACGTTGTCGATCAGCGCATCGACCAGACGCCCGATCGACGGCACCTTGTCCATGACGCGCTTGCGGGTGAAGCCGGCGTTGACGAGCTTGCGCCGCAACAGGTGTGCCGGATCGTCCATGTCGATCATGTACGGCATCCCCGGCTGGTCGGGGCGGATGCCGCCGGCGTTGGAGAACAGCTCGGCATTGCGCTCGGCGTCGAGGACGGACTGGTAGGTCGTCACCGCGGCCTGTCCGGTGCGGTCCCGGAACACCGGCTCGTTGGCCCGCATCCACCGGTACGCCTCGTGCGCGGCTGCCCGGTCGGCATAGAACCGGCCGTCGGCCAGGTCAACGTCGGGGCGGGTGATAACACTGGTCACTTGATCTCCTGAGCGTCGGCGAAGGTCATGTCTACGTTGTCAGCGGAACCCGAGAGCATGGCGCGTTTCGGCAATCCGAGGGCCGCCAATTCCCGGGCGTACGGGTGGTCACCGAGGCGCACCGTCACGCCCCCGGGCCGGTAGCGCACGCCGGACGGTCTCATCACGCCGACGGTCTCGCGGGTGACACCGTCGAGGTGCGAATAGGTCGGGGGCGCCTGGGGTTTCGACGGCGCGGGCACCGGCAGGCCGGGCCGGAAGTCCATCCCGACGGCGAACCGGCCGTCGATGGTGACGTCGAAGCCGAAGTTCTTCCCGTCACGGACGGCGAAGTCCGCCATGACCTTCGGATAACCCCAGATCGATCGACCGGCTTCCAGCGTGAAGGCCTGGTCGACGGGCAGGTGATGGATGAAGGCGCCGGCGGACTGCAGGGCGCGCAGGCCCGAGGCGTTCGAGCCGGGCGGGTTCACCATGATGTTGGTGCCGTACTCGTAGTACTCGCCGAGGTCGCTGTCGACGTAGTGCATCAGCATCAGCACGGCCACCGCCCGGCGCGGGCGAAACCGGCACACCTGCAGGCCGCTGTAGTCGATCATGCGCTGTGCGGCATCGGCGTCGACCGAGAACATCGCCATGTGCTGCGTCGCCTTCCGGACGCGCACGGGCATGGTCAGCACGGTGCCGGCAATGACATGCTGCGACGGTGCGGACTCGGTGGCGTCTGTCACAGCACAAATCTAGAACACGTTATAGACACTTTGCAATAAGTGTCTACTGCCAACTTCGCGAGCAGACGCAAAACTGCACGTCGACAGCCCAAAACGACAGTTTTACGTCTGTTCGCGAGGGAAACTAGACCAATTCAGCCAGCTGGTTGATCTGCTCGACCGACTTGGCCCCGACGACCATCATCGTCACGCCCGAGGCTTCCCAGGCCTTGATCTGTTCCTTGACGTAGTCCAGGTTGCCGACGATCGCGGAGTCGTCGACCAACTCGTCCGGAATGACCTTGGCCGCCTCGTCCTTGCGGTCGCTGCGGAACAGCTTGGTGACATCGTCGACGACCTCGGAGTAGCCCATGCGGCGGTACACCTCGGCGTGGAAGTTGGTGTCCTCCGAACCCATGCCGCCCATGTAGAGCGCCAGGTGCGGCTTCATCATCTCCATGACCATCGGCCGGTCGTCGGTGACGATGATCTGTGCGGTGGCACAGATTTCGAACGTCTCGCGGGTCCGGCGAGCGCCGGCGCGCGCGAAGCCCTCGTCGAGCCATTCGTTGTACATGCCGGAGATCCGGGGCGAGTAGAAGATCGGCAACCACCCGTCGGCGATCTCGGCGGCCAGCGCGACGTTCTTGGGGCCTTCGGCGCCCAGCATCACCGGGATGTCCGCGCGCAGCGGATGCGTGATCGGCTTGAGCGGCTTGCCCAGACCCGTCGTGCCCTCACCCGAGAGCGGCAGCGGGTAGTGCGGGCCGTCGCTCGTCACCGGGGCCTCGCGGGCCCAGACCTGGCGCAGGATGTCGATGTACTCGCGGGTGCGCGCCAGCGGCTTCGGGAACTTCTGCCCGTACCAGCCCTCGACGACCTGCGGACCCGACACACCCAGCCCCAGGATGTGGCGGCCACCCGACAGGTGGTCGAGCGTCAGCGCTGCCATGGCGCACGCCGTGGGCGTGCGGGCCGACATCTGAATGACCGACGTACCCAGGCGCATCCGCGTGGTTTCCCGGCCCCACCAGGCCAGCGGGGTGTAGGCATCCGAGCCCCAGGCCTCCGCGGTGAAGACGGTGTCGAACCCCGCTTCTTCCGCCGCGGCGACGAGCGTCGCGTGATCGGTGGGCGGCTTGGCGCCCCAGTATCCGAGCTGCAAACCGAGTTTCATGGGGCCGCCTTTCCGAACGTGCTTGCCACGATTGTTAGAACCTGTTCTACTCGATGCCGTGAGCGTTAGCCAAAGCAGCCCAGCCCAGATGGCAGGCCATGAGCCGCCCCTTTCGGCTCCGCTGAAACTGTCATTCGACTACACCCGTTCAGTCGGTCCGGTCCTGAGTCAGTTCTTCACCGCGCTGCGCGGCCGACGCATCGTCGGCACCCGCGGTTCAGACGGCCGGGTACACGTACCTCCCGCCGAGTATGACCCTGTCACGTACGAGGCCCTGACCGAGGTGGTTCCGGTCTCCAGCGTCGGCACCGTGGTGTCGTGGACCTGGCAGCCCGAGCCCCTGGAGGGCCAGCCCCTGCAGAAGCCGTTCGCCTGGGCGCTGATCAAGCTCGACGGCGCCGACACTCCGCTGCTGCACGCCGTCGACGCCCCTGAGGGTTCACTGAAGGCCGGTGACCGTGTCCGTGCGCACTGGGTCGACGAACCCGTCGGCGCCATCACCGACATCGCCTACTTCGTGCCTGGCGAAGATGCTGTCGAGCCGTTGCCGGCTGATGACCGCGACCCGGTGACCATGCTGGTCGTGCCGTCGTCCATCGAAATCCAGCACACCGCTTCACTTCCCGAGAGCACCTTCCTGCGTGGTCTGCAGGAGGGCAAGCTGCTCGGCGGCCGCACCAAGGTGGGCCGCGACGGCAAGCCCGGCCCGGTGCTGTTCCCGCCGAAGGAGGCCGACCCGGCCACCGGCCTGGAACTCGACGAATTCGTCGAGCTGGTCGATCGCGGCACCGTCACCACCTTCGCGATCATCAACATCCCGTTCGCCGGCCAGCGCATCAAACCGCCGTATGTGGCCGCCTACGTGCTGCTCGACGGCGCCGACATCCCGTTCCTGCACCTGGTCACCGAGATCGACGCGGCCGACGTCCGGATGGGCATGCGGGTCGAGGCGGTGTGGAAGCCCCGCGAGGAGTGGGGCCTGGGCATCGACAACATCTCGCACTTCAAACCGTCCGGCGAACCCGACGCCGACTACGACTCGTACAAGCACCACCTGTAAAAGGAACTGCAACAATGACTTCCAGTGACGTAGCGGTCGTCGGGTTCGCGCATGCCCCGCATGTGCGCCGCACTGACGGCACCACCAACGGCGTCGAGATGCTGATGCCGTGCTTCCAGAAGCTGTACACCGAGTTGGGCCTGAAGCAGACCGACATCGGCTTCTGGTGCTCCGGTTCGTCGGATTACCTTGCCGGCCGGGCATTTTCCTTCATCTCGGCGATCGACTCGATCGGCGCCATCCCGCCGATCAACGAATCGCACGTCGAGATGGACGCGGCCTGGGCGCTGTACGAGGCCTACATCAAGATCCTGACGGGCGAGGTCGATACCGCGCTGGTCTACGGCTTCGGCAAGGGCAGCGCCGGCACCCTGCGCCGGGTGCTCGCCCTGCAGACCGACCCGTACACCGTCGCGCCGCTGTGGCCGGACGCCGTGTCGATGGCGGGTCTGCAGGCCCGCTTCGGTCTGGACGCCGGCAAGTGGACCGCCGAGCAGATGGCTCAGGTGGCGCTCGACGCGTTCGCCGCCGGCGGCCGCACCGACCGCGAAGAGGTCACCGGCAGCATCGACGACCTGTTGTCGCGGCCGTTCTTCGCCGACCCGCTGCGCCGCCACGACATCGCCCCGATCACCGACGGTGCCGCCGCCATCGTGCTGGCGTCGGCCGACAAGGCCCGGGAACTGCGGGAAAACCCGGCCTGGATCACCGGTTTCGAGCACCGCATCGAGACCCCGATCCTGGGTGCCCGCGACCTGACGACGTCGCCCTCGACCGCCGCCTCGGCGCAGGTCGCCACCGGCGGCGACGCCGGTTCGATCGACATCGCCGAGCTGCACGCGCCGTTCAGCCACCAGCAGCTGATCCTCAAAGAGGCCATCGGACTTGGTGAGTCGACGAAGATCAACCCGTCCGGTGGCGCGCTGGCCGCCAACCCGATGTTCTCGGCGGGTCTGGAGCGCATCGGCTTCGCCGCCGAACACATCTTCAACGGCACTGCGGGCCGCGTGCTGGCTCATGCCACGAGTGGTCCTGCGCTGCAACAGAATCTGATTGCCGTCCTGGAGGGTAAGAACTAATGGCGAACAAAGCCGCCGTCCTCGGCACGGGACAGACCAAGTACGTCGCCAAGCGGCTCGACGTCTCGATGAATGGCCTGGTGCGCGAGGCGATCGACCGTGCACTGGCCGATTCCGGCTGCACGATGGCCGACATCGACGCGGTCGTCGTCGGCAAGGCACCGGACTTCTTCGAGGGCGTCATGATGCCCGAGCTGTTCATGGCCGACGCCACCGGCGCCACCAACAAGCCACTGATCCGCGTGCACACCGCCGGTTCGGTGGGTGGCTCGACCGCGATCGTCGCCGCCAGCCTGGTGAAATCCGGCAAGTACCGCCGCGTGCTGACCATGGCCTGGGAGAAGCAGTCCGAGTCGAACGCCATGTGGGCGTTGTCCATTCCGGTGCCGTTCACCAAGCCCGTCGGCGCGGGTGCGGGCGGCTACTTCGCCCCGCACGTGCGCGCATACATCCGCCGCTCGGGCGCGCCGGAGCACATCGGCGCCATGGTGGCGGTCAAGGACCGGCTCAACGGCGCCAAGAACCCACTGGCCCATCTGCACCAGCCCGACATCACCGTCGAGAAGGTGATGGCATCCCAGATGCTCTGGGACCCAATCCGTTTCGACGAGACCTGCCCGTCATCGGACGGCGCGGCCGCACTGGTGATCGGCAACGAGGAAGTAGCCGACGCCCGCGTCGCCGAGGGCCATCCGGTGGCCTGGATCCACGCCACCGCACTGCGGACCGAACCACTGGCCTACTCGGGCCGCGACCAGGTGAACCCGCAGGCCGGTCGCGACGCCGCCGCCGCCCTGTGGCGCGACGCCGGCATCACCAGCCCCATCGACGAAATCGACTGCGCCGAGGTCTATGTGCCGTTCTCGTGGTTCGAGCCGATGTGGCTGGAGAACCTGGGCTTCGCCGCCGAGGGTGAGGGCTGGAAGCTGACCGAGGCCGGCGAGACCGCCATCGGCGGCAGGATTCCGTTCAACGCCTCCGGCGGTGTGCTGAGCTCCAACCCGATCGGCGCGTCCGGCATGATCCGGTTCGCCGAGTCGGCCATCCAGGTCATGGGCAAGGCCGGTGACCACCAGGTCGAGGGCGCCCGCAAGGCGCTCGGTCACGCGTACGGCGGTGGCGCACAGTACTACTCGATGTGGGTCGTCTCGAGCGACAAGCCGGGCAAGTAGTTGCCTGGGCGTACGCCGTGAGGGTCGCGCCGGTCCCGACCGAAGTAGGTCGGGTCCGGCGCGACCTTTGACGCCCTCATCGAAAAGAAGAAAGATTCACTGAAGCGGTACGCCGACATCCACATCCACTCCGGCTGGCAGGACTGACATGACAGTTTCCGATCCGAATCATCCCGCGCACCTGGCCGGCAAGCGTTCCCGCGATGCCGTTGCCGCCCGCGACAAGGACGCCTGGCTGGCCAACTTCGCCGACGACGCCATCGTGCAGGACCCGATCGGGCCGTCGTTCCTGGATCCCGAGGGCAAGGGGCACCGAGGCAAGGAAGCCATTTCGGGCTTCTGGGACAAGGCGATCGCCCCCACCGACAGTCTCGTGTTCAACTTCGAGACCACCTACCAGTGCGGCGACGAGGAGGCCAACGTCGGCAACATCGTGACCACCATCGGCGGGCACGACTTCACCACCCATGGCGTCTTCACCTACCGCGCCAACGAAGCCGGGCAGCTGGTGGCGCTGCGCGCGTTCTGGGAAGCGCCGCGCACTTCGTGATTTGTGCACGAAAATCCGCGGCCACCGCGGATTTTCGTGCACAAATCCCGGTCAGAAAGTCCAGGACCCCGACGGCTGCAGCACGAAGCCGTGGCCGCCGTCGGTGGTGTCGATGCATGCGGTGACGCTGCCGGCAACCACACCGCACGTCATCGTCGTCAGAGTCACCTTCTCGCCCGGCGCCAGTAGCGGTGCACCGGCGAGATCGGTCGGATAGTCGCCGCGGTAGTTGCTGATCGTGCCCTCGTTGGCCGCGTGCACCTGCGCGACCCCGAAATCGCGGGGCGCCTTGGCGTTGGGGTCGGCAGTGACGGCCAGACCCGTCGTCCCCGGCACCGGGCCGTAGCACCGCACGGTCGGCGCCACCCCGCCCAGCGCGCTGACGAGGCACGCCAGCCCGTCGGGTGTCGAGAACTTCACCACCTGCTGATCAGTGCGCTGGTAGGTCGCCAGATGGGTCGACGTGACGATGCTGAAGCCCGCGAGGTCGGGAAAGTTGGGTGGCGGCGCGGCCTGTGCGAACGGCGCCGTGAGCACCACGACTGCACCGGTCAGGGCGATGAGCGGCAGCTTCATGCGCCCAGTCTCGGCCGAAGCTCGGCCGGAATGTCAGATTTCGGCGAAATCCGGGGCTACAGCTCTTCCAGGCCGGTCAGGTAGCGCTCGGCCAGTTCCCGGTAGGCCTGCGGATTGGTGTTGATCCACGTCTCGGCGCCGGTTCCGGAGATGGGGCCGCGGATCTTGGCGGGCGACCCCACGACCAGAACCTCATCGGGGATCTTGGTCCCGGCGACCACCAGCGAATGGGCTGCGACGAGCGTGCGCCGGCCGATCACCGCGCCATCGAGAATCGTGCTGTTGTTCGCGATCAGCGCCTCGGCACCGACGTGGGCGCCGTGGACGACGCACAGGTGGGCGATGGTCGCGCCGGGCCCGATGTCCACCGGGATACCGGGAGGGGCGTGCAGCACAGACCCGTCCTGCACGTTTGCCCCGTTGCGGATGACGACCGGCGCGTAATCGGCGCGCAGAACCGCGTTGAACCACACCGACGCCCCGGCCTCGACGCGAACATCGCCGATCAACACGGCGGTGGGGGCGATGAACGCCGTGGGGTCGACGACCGGGCTTCGGCCCTCGAAGGAGTAGAGCGGCATGGTCAGAACCTACCCCGTCGCTTCGCTCGCGCTCGCGACATACCGCAGGTCGGGACGCTTGCATTGCGCTGCACCGAGAAAAAACTGTAACGTGTTCTAGTTACTAGGCACAGATTGGGAGGCCAAGGTGAGCACCGAAACCGCGGGGGTTCGCGAGATCGATACCGGCGCGCTGCCGGACCGCTTTGCCCGTGGATGGCACTGCGTGGGTCCTGTGAAGAACTTCCTGGACGGCAAGCCGCACTCGTTCGAGGCGTTCGGCACCAAATTGGTGGTGTTCGCAGACTCGCAGGGCGACCTGAAGATTCTGGACGGCTACTGCCGCCACATGGGCGGGGATCTGTCGCAGGGCACCATCAAGGGTGACGCGGTCGCATGCCCGTTCCACGACTGGCGCTGGGGCGGCGACGGCAAGTGCCAGCTGGTGCCCTACGCCAAGCGCACGCCGCGGCTGGCCCGCACCCGCGCCTGGCACACCGACGTCCGGGGCGGCCTCCTCTTCGTCTGGCACGACCACGAGGGCAACGCCCCCACCGACGACGTGCGGATCCCGGAAATCCCCGAGGCCGCCAGCGACGAGTGGACCGACTGGCAGTGGAACTCGATGCTGATCGAGGGCAGCAACTGCCGCGAGATCATCGACAACGTCACCGACATGGCGCACTTCTTCTACATCCACTACGGCCTGCCGACGTACTTCAAGAACGTCTTCGAGGGCCACATCGCCAGCCAGTACCTGCACAACGTGGGCCGGCCGGACATCGGTGGCATGGGCACCCAGTACGGCGAGGCGCACCTCGACTCGGAGGCCTCGTACTTCGGGCCGTCGTTCATGATCAACTGGCTGCACAACAACTACAGCGGCTACAAGGCCGAGTCGATCCTGATCAACTGCCACTACCCGGTCAGCCAGGACGCGTTCGTGCTGCAGTGGGGCGTCATCGTCGAAAAGCCCAAGGGCATGGACGAGAAGACCACCCAGAAGCTCGCCAACGCCATGACCGACGGTGTCAGCAAGGGCTTCCTGCAGGACGTCGAAATCTGGAAGCACAAGACCCGCATCGACAACCCGCTGCTGGTCGAGGAAGACGGCGCGGTGTACCAGATGCGCCGTTGGTACCAGCAGTTCTACGTCGACGTCGCCGACATCACCCCGGACATGACCGACCGCTTCGAGCTAGAGATCGACACCACGGTCGCCAACGAGAAGTGGCAGGGCGAGGTGGCCGAAAACCTGCGCTTGCAGGCCGAGGCCAAGGAATCCGCAGAGCAGTCCAGCTGATGACCCAGCACGACGAACGGGCCCAGGCTCGGAGCCCATTTGTCGGCGCCGCCGACGAAGCCGAGAGCCTGGCCCGTTCGATGCTGCAGCTGATGGGGCACGGCGACGATGACGACCACGCGCATCCCGCCTCCAACTCGCCGGCCAACGGATCCTGGTCCAAGGCCCCGGATTTCGCCGGTGACCCGGTGCGCCTGGCCGCGGTTCGCGAGGCCACCGCGGCCGACCGGGAGCGGTACCTGACCTCCGGCCTGGTTCCGGTGGACTGCCGGTTCTGCCACTCGACGGTGGCGGTCAAGAAGCTGGGCCCGGAACACACTGCGGTGCAGTGGAATTCGGAGGCGACAGCGCGCTGCGCGTATTTCAGCGAGATCCGCGCCGAAGGCGGCGACCCCAGCCGCAGCCGCTCCTGCCCGAAGATGTCTGACAGCATCAAGCACGCGGTCGCCGAAGGGTGCCTGGAGGAGTTCTCCACCGCCCCCTCCCCCGGCGACGGCTAGGCATATACCCACAGCGAAAGCCCCCTGAATCGTTTGATTCAGGGGGCTTTCGCAGCTGCCGGGCAATTACAGGTTCGCGAAGCGCTCCTTGACCTGTTCCTCGGTCAGCCCGTAGTCGGACAGCGAGTAGGTGTGCTTCGGTGCGCGCGGACCCTGCTGGCTCTGGGCGTGGCTCTCGGTGATGGCCTCGCGTGCGGCGTCGGTGAACTCGATGTCGAACGTGCGGTAGATACCCTCGACGGCGCCGACCGGGTCCTTGATGAACTCGAAGTAGTCGACGTCGCAGAACTGCTTGGGATCATGCTTGGCCCGTTCGGCATTGAACAGCTCGAGGCCGCGTGACCACGTTTCCATCGAGTCGGCGCCGATCACCTTGCCGGTGAAGGTGTTCGACCAGCCGGCCGTGGTGTGCTGCGCGAGCGAGCACATCGACGCCATGATGGTCTCGGCCGGCCGGTGGCACTGCACGACGAGCGCATCCGGATAGACCTTGAGCAGCGCCTCCAGCGCGAACAGGTGGCTGGGGTTCTTGAGCACCCAACGCTTTTCGGGCTCGTTGAGGCCGATCAGCTGCAGGTTCTTGCGGTGCCGCTGGTAGGACTTGGTCCAGTCCTGCTGAGCCAGCCACTTGGCGTACGACGGCACGTGCGCCAGCGTCTCGTAGGACACCGAGTGCAGCGACTGACGCAGCAGCTGCCAGCATTCCTCGACCTCGTCGGCCGTCATGAAGTGCAGGCCGGTGTAGTCCGGATTCTCCTCGTGCGCCTGCTTGAACCGGGCGTCGAGCGCACTGAAAACCGGGTTGTCCGGCCAGGTTTCGCGCGGCGGCCGCGGCTGCGGGAACTCGGCGAGCCACATCTCCAGGCCCTGGTGCCGCGGGTCGGCCGTCAGGAGCCGGTGGATCACCGTGGTGCCGGTGCGCGGCAGGCCCGTGACGAAGATGGGCCGCTCGATCGGCACGTCGGCGTGCTGCGGGTACTGCTTGAACGCGGCGTTGGACACCAGGCGGGCCACCAGCGCGTTGCGGGTGAAGAACCGCTGCATCTTGCTGCCGAGCTCGGTCAGATCGGCCTCGCGCTGGTACGAATCCAGCAGCACGCCAAGAGCTTCCAGGTAGTTGTCGTCGTCGCCGCCGAAGTCGTCCAGGCCACAGGCCTTGACGGCCGAGGCGTGCAGGTCCTCGACGGTTCCGACATTTGTCCGCACCGCACTCATGCCTTGTACTCCCCGCAGTTGACGTCGAGCGACTGGCCGGTGATGCCACTGGACAGGTCGCTGGCCAGGAACAGGATGGCAGAAGCCACCTCATCCTCGGTCGGCAGCCGCTTGAGGTCGGAGCCGGCGGCCGACGCCGCGTAGATCTGCTCGACGGTGGTGCCATACTTCTGGGCCTGGTGGCTGAAGTAGCCCTCCAGGGTTTCGCCCCAGATGTAGCCCGGCATCACGGAGTTCACCCGGATGCCCTTCTCCCCCAGCTCGGTCGAGAGGGTCTGCGACATGGCCAGCAGCGCCGACTTCGCCATCTTGTAGGCGCCGTACTTGGCCTGCGAATGCCGAACGACCATCGAATTCACGTTCACCACAGAACCTTTGGCGGTCTCGAGTGCCGGGGTGAAGCCCTGGGTCATGCGCAGCGCACCGAACACCGTCAGCTCGATCGCATCGCGCATGTGCTCAAAGGTCGTGTTCGCGAAGGGCTTCATCGACGGCACCCGGAACGCGTTGTTGATCAACACGTCTGCCTTGCCGAACTCCGCCGTGGTGCGGGCCACCACATTGGCGACCTGCTCCTCGTCGGTGATGTCGGCGCCCACCACCAGCGCGCGACGGCCCAGCTCCGTCACCTCCTTGGCGACGACCTCGAGCCGCTCCACCGTGCGGGCGACCAGCACCAGGTCGGCACCGTTCTCCGCACATCGGCGCGCCAGCGTCGTCCCGAGCCCAGGCCCGACGCCGCTGATCACCACCACCTTGCTCGTCAGCAGTCCGCTCACGGTCAGCCCACCATCCTCTCGCCAATAAGCCTCTGGCGCAGCGCAATCCGTGCGCGCCAATCTTCTTCGGAAATCTTGTTGGTCTCGTAGAACGGCAACTTCGACGCCACCTCATCGAGGCCGACGACCTCGCACGTCGGGCCGTCCTCGACCGTCAGCTCGCGGGACACCCGCTGCCAGCGGAACTGCAGGTAGCCCTTGGCGTGGCCCAGGGTTTCGCACCAGTTGGTGACGCCAGGGTTGTTCTCGGACACCACGATCCGGATCTTGCCGTCCGGATCCGCCTGCGCCTGGGTGCCGTTCAGCGACGTCTGGTGGTTGATGTAGTCGAGCGAGATGTACCAGAGGCTGCCCAGCTGGAAGCCCAGGTACGGCGCATCCGACACCGGCAACGTGATGACCATGGCCTGGTCCGGCGTCATGTCGTAGTGCCCGACGGACGAGTACTGCGTGGCCAGGCCGCCCGGCGTCAGTCGCGGCGCGGTCAGGGTGTTGACCGGCAGGTTGTCGTAGAACCACTTCGGGAACTGCAGCCAGGTCTTGACCCGCTGCACCAGCTGCTTGCCGGCGACGGCGTAGCGCTTCTCGATCAGCTCGCGGGTCAACGGCTCCGGTGCGGTGCCCGCGGTGTCGATGCGGGAGATCGCGAACGTGCCGCGCTGCGCCGACCAGTCGTTGTAGACCTCGCGGATCACCAGCTGCGCCGGGGTGGCCGGCGTGAACCGCCACTCGAACGTGCCGTCCTCGGCGATGTCGAGCTTGCGGTCGTCGAACGCCGTCTCGCTGTCCGGCACGTTGGCGTCGGTGTACTCACCGCCGAGCAGCTGGAAGCTGACATCGGTGGTGGTGCCGCGGCGTCCGGTGACGACGTACTCGTGGCCCGGCTGCACGCGGGTGCCGAAGTACATAGTGTCGGGATTGTCGAGGCCCATCTTCTCGAACGGGCCGGTGCCGCTGTGCAGGAACGGGTGGTCCTTGTCGAAGTCGAAGGCGACGTGCGTGCACGACGCGATACACCCGGCGAGGTACTGCAGGCCTTCGAGCAGGTCGGCCTCGGTTTCGATGAACGGCGCCGCGGCGACGAGGCGCTCCGCCTCGGCGACGGCGTCGGCGAACGACTGCGTGAACATACGGTCAACACCCTTCCGTTCCAATATTGGAACGCATCGGTAGATATTCCGACTGAAGAGTAGAACGTGTTGCAGTCATCGTCAATGACGCCCAGCTCGGTCGCGTCAGTCGACCTGCGACTTCGTCCCGAACTGCCCCGACATCCGCACGTCGACAGAACGGTCCATATTTGGACCGATGTCGTACATTCCTTGCCATGACCGACACCGGCCGCGCGTCGCCGCCCACCGCCCGCGTCGTCGCGGTGCTGGATTTCCTGGCCAGTCACCCCCAGGAACAGTTCGGGCTGTCCGAGTTGGCGCGCCGGCTCGACCTCAGCAAGCCGACGTGCCTGGGCATCGTCACGACGCTCGCCGACGCCGGCTATCTGGTGCGTGACGCGGCCGAGAAGACCTATCGACTGGGCCCGCGGTTGATCACGCTGGGCCACACCGCGCAGGAGTCCATGCGCATCAGCCCCGCCGCGCGGGCGGAACTGCGCCGGCTGTCGGAGGCCTTCAACGCCACGGCGGCATTGTCGGCGGTCGTCGACGACCGCATCACCCTGCTGGAACTCGTTGCCCCACACGGCAGTCCGGAGCCCGTACAGGTCGGGCAGAGCTATCCGTTCGCGCCGCCGGTCGGCCTGATGTTCGTGCTGTGGGATGAGCGCGCGGTGCGCGACTGGCTGGCCAAGGAACCGACGATCCCGCTGCGCACCGACAGCGCGCGGCTGGAACGGGTCATCACCGAGTGCCGCGAATCGGGCTATCTCGTGGAGCGGCTGACGCCGGGCGGCCGGCGGCTGTACGCCATGATGGCCGGCATGTCGAGCAACCTGCCCGACGAATTACGGGTGCTGCTGGGCGAATTGGTCTCGGACATCGGCGAGCGCGTGTACCTGCCCAGCGAATCGAGCGCGGCGGCGGGCGGCCGGGCCAAGCACGACATCAGCGTCATCGCCGCGCCGGTGTTCGACCACCACCAACGCCAGGTGATGGTGCTGTCACTGCAGATCGGACATGCCCTGACCGACGCGGAGATCAGCAAGCGAGCGCGCGGGCTGGTGGCCGCCGCCGCGACCCTGACGGCGCAACTCGGCGGCTCCCAGCCCGGCCGAACGTGAGCGTGTGCGCGAAATCCGTTGAGACAGTGGCACACAAGCTCACGTTCGGAAAGCGATGACTAAACCCCGTTGAGGACGGCCAGCGCGTCGGTCGGCGCGACCTGCAGGCCGCAGCGGTCCTTGAACGCGGCCAGCGGGGCCTGGATGCCGCGCAGCGCGTCGGCCTGGTCCGGGTGCTCCTTGAAGTAGTTGTCGAACTGGCTCATCGCGGTGAACGCCGGCTGACGGGTGGCGTCGAGCAGCGAGCTGTCGGCATCCGGGTGCGCGGCGAAGTAGTCCGACAGCTGCAGCGTGACCGAGCTGATGGTCTTGGCGAGCGTCGCGGTGCTGCAGTCGGCGACGGTCGCGGCCGGGGCGACGGTGGTCGTCGTCGTGGTCGACGGCGCCGTGGCGGACGTGGTGGGCGTCGCCGAAGTCGTGGGGGTGGCGGCGGTGGTCGCGGTGGTGCTCGGCGACGCGGTGGCCGTCGTGGTCGGCGCCGTCGGGCTCACAGGATCGGCCGATGCCCGAGGCACGACAACCGCGGCACAGGCAGCGCCCAGGGCGATGAAGCCGAGGGTGGAACGGCCGAACGGAACGGCACGAGTCATGGAATCCTCCTTTGTTCTGGCCGCATCCGTCTTCCCCGGCCTCTGGGTGTGTTTCGCTCGGCCCGGTGCAGCTGTTACACATGCGGCCAAAGTTGCAGGTCAGCCCGGCTCGGGACAGAGAATATTCGCTTTCGTGAATTAGCTCGGCTGTGTTGGTATTGAGGCATGCGTCCTTCGCCCTGGCCCCTGGCGGAACTGGAGGTGATCACTCCGGTTCTGCGGCTCTGCCATGTGACCGACGACCTCGCCGACGCACTCGCCCAGCTGGCCGCCGAGGGCATCCACGATCCGGCCACCATGCCGTTCGCGGTCCCGTGGACCGACGCGGTCTCCCCCGAACTGGAGCGCAACACCGTCGCGTACTTCCAGCAGACCCGTGCCGAGGTGTCGACGGAGCACTGGGACGTGCCGCTGGCCGTCATCGTCGGAGACGAGGCCGTGGGCGTCTGTGCGGTGACCGCCGACGGTTTCCCCGCCCGACGGACCGTGTCGACGGGCTCGTGGCTCGGCCGCCGCTACCAGGGCCACGGTCTCGGCCGCGAGATGCGCACAGCCGCGCTGCAGCTGATCTTCGCCGGGTTCGACGCCGATGCCGCCCGCACCGCCGCATGGCACGACAACGCGGCATCACTCGGCGTCACGCGGTCACTGCCCTACGTACAGACCGGCTCGTCACGGCAATCGCGGCGCGGGGTTTTCGACACCATGCTCGAGTTCACCATGACCCGTGCGCAGTGGGAAACGCTGCGGCGCAGCGACATCGAGTTGATCGGCGTCGACGCCGTGATCGACCAATTGGCGCTACGGCGTGCGTAGCCCACTCAGCTGACCGATGCCATCGCGAACGGCAGCACTGCCGGCGCCCCGGCGGTGCGCAGTACCTGCGTCGCCATGGTGATGGTCCAGCCGGTGTCGACCAGGTCGTCGACGAGCAGCACCGGACCGGTCACGTCCAGCGTGGGCGCCTCCCACGAATCCACCAGCGCCGCAACCCGATACGCCGAGTTGGCCGCCGTCACGGGTCGCCGCTGCGGCCGGTAGTACAGCGTGCCCAGGTTCTGCAGTCGGCCCAGCTCCGCCAGTCGGGTGACGAGCGATCCGATCAGCAGAGGATGCCGCTCGGAATCCAGACCCATCACGGCCACCGGACGCTCTTTCCAGTTCCACGCCTTGAGGACCGCGACGGCCGCCTGCACGACGACGTCGGGAACCTCGCCGTCGGGCCCGTCGAGCAACTGGCGCAGCCGGGCGCCCCACCCCAGGTCCGTCAGGCGCCCGATGACGCGGCCCGGTTCAGCACCGCCGGAGATGCGTCCGGACAACCCGATTCCCAGGGAGCCCAGCCCCGTCGGCCATTGTTTGCGCGGGGCGATCTCGACACCCGGCCGCATCAGTTGGTCGCGCACCGCCGATGCCGCCTCCACATCGACGTCAGCGGTGTAGCGCGCACCCGCACAGTTGTCACACCGGCCGCAGCCCTGGCCGTCGAGCTCGGGATCGTCGAGCTGACTGCGCAGGAACACCATTCGGCACTCGGTCGTCGATTGGTAATCCAGCATGGCCTGCTGTTCACGCTGCCGCGCGGCATCCAGATTGCGGTAGCGCTCCTCGTCGTACGACCACGGCTGGCCGGTGCTGATCCAGCCGCCCTTGACGCGGCGCACCGCGCCGTCGACGTCCAGCACCTTGAGCACCATCTCGAGCCGCGACCGGCCCAGGTCCACCAGCGGTTCCAGGGCCGCCGTGGACAACGCCCGGTCGGGTTCGAGTTCGCCGATCACCTTGCGCACCAGGGCTTCCGACGGGAACGCGACCGAAGCGAAGTACCGCCAGATGTCGGCGTCCTCTTTGCCCGGCAGCAGGATCACCTCGGCGCTCGAGGTGGCGCGGCCGGCACGGCCGACCTGCTGGTAGTACGCGATGGGCGACGACGGGGCGCCCAGGTGCACGACGAAGCCCAGGTCCGGTTTGTCGAACCCCATGCCCAGCGCCGAGGTGGCAATGAGCGCCTTGACCCGGTTACCCAGCAGGTCGGCTTCCAGCTGTTCGCGCTCGGCGGTCTCGGTGGAGCCGGTGTAAGAAGCGACGGTGTGCCCCTGCTCACGCAGGAGCGCGGCCATGTCATGTGCCTGCGACACCGTCAGGGTGTAGACGATGCCCGAGCCGGGCAGCGAATCCAGATGCGCCGCAAGCCATGCCGCCCGTTGCGCCGGCCCCCCGGCGTGCACCACCGACAGGCGCAGCGACTCGCGGTCCAGCCCACCGCGCAGCACCAGGGTGTCCCCACCGCCGACGCCCAGCTGCGCGGCGACGTCCTGCACCACGCGGTCATTGGCGGTCGCGGTGGTGGCGAGCACCGGGATACCCGCACCCAACTCGCCGATCAGGGTGCGGATGCGCCGGTAGTCCGGGCGGAAGTCGTGCCCCCAGTCGGACACACAGTGCGCCTCGTCGACCACGACCAGCCCGGCATCGGCGGCCAATGCGGGCAGAACGGCGTCACGAAAGTCGGGATTGTTCAAGCGCTCCGGACTCACGAGCAGCACGTCGAGATCGCCGGAGGCGACGCGCTGATGCACCTCGTCCCATTCGGTGACATTGCTGGAGTTGATGGTCGCGGCCCGGACGCCCGCGCGTTCGGCGGCCGCCACCTGGTTGCGCATCAGGGCCAGCAGCGGCGAGACGATGACCGTCGGGCCGCGGCCGGCGGCCCGCAGCAGCTTGGCGGCGATGAAGTACACCGCGGACTTGCCCCACCCGGTGCGCTGCACGACGAGCGCCCGGCGGCCCTGGACGACCAGGGCCTCGATGGCCACCCACTGGTCGTCACGCAGCACCGCGCCCGGGCCGGCGAGCTGTTCCAGCAGGGCCTGCGCGTCAGTACGCGTAGGTGTTGCGGGGCTTGGGTATTGGGTCGGCACTGGTCACTTCCATGGTCGGGACGAAATTCGTGGACGGATTGGACGTCCCGGGTATCACCTTGCCCTGCACCTTCAGCCAGGTGTCGTTCGGGTGCGCACCGAGTGCGCCGGTCAGGTGAATGCGGGCCAGCTGCGCGTCGGCGGCACAACACACGATCACGACCCGGGCCAGATCGTCGCCCATGGTGAAACCGGTGACGGTGATGGTCCGTCCCTCAAGGCTTTTCGTGGAATCGGCAGCGGCCCGCAGCACGACTTCCGGCAGCGGCACCACGCCGTCGGCCGGCAGCGGCGGGAACGCCCGCTTGGGCGGCGCCACCGCCGCGGTGACGGTCTCCGCGCCGACCGCGCTCATCGGCGGCACGCTGACGAACGCGGTGAGCGCCACCGGGACGAGCAGCAGCCACGCCAGCAGTCCCCGGTGGTGATGCCCGGCCAGCGGCCCCTGGCGCAGATCCCGCACCAGGCACACCGCGGCGAGCGCCACCAGCAGGACCGCCGCCACCAGCAGCCACGGGAACAATGCCGGCTTCACGAAATTCAGGTACGTGCCCTTGACCGCGATCAGGCCTGTGCTCAGCCCGATCAACAGCACCAGGATGTTCTGCGTTTCCCGGCTCACGACGCGCCCCCGAGCACCAGCAGCCCGACGACCGTCGCACATGCCGTCGCCACCACCAGCGTCACCGGTGCGAATCGCACGGCGAACGGCCGGCCGAACACGCCGGCCTGCATCGCGAACAGCTTGACGTCCACCGCCGGACCGACCACCAGGAACACCAGACGCGGCACCAGCGGGACCATGGTCAGGCTCGCCGCGACGAACGCGTCGGCCTCCGAACACAGCGCCAGTACGACGGCCAGCAGCGCCATGGTCACCACACCGACCACCAGGTTGCCCGCGACGTGCTCGAACACCCACGGCGGCACGGCCGCGCGCAGCACCGCGGCCGCTGCGGCGCCGACCACCAGATATGCCGCGGACTGCAGGAAGTCGTGGCGGGCCGCCTCGGTGAAGACGGTGAACCGGGAGGCGCCCTCGTCGTGGTGCGCGGGCAGCGTGCGGGTGACCCATTCGGTGCGGCCCCAGCGCTGCCACAGCAGCCCCATCACCACGGCCGTCGCCAGCGACGCCACGCAGCGCGCCACCACCATCTGCGGCTGGCCGGGGAAGGCGACCGCCGTCGCCACCAACACCACCGGGTTGATCGCCGGTGCGGACAACATGAAGGTCAGGGCGGCCCCGGCCGTCTCCCCGCTGAACAACCTGCGTGCCACGGGCACCGAGCCGCATTCGCATCCGGGCAGCGCGGCACCACCGACACCTGCGACCGCCACCGCGAGCGCCGGCCGGCGCGGCAACCGGCGGGCCAGTCGCTCCGGCGTGAGGTACGCGGCCACCAGGCCGCTCACGATGACGCCCAGCACCAGGAACGGCAGGGCCTGCACGAAGACACCGCAGAACACCGTGGCCGCGGCGGCCAGGCGAGCATGGTCGGTCAGGACACCGCTGACCCAGGAACCCGACAGTGCCAGTGCGGTGAGGGCGATGAGCAACAGTTCCATCGACCCGGCCCGCCGCCGGCGAACCGGCGCCAGTGTGGATTCGTCCCCGGCCATGCGCCCATCTTGCCGGGCAAGTCTGACAAGTCGCTCGCTACGTCGCTTGTGGCCGGGTGGGCACGACCGGGATCCGGCCCGCGCTCGCGCCGCCGTCGACCGCCAGGTCCGCACCCGTCATGTACGACGACGCGTCCGACGCCAGGAACGCCACCACCTCGGCGACTTCCGCGGGGTCGCCGACGCGCGTGAGCGGCGCGCCCGGGTGCCCGCCGGGGCCACGTTCGATCGGCAGGTGCGCCACCATCGGGGTGTCGATCATGCCGGGGTAGACGGTATTGACGCGAATTCCCATGGGGCCCAACTCGATTGCGGCGACCTTAGAGAAGCCCCGCAGGCCCCACTTCGACGCGCCGTAGGCGCTGTAGCCGGCCAGGCCCTGCAGACCGGCCTGCGAGGACACATTGATGATCGAGCCGCCGCCGACCGCTCGCATGGGCTCGACGACGGCCTTGGTACCCAGGAAAGGCCCGATCAGGTTGACCCGCAGTTGCCGTTCCCACGACTCGGCGGTGTGGTCCAGCAGCGGTTCGACGGTACAGATCGCGGCGTTGTTGACCAGCGCGTCGATCCGGCCGAACTCGCTCAGCGCAAGCTCGACTGTTGTGCGCCAATCAGTTTCGCTGCCGACGTCATGCCGTTGGAACCGGGCGGCGGTGCCGATCGACGCGGCGACCGCCTCCCCTTCGTCGACCAGGACGTCGGTGAGCACGACCTGCGCGCCGCGCTCGGCGAACAGCCGCGCCTCGGCCTCACCCTGACCGCGCGCCGCGCCGGTGATGATCGCGACCTTGCCGATCAGGTCCATAACTAGTCGCTGTCCTGGTCGATGCCGGTCAGCATGAGCTCGGAAACCCGGCGCGGGGTCTCGGTGAGGTAGGCCATCGCCGCGATCCGCTTGGGCAGGATGACGTGCTTCTTCTCCTTCTCGACGGCATCAGCGATGGCCTCGGCGACCATGTCGGCGTCCAGCGGCTCCTGCGGGATCATCCGGAATTTCAGGGACCGCTCGATGGTGCGGCGGGCCGGCCCGAACGACCGGATGTGGTCGATCATGTCGGTCTTGACCTCGCCGATCTGCACCAGCGTGGTGCCCACCGGCTTGTTGCGCAGCTCGGAACGGATGCCTGCGGTGAAGTGGCTGAGGCCGGCCTTGGACGCGCCGTACAGAGTCACGCCCGGGCCGGTGGAGATGGCGCCCATCGAGGACACGTTGACGATGTGCCCGCGGCCGCGCGCGATCATCCCCGGCATCACCTGACGACACAGCTCCATCGGAGCAATCAGGTTGACCTGCAACAGGTCTCGCACGTCCGCCGCCGACGCCTCGTAGAAGCGGCCGACCCGGTCCACACCGGCGTTGTTGATGATGACGTCGACGGGGCCGTCGGCTTCGACGCGGCCGATCAGCTCCTCGACCGCCGCCGGATCCATCAGGTCCGCGGGATATGCCTTGCCGCCCAGCTCTTTCGCCAGCTCTTCGAGCTGCTCGGCGTTACGGGCGACGAGTGCGACGTCGGCGCCGCGGCGGGCCATCGCCTGCGCGATGTTCCGGCCCAGGCCACGGCTGGCACCGGTGACCAGAACCCGGCTGTTCCTCAGTTGCATATCCCTGCTCCATTCACGATCGTGCTGTCCCGGCGGAGCCCTCGAGCTCCGCATCGCGACGCCGAGTCACCTCGTGGTGAGCACGCTAAGCGCGGGACGCGCCGAAATTCAGAGGTAGTTCCCGATCACCGAGACAACATGTCCGCTGGCTCACATTTTTGGCTTCATAGTGATGTATGCGACGTTTATCGGGCGAGGACAACAGCTTCCTGGCGTGGGAAAGTGCCGTCCAGCCGCAGCACACCATCAAGGCCGTCGTCCTCGATCCGGCGCAGGGCCACGAGCCCGTCACCTTCGAAGCCGTGCGGGCCGCGCTGCCCGGCCTCGTCGACCGCGTCGAACCCATGCAGTGGCAGCTGATGTCGCCGCGATTCGGCGCCGGCCGGCCGTGGTGGATCACCCGCGCCCGGGGCGACCTGAACTACCACATGAAGCGCGCCACGGCCGCTACGCCCGGAACCGATCGCGAGCTGGGTGCGGAGATCGCCAAGCTCTTCGAGGAGCCACTCGACCGGAACCGCCCGGCCTGGCAGCTGTGGTACATCGACGGCCTGGCCGACGGCCGCATCGCGCTCGTGCTCAAGATCCACCACGCGGTGGCCGACGGCATGGCGTCGCTGAACCTGCTCGAGCAGTTCTACAGCCAGGATCCCGCCGACCGACTGCCCGAGCCGTCGGCCCGTCCCGTGCCCGACGAGCACCGGCCGCCGACCGCGGAGTGGCTGCCGATGGTGGCGCGTCAGCAGGTCAAGTCGCTCACCAGGTTTCCGAAAGTCCTGGCGCGCACCGCCAAGGTCACCCGCACCATCCAGAACCGGCAGAAGGCGGGCAAGCCCGGCTACGCCGAAGCCTTCATCCCGCCGGCCCTGCCGTTCAACGAACCGCTGACCGCGCGCCGCGGCTTCGCGTTCGTGGGCGTCGAGATGGACCAGATCAAACGGGTGTCGAAGGCGTTCGGCGTGAGCGTCAACGATGTCTTCCTCGCCATGTGCAGCACCGTTCTTCGCGAGTACCAGGCGTCCCGCGGTCCCGTGGGCGACGACACCATGACGGCCGTGGTGCCGGTGTCGATGCGCCCGCAGGACGGCGACCGCTGGGGCAACAAAGTGGCGCGCTGGAACGTCGAGCTCGCCACCAACATCGCCGACCCGGTCGAGCGGTTGAAGACCATCTCGGCGAACACCGCCACCGCCCGTGAGGTGCAGAGCGAGCGCGATGCCTGGCTGCAGCACGACTGGATGGAGTACTGGCCGCTGTTCAAGGTGTACTCGCGGGTGCTGCCGACCATCGGGGCGCAGGTCAAGAAGCGGCCGATGTTCAGCATGATCGCCTCGAACATGCGCGGCCCGCAGCAGACGCTGTATTTCGGCGGCGCACCGGTCGAGAAGCTCATCTCGACCGGGCCGCTGGTCTTCCCGATGGGCATGAACATCACCGGCTGGAGCTACGAGGGCGGCATGCAGATCTGTGTGCTCACCTGCACCGACCAGGTTTCCGATCCGCAGGCCATCGCCGACCGCCTGCCGGCGGCGCTCGCTGAGTTGGTGGCGCGCTGCGAAACCGCCGCGGACCCCGTCACCAGCTGACCCGGCTACGCAAAACGCTTCTCGGCTGACGAATGTGAGTGTTACGCACGGAATTTGGCTCAAATCCGTGCATAGCACTCACAGGCGTCGAGCTAGGACTTACCCTCGGCCCGCTCGCGCTGGATCTCGAGAGCGATGTCGATCAGTTGATCCTCCTGGCCGCCGATCAGCTTGCGCTGGCCGACGCGGAGCAGCAGTTCGTGAGCGGGCACGCCGTAGCGTTCACCCTGGCGCACCGCATGCTTGAGGAAGCTGGAGTACACACCCGCGTAGCCCATCACCAGCGCGTTGCGGTCCAGCAGGCACTCAGCCGGCATCGCCGGGGCGACAACCTCTTCCGCGGCGTCCGCGATGTCGAAGAAGTCGATACCGGTCTTGACGCCGATCTTGTCGAACACGCCGACGAGCGCCTCGACCGGCGCGTTACCAGCACCGGCACCGAAGCGGCGGCACGAACCGTCGATCTGCTTGGCACCCGCGCGCACGGCCTCGACCGAATTGGCAACGCCCAGACCGAGATTCTCGTGCCCGTGGAAACCCACCTGCGCGTCGTTGCCGAGTTCGGCAACCAACGCACCCACGCGGTCGGCGACACCTTCGAGCACCAGCGCACCCGCGGAGTCCACCACGTAGATGCACTGGCAGCCGGCGTCGGCCATGATGCGCGCCTGCGCGGCCAGCTTCTCCGGGGAGATGGTGTGGCTCATCATCAGGAAGCCGACGGTCTCCAGGCCCAGCTCGCGGGCCAGGCCGAAGTGCTGGATCGAGACGTCGGCCTCGGTGCAGTGCGTGGCGATGCGGCAGATCGACCCGCCGTTGCCCTGGGCTTCCTTGATGTCCTCCTTGGTGCCGACACCGGGCAGCATCAGGAACGCGATCTTCGCGGTCTTCGCGGTCTCTGCCGCGATCTTGATCAGTTCCTGCTCCGGCGTCTTCGAGAAGCCATAGTTGAAGCTCGAACCGCCGAGTCCGTCGCCGTGCGTGACCTCGATGACCGGCACACCGGCGTTGTCGAGCGCACCGACGATCGCGCGGACCTCGTCACCGGTGAACTGGTGGCGCTTGTGGTGCGAGCCGTCGCGCAGCGAGGTGTCCGTCATCCGGACGTCCCAAGCTGCGTCGAAGAAGATGTCTCCGGGCTCCAGTGCGGTGCTCATGCCTTAACCTCCACGATCTGCTTGGCGATCTCTTCGCCCACCTTGGTGGCCGCGGCCGTCATGATGTCCAGATTTCCAGCGTAGGGCGGCAGGTAGTCACCTGCACCCTCCACCTCGACGAAGATGCTGACGACGTGCTGGCCGCCGTTGACCATCGACGGCTCGTCGAACTGCGGCTCGTTGAGCAGCCGGTAGCCGGGCACGTAGGTCTGCACCTCGGCGGCCACGTCCTTGACCGACTGCGTGATGGCGGCGTGGTCGGCATCTTCAGGGATGGCGCAGAAGATGGTGTCGCGCATGATCATTGGCGGATCGGCCGGGTTCAGGATGATGATGGCCTTGCCGTCCCTGGCGCCACCGATGTCGCGCACACCGGCGCTCGTGGTCTTGGTGAACTCATCGATGTTGGCGCGGGTGCCGGGGCCGGCCGACGCCGACGACACCGACGCCACGATCTCGGCGTAGGGCACGTCGACAACGCGGGACACCGCGTAGACCATCGGGATGGTGGCCTGGCCGCCGCACGTGACCATGTTGACGTTCATCGAATCCAGGTGCGCCCGCAGGTTGGCCGGCGGGATCACGCCCGGGCCGACGGCGGCCGGGGTCAGGTCGATGGCCCGGATGCCGGCTTCCTCGTACCGCGGCGCGTAGGCCTTGTGCACGTAGGCGCTGGTGGCCTCGAAGATGAAGTCCGGCTTCTCGCTCTGGGCCAGTAGCCAATCCGCCCCTTCTGCGCTGGTCTCCAGACCCAGCTTGCGGGCGCGGGCCAGGCCCTCGCTCTCCGGGTCGATACCGATCATCCAGCGCGGCTCGAGCCAGTCCGACCGCAGCAGCTTGTACAGCAGGTCAGTACTGATGTTTCCCGAGCCGACGATCGCGACGCTCGCTTTGGACGGCATGCTCACTCCTCTATAGAAACTTTGGGTATTACACGAAAGACAGGTGGACAGAACCCAATCCGGCGAATTCGGCGACGAAGTCGTCACCCGGCTTGGCATCGAACGCCCGCATGCAGGCACCCGGCAGCACCACGTCGCCGGCCTTGAGACGCACGCCGAACTGGTCGACCTTGCGGGCCAGCCACGCCACCGCGGTCACCGGGTTGCCCAGCACCGCGTCGCTGCGGCCCTCGCCGAGCACCTCACCGTTGCACTTGAGCACGGCATCGATGTTCCTGATGTCGATGTCCTTGGGCGACACCCGCTCCTTGCCGAGCACCCAGCCGGCCGAGGACGCGTTGTCGGCGATGGTGTCGCACAGCTTGATCTGCCAGTTGGTGATGCGGGTGTCGATCAGTTCGATGGCGGGCGCGAAGGCGGCGGTGGCGGCCAGCACGTCGTCCTCGGTGCAACCGGCGCCCGGCAGATCGTCGGCCAGGACGAAGCCGACCTCAACCTCGACGCGCGGCGACAGGTAATTCGAGGTCAGCACGGGCTTGTCCTCGAATACCTGCATGTCGTCGAGGAGGTGCCCGTAGTCGGGTTCGTCCACATTCATCATTTTCTGCATGGCCTCGCTGGACAGACCAACCTTGTGTCCCACCACGCGGGCACCTTCCGCGACCCGCTGCCGGATGTTGAGCAGCTGAATCTCGTACGCGTCGATGACGTCGATGTCGGCATGGTCGTCGGTCATCGGCGTCATCGCGACCCGGCTGCGCTCGGCTTGGGCCAGCGCGGCGGCGAGCTCGGCACGCACGTTGTCGGACAGCATTCGTGAATTCCCCTAACTTCATGGACCGGCGCAGTTGTCCACAGGCCGGGCAATTCTATAACGTGTTCTACATGACTGGACAGGAGTACGACGTTGTCGTCGTCGGCAGCGGTGCAGCCGGTATGGTCGCCGCCCTCACCGCAGCCCATCAGGGCCTTTCGACAGTAGTCGTTGAAAAGGCCCCACACTATGGAGGTTCCACTGCGCGGTCAGGTGGCGGCGTCTGGATCCCGAACAATGAGATTCTGCAGCGTGCGGGGGTAAAGGACACCCCGGAAGCGGCCCGCACCTACCTGCACAAGATCGTCGGCGACGTGGTGCCCGCGGAGAAGATCGACACCTACCTGCAGCGCGGCCCCGAGATGCTGTCCTTCGTTCTGAAGAACTCGCCGCTGAAGCTGTGCTGGGTGCCGAACTACTCCGACTATTACCCGGAGGTCGAGGGCGGTCGCGCAGGCGGACGGTCCGTCGAGCCCAAGCCGTTCAACGCCAAGAAGCTCGGCGTCGACGAGAAGGGCCTGGAGCCGGCCTACGGCAAGGTCCCGCTGAACATGGTTGTGATGCAACAGGATTACGTCCGGCTCAACCAGCTCAAGCGCCACCCGCGCGGCGTGCTGCGCAGCCTCAAGGTCGGCATCCGCGCCACCTGGGCCGGCGCCACCGGCAAGAACCTCGTCGGTATGGGCCGCGCCCTGATCGCCCCGCTGCGCATCGGCCTGCAGAAGGCCGGCGTCCCGGTGCAGCTGAACACCGCGCTGACCGACCTGTACTACGAGAACGGCCGGGTCGCCGGCATCTATGTCCGTGACACCAACGCTCCGGAAAGCGCTGAGCCGCAACTGATCCGGGCCCGCCGTGCGGTGATCCTGGGCAGCGGTGGCTTCGAGAAGAACCAGGAGATGCGCACCAAGTACCAGCGCCAGCCGATCACCACCGACTGGACCGTCGGCGCCAAGGCCAATACCGGCGACGGCATCCTGGCCGCCGAAAAGCTCGGCGCCGCACTGGAAATCATGGAAGACGCCTGGTGGGGCCCGACGGTGCCGCTGCCCGACAACCCGTGGTTCGCCCTATCGGAGCGCAACTCCCCCGGCTCCATCATCGTCAACATGAACGGCAAGCGGTTCATGAACGAGTCCATGCCGTATGTCGAGGCCTGCCACCACATGTACGGCGGCCAGTACGGCCAGGGCGAGGGCCCGGGCGAGAACGTGCCGGCCTGGCTGCTGTTCGACCAGCAGTACCGCAACCGCTACATCTTCGCGGGTCTGCAGCCGGGACAACGCATCCCGAAGAAGTGGACCGAGGCCGGCGTCGTCGTCAAGGCCGACACCATCGAAGAATTGGCAGCGCTCACCAACCTGCCCGTCGACGAGCTCAAGGCCACCATCGAGCGCTTCAACGGCTTCGCCCGTAGCGGCGTCGACGAGGACTTCGGCCGTGGCAACAGCGCCTACGACCGGTACTACGGCGACCCGACCAACAAGCCGAACCCGAACCTGGGCGAGATCAAGCACGGCCCGTTCTACGCGGCCAAGATGGTGCCGGGCGACCTCGGCACCAAGGGCGGCATCGTCACCGATATCCACGGCCGCGCGCTGCGGGAAGACGGCTCGGTGATCGAGGGCCTGTACGCATCTGGCAACGTCAGCGGACCGGTCATGGGTCACACCTACCCCGGCCCCGGCGGGACCATCGGCCCCGCCATGACATTCGGATACCTCGCGGCACTTCACGTGGCAGGAAAGGGCTGACATGCCGATCAATCTCGACGAGGCCATCGGAGCTGAACTCGCACCCGTCGAATTCTCGTGGAGCAGCAGCGATGTGCAGCTCTACCACCTGGGCCTGGGTGCCGGCGCCGACCCGATGAGCGAGCGCGAGCTGCGCTACCTGATCGACGACAAGCCCCAGGTGCTGCCGACGTTCGGCAACGTGGCGCAGAGCTTCCACGAGACCAAGGCGCCGTCGGTCAAGTTTCCGGGCATCGACATCGAACTGAGCCGGGTGCTGCACGCCAGCGAGGCCATCTACACCGATGCGCCGATCCCGCCGTCGGGCACGGGCCGCGCCGTCACCCGGTTCACCGAGATCTGGGACAAGGGCAAGGCCGCAGTCATCTGGTCGGAGACCACCGTGACCACCCTCGACGGTGCTCCGCTGTGGAAGCAGAAGCGGTCCATCTTCGCCCGCGGTGAGGGCGGTTTCGGCGGCGACCGAGGTCCGTCGACCTCGGCGGCCGAGCCCGACCGCGCGCCGGACCTACAGATCGCGCTGCCCACGCTGCCGCAGCAGGCCCTGCTGTACCGGCTCTGCGGTGACCGCAACCCGCTGCACTCGGACCCGGCGTTCGCCAAGGCCGCCGGCTTCGACCGCCCGATCCTGCACGGTCTGTGCACCTATGGCATCGGCTGCAAGGCCATCGTCGACAACGTGCTCGACGGCGACGCCGGCCGGGTCCGGTCCTACGGCGCGCGCTTCGCGGGCACCGTCATCCCTGGTGAAACCTTGCAGGCCAACCTTTGGCGTGACGGTGAACGAATTACCGGCGTGCTGACGGCGCCGAGCCGAGACAACGTCGTCGTACTTGCTGGAATCGAGCTCACCGCGTCCTGACCAGGACGTATTCGGAATCGGCCGCCTATTCGGCGGCCGATTCCGGCAAACCAGGGCCGGCGGTCGGGTCGCCGACGGCGCGTCAACCTCTATCCACAGCTGACGCTTAACCGGCTCTTCGCACTTGACGGTGTAGGGACGATCAGCTGCTTTCGGTTGGTCCTGTGATCGGGTGTCTGGTTGGCTGGG